>CAXTJZ010000027.1:0-25764 GCA_964244695.1 uncultured Acetobacteraceae bacterium
TGGCGCACGCCTTCATGCTCACCGGCGTGCGCGGCGTCGGCAAGACCACCACCGCCCGCATCATCGCCCGCGCCCTGAACTGCGTGGGTCCTGACGGCACCGGCGGCCCCACCCCTGACCCCTGCGGCGTGTGCGACAACTGCCGCGCCATCCTCGCCGACCGCCACCCCGACGTGATCGAGATGGACGCGGCCTCGCGCACCGGCGTGGACGACGTGCGCGAGATCATCGACGCCACCCGTTTCCGCCCGATGCAGGCGCGCACCAAGGTGTTCATCGTGGACGAAGTCCACATGCTCTCCCGCAACGCCTTCAACGCGCTGCTGAAAACCCTGGAAGAACCCCCGCTGCACGTAAAATTCGTCTTCGCGACCACGGAAATCCGCAAGGTCCCGGTAACCGTCCTCTCCCGCTGCCAGCGTTTCGACCTCCGCCGCATCCCCGTTTCCATGCTGACCGCCCACTACGCCAAGATCGCCGCCGCCGAGGACGTGGCAGTGGAGACCGAGGCTCTGGCCGCCATAGCCCGCGCGGCGGACGGGTCCGTCCGCGACGGTCTGTCCCTGCTGGACCAAGCCATCGCCCAAGGCGTGGGCGAGGACGGCACGGTGTCCGCCGCCTCGGTCGCCAACATGCTGGGCGTGGCCGACCGCGGCGTGGTGTTCGACCTGATGGAGGCCGCGATGGCCGGCCGCACGGCCGACGTACTCGCCATCACGGACCGTGCCTACGCGCTAGGCGCCGACCTGGGCGTGCTGCTAGGCGACCTGCTCGAACTCACCCACACGCTAAGCCGCCTGCGCGCCGTCCCCGACCTCCGGCAATCCCAGGAGCTACCCGAAGCCGAGCGCGTACGCGGCGGCGCACTGGCCGACGCACTCCCGATCCCCATACTCGGCCGCGCCTGGCAGATGCTACTGAAAGGCTGCGCCGAGGTGGAAACCGCCCCAGACCGCCGCGCCGCCGCCGAAATGGTTCTGATACGCCTATGCCACGTGGCCGACCTGCCGCCCCCAGGCGAGCTCGTCCGCCGCCTTCAGAACCAGCCCGCCGGCACAACCCCCGGGCCAGCACCGTCCGGCCCCAGCGGCGGCATACGCGCGATGGCAGGCGGCGGCGCGATCCCGCAGGCCGCCTTGGCCCAGGCAGCCGCCCCGCGCCTGGCCAGCTTCCGGGACGTGCTGGCCCTCGTCGCCTCCGAGCGCGAGGTCCTGCTGCACGGCCACCTGCTGCATTCCGTCCACCTGGTCCGCTGGGCGCCCCCGGTGATCGAACTACGCCCCCACGCCGACGCCCCGCGCGACCTGGCCGCCAAGCTCGGCGCGCTCCTTCTGCGCGTCACCGGCACACGCTGGACGATCGCGCTCAGCACCCAAGGCGGCGAAGCCACGCTGGCCGAGCAAGGCAACGAAGCCGACCGCGCCCGCCGCCACGCCGCCGCCGACCACCCGCTCGTGCGCGCCATCATGGAAGCCTTCCCCGGCGCCAAAATTCAGGCTGTCCACGACCCGGACGCCGACGCCTACGGCCTGCCCGCGCAGGTGCCGCTGGGCGAGCCCGAGGCGCCAGGCTACACCGCCGACGACGAGCTGGTGGAACCACCAGACCTTATGGACGTGCCGATGGAGATGGAGCCGCGCTTCCTGATGGAAGCGCCGCCATGATGGGAGCAATCGAACGATGAAGAACCTTGCCGGGCTGATGAAGCAGGCGTCCCAGATGCAGGAGCGCATGGCCGAGATGCAGGCCCGCGTGGAAGCCATGGAAGTCACCGGCGAGTCCGGCGCTGGCATGGTGAAGATCACGCTCGCCGGCAAAGGCGAGATGCGCCGCGTGCAGATCGACCCCAAGCTGATCGATCCCAGCGAAGCGGAAATGCTGGAAGACCTGCTGGTCTCCGCCCACGCGGAGGCCAAGCGTAAGCTGGACGCGCTGATGGCCGAGGAGATGAGCAAGGTCACCGGAGGCATGGAACTCCCGGCCGGCTTGAAGCTGCCGTTCTAGAAAGCAAGCAAGGCCTTCTTTTTTGAAAAAAAGAAGCAAAAAACTTTTATCTCCGTCGGGTACGTGTCGTGGAAGCGCGCGCTCCAGCGGTCCCGCGACAGCGGAGCAAAAGCTTTTTGCTTCTTTTTCTCGAAAAAGAAGGCCTTTCTTCCTTAAGCTTAAGATTCTGTCCTAATGGGCGGCCCAGAACTAGACACCCTCATCCAGATGGTCGCCAGGCTCCCCGGCCTGGGCCAAAGAAGCGCCCGCCGTCTCGTGCTAAAACTCCTGCAATCGCCAGAAACCCGCATGCTTCCGCTCGCCGCCGCCCTAGCCGCCGCCGCACGCGCCGTACGCACCTGCAGTCAATGCGGAAACCTGGATTCTGTCGATCCCTGCAGCATCTGTTCGGACCCCGAGCGGGACCGCAGCATGGTCTG
The DNA here is from genome assembly GCA_964244695.1 of uncultured Acetobacteraceae bacterium. Taxonomy (GTDB): domain Bacteria; phylum Pseudomonadota; class Alphaproteobacteria; order Acetobacterales; family Acetobacteraceae; genus BOG-908. The sequence continues at coordinate 2,424 of CAXTJZ010000027.1, forward strand.
TGTGGTGGAAACCGTGGGCGATCTTTGGGCGCTGGAGCGCGCGCGGGTGCATGGCGGCCTCTACCACGTGCTCGGCGGCACGCTGTCCGCCCTCTCCGGCACAGGACCCGAGGACCTCAACCTCGCACCGCTGCTCGCGCGCGTGGCGGAAAGCAACGTCGGCGAGGTGATCCTGGCACTGAGCGCCACCGTGGACGGCGCCGCCACATCGCACTGGCTGACGGACAGGCTGGCCGCCAGCCGGGTGCGCATCACTCGCGTGGCGCAGGGCGTGCCGATCGGCGGCGCGCTGGACGTGCTCGATGACGGCACGTTGGCAACCGCTTTGCGGGCGCGGCGCTGATGCTTACCGAAAGCAAGGCCTTCTTTTTTGAAAAAAAGAAGCAAAAAACTTTTGCTACCTCGACGCTGCTGCGTGCCGGCTTTCCTGGTCGTGCACGACTGTTGCCGATGCGTGTTTCCTCTATTTTCTTTAAAACAGGACTACTTGCTTTCTATATGTCACCTCCACAATCGATCGGCATCTCATGAGCGTGCAACTGCAAGCCGGCGACCTGCGCCTGGTGCTGGAACCGGAGACGGGCGGCGCCATCGGTGCCTTCACCTGGCGTGACGTGGCGCTGCTACGGCCGGTCAGCGACCCGCGGCTTGGCGCACAGCACGGCCGCGCGGTGGCCGGCTACCCGCTCATCCCGTTCGCCAATCGCGTGGGCGGCGGCCGTTTCCGTTTTGCCGGCCAAGCGTACCAGCTCGCGCGCAATTTCGGCGATGACCCAAACACCATACATGGCAACGCCTGGATGCATGCCTGGACGGTGACCGAATCCACCCCGCAGCGTGCGCACCTGACGCTCGATTTTTCACCAAACGGCCGCCTGGCCGAGGAGTGGCCCTTCGCCTACAAGGCCGAACAGTCCTTTGAGCTTGCCGAGCACGCGCTGCGCATCACGATGAGCGTTCGCAACGCCGATACACGCGCCTTTCCCGCCGGCATCGGCCTCCACCCCTATGTCGCGCGCACGGAGCAGACCACGCTTCGCTTCGAAGCGGACACTTTCTGGACGACAGGCACGGACGGCATGCCGGTTGCGCGCGAAGCGGTGCACGGCGCGCTGGAGTTTGCCACCGGCCATGTGCTGGGCAGCAAGGAAATAGACACGTGCTACGCCGGCTGGGGCGGCCAGGCGGTCGTCACGCAGCCAGAAAGCAGCGTCGAGCTGACACTGTCCGCCGGTCCGCCGCTAGACCACTTGCAGCTCTACACGCCAGCAGGGCGGGACTTCATCGGGCTCGAGCCAGTCAGTAACATGCCCGACGGCCTAGGCAGGATGGACGACGTGTCAGATGACGGGCTGGTCATCCTGCAGCCCGGGCAAACGCTGACCGCTGAGATTACATTCCGCGTGAGGCGCACCAGCGGCTGACCGCCTCGATGAACTAACTCAACGCAGAAAGAAAGCACTCCTTGTTCGAAAGTATGTGCTAAGAAGTTACTCTTTCAAACCGTTCGCAGCAGCCGGGTGCTGAGGGGGAATAGCACGCTTGCTAAAAGCCCGGGGTTGCAAACGTCTTCATTGTCGTGTCTGGGCCGAACCCCCGGGCGGCGGACCGATGCGCTACACGTCGGTCAGCCTCTACGGGCTGGTGGACCGCGTCTTCGAGACGGAGACCAAACTGTTCCGTACAGGGCCGGTCTATGCCGGCATGACGGTTAAGCGGCGCAGCGCCACCACAACTTTCCAGACCGGCCGAGCCACCGGCATCTGCGCCAAGCTTCGGACAATACGGGCAGCTTACACGCAGCGGCAAAGCTCCGGCCGGGAGCTCGGATTAGGCCGCAGGCGCGCCGCCCTCGATGCTTCGGACAAATTCATCATACCCTGCTTCACGCGCGATGTCGGCCGCCTCTCGCCCATCGTCCGCTTTCGTACGTATGGCGGCGCCACGCTCCACCAGCAGCTCCGCCAGCGCCACATCGCCGCGCAAGGCGGCCGCGTGCAGCGCTGTGAAGTTGCTTTGCTGCGTCGCATTCGGGTCCGCGCCGGCGTCCAGCAGCATGCGGCAGATTGCCACGCTGCCTTGCGTGGCCGCGCTGTGCAGCGGTCGCAGAAGTGAGCCGTTGGTGGCCAGAGCGTTGCAATCCGCCCCCGATGCCAGCAACACGCCTACCGCGTCGGCGCGTCCGAAAAAGCAGGCGAGATGCAGCGCAGTGAACCCGTCATCGGAGAACGCGTGCGCCGCCACCGGCAACGCATGCAGCGTGTGTTTCAGAGCCGGCACGCTGCCCAGCGCGGCGGCCTCGAAGATGGTCAGGAACTGCCGGCGCGCGGCGATCAGTGCCGCAGTACCAGGCTGGCGATGGTATAGCGCCAGCATGAGCGCGCTCGGATCGTCGTCCAGCACGCACAGCTTGGGATCGGCGGCGAGCAACTCGGCAGCAGCTTCGATCTGGCCGTTGCGGATGGCGGCCAGCAGGTCGGGGTGGCTCATGCTAGGCAAGGCTTTCTTTTTTGAAGAGAAGCAAACGACTTTTGCTCCTGGTCGGCAAGTTACCGACCAGCGCGTGCGTTCCTCACTGCTTCACCACCGGCAACTCCACCACACTGTCGGCAAAAACCTTGATGCCGGCCGCCTTGTAGTCTCCAGGTTTGGCAAAGAAGATGTTGTCCACGTAGGTTTGCGGGTTGCGGTCATACAACGGAAACCAGGTGGATTGCACTTGCACCATGATGCGGTGGCCAGGCAGGAACACGTGGTCGGCGTTCGGCAGCGTAAAACTGTAAAACTGCTTTGTATTTGCGGGGATCGCCTCAGGCCTGTCATAGGCGTGCCGGTAACGGCCGCGCAGTATGTCGGCCGACACCATCAGCTGATACCCGCCAAGGCGGGGCGTCTGCGCCACCTCGTCCGGATACACGTCGATCACCTTCACCACGAAATCGGCATCCGTACCCGTCGTGCTGGCGACCAGCTTCGCAACCGGCGCACCGGCTATCTTAATCGGCGCCGTCAGCCGATCGGTGGTGAAGCTCAGCACGTCCGGCCGCGTGCTCGCCTCACGCTGGTCGCTCGCCAGCCAGTTGCGCCAACTGTCGCCCTCGCCGTCCGCCAGCAGGTGGATCGGGCGCTGGATGAACGGCACCGGCTTTGCAGGATCGGACACATAAGCGGAAAAACCAGACACGTCCGGCATGTCCGGCGACAGCTTCGCCCCAGGCAGCAAATGCATTGCCGTCTCCGTCACCGGACACGAAGCCTCACAACCCTGCGGCCAACTCTGCAACCGAAGCCACCGATTGGTGCCGCTCTCGAAGGCGCTCACCGGCGCCACATCCATCGGCGGCGCGTCGTCCTTCAGGTAATGGTCCAGGAACGGCCGCAAGATGTGCTGCCGGAAATACAGGCCGGTGTCGCCGCCGAACCCGATCTCACCCAGCATCTGATTTGCATCGATCTCCTGCCCGTGGTGCCAAGGTCCCATCGCCAGGAACAACTTGCCCGTGGAATCCGGCCTGGCATGCAGCGCCGCGTAGACCGCAAGCGCACCATAGATATCTTCCTGGTCCCACAGGCTGTGCACCAGCAGCGTCGGCACGGTGATACCCTGCGCCCCGAGTATCTTGTCCACCGCCTGGTCTTTCCAGAAATCATCATACGCCGTGTGTTGCGTCAGCTTCTGGTAGAACCCGATCGCCTCCTCGCCATGGCTGTGCGCCAGCGCACCGGCAGAACCCGCCTCAAGTGCGGCGTCGTAATCGTCGTAATGGTCCGTCCACCATTTTTCGTCGCCGGCGCGCGTCGCTTCCTGCTCATAGACGTAGTTCAGGCTGCCAACCATGCGGAACGCGCCGCGATGGAACCAGTCGTCGCCGATCCAGCCATCGACCATCGGGTTCATCGGCACCGCAACCTTCAGGGCCGGATGCGGATGCACCAGGCTCATCAGCGTGGTAAACCCGTCATACGAGATGCCGATGGTCCCCACGCGCCCGTTGCTCTCCGGCACGTTGTGAACCAGCCACTCGATCGTGTCGTACGTGTCCGTCGCGTGGTCCACCTTGGTGTCGTTCAGCTTCCCGATCAACGGCCGGTTCATCACGTAGTCGCCCTCGGACTTATACTTCCCGCGCACGTCCTGCACCACGCGTATATAGCCGGAATCCCCGATCACATCATCCGCGTTGTCATACCCGTCCAGGCTCACCACGAGATGGCCGCTGTTGCCGTAACTCGTCAGCTCGGTCGCGTTATAAGGCGTGCGCGTCAGCAGCATCGGCGCGCGATGTGCGCCGTGCGGCACCAGGATCACGGTGTGCAGGTGCACGCCGTCGCGCATCGGTATCATCACGTCGCGCCGCTCGTAATCAAAGCTCTTCGTCACGGGGGTGAAGTGCGCTGGCGTCTCGCTCTTCAGGGTCTGCGCGTGCAGGGCCGTGCAGGTAAGTCCGAGAACAATAATCATAATCCGCATGCGCACACTCCTAAGAAGGAAGGAAGCAGTTCTTTTTTGAAAAAAAGAACCAAAAACTTTTATTTCTACGCCTGCGCAGCTTCGCGCGCAGGTCCTGCCAGTACGCGACTTGCAGAACCAGACGACACCGCCGTGCCAGCGAACGGAGCAAAAGCTTTTTGCTTCTTTTTCTCGAAAAAGAAGGCCTTCCTTGCCTAAGCCTCTCGATAGAACACCAACAACAACCCAATCGCCACAAAACAACAAGGCCAAACCCATCCTGCCACAACCGCCCCCCGCCCCGCCGGCAGCCGTATCTCCAGCCACCGCGACCACCCGGCCACGATCGAGGCCAGCGCCAGCGGCGTATGCGTGAACTCGATCAGCAGCGCATCCTTCACGTTGGCAATATTGTGGTTGTGCGTCAGCAGCAGCGCGCCGCCGCCGGCGCACACCAGCGGAAACACCTGCGCCGCCGCCCGGCTGCGCAGGCGCCCGGTGCGCACGCACCATTCGAACACGCCAAACAGCAACGGCATCAGCGCGAACAACCGGTGCTGCACCACCTCGGGATCCCGCAAGGACACCAACAGGCCGATGTCGCCAAGCGGCCAGATCTCTGGGTCCGAGCGCAGGAACAGGAACGCCGACAGCCCCAGGAACACCAGCGGCCAGTGCCTTGCCCAGCGCACGCCGGCCTGGTTCAGCAGCGCCAGCAACCCGATCGCCAGCACGAACAGCCCGGCCCAATGGTGGTTGTATTCGGACCACGCGATGTCGTCCGCGTTGCGCGGCGGCAGCTCGCCGGAACCTTCCACAAAGGCGGCACGCGGCTCGGCCGCCCGTGCGCGGGCTTCGGCATCCAGTTGCGCCTGCAAGGCCGGGATACCCAACCGCGCATGGTCCGGCGAGACCAGCGTAGGCAGCCGCGGCGAGAGGTCGCGCGCCACGATCTCCGGCCACGTGGCGCGGTCGGTCGTCAGGTCGACCGCCGGCGGCACGGACGTCAGCGAGGCGGCGGCGAAGAACACCGTGAAGCCGATGCCTACCTCCACCTCGGCGAACCGGCGCAGCCGCAGCACGGGCGTGGCAGGATCCCGCCGCATGCGTTCGGTGACCAGGAAGTTGCCCAGCCCGAGCGCCAGCAACATGGCGAACATGCCGATCTTGGCGCCCACCATCACCCCGTAGGCGGTGCCGTACAACCCCGCCCAGCTGCCTATATAGAACACAGACATGGTCACGCCGGAGGCCAGGATGCAGGCCACCCCCGCCATGGACATGCGGGAGAACCGGCCGCCCACCAGGCGCAGCGCCCCGCCGTCCTTCAGGCGCGCCAGCGCCATCACGAAGCAGGGTATGCCGCCAATCCAGATCGCGGCCCCGAGCTGGTGGATCGCCTCCACCCCCAGAAGCAGCGCGTTGTCGGAAAGCCTAGCCGCCGCATGGGTGGTCAGCGTGGCCGCAGCCAGTTCCACGGCGCCGGCACCCAGCAGCCACGGTGCGGCGGCCCCGCGCCACAGCAGCAGCGCCAGAACGCCGGCCGCCACGGTCTTGATGATCCCCGCCACGGCAAAATTGGCGCTCAACACGTTGCTGACCGGCAGGTCCACGGTGGTGACCAATACGGCCGTCTGCAGCCCCACGTTCACCACCTCGATGCCCACCAGCGCCACCGCGCTCCAGGCGGCGATGACGGCCGTGCGGCCGACGACGGGGCCGAGCTGGGCAGCGAAGGGGCGCGCCAGCAGCACCAGGAACAGCATGCCGCCCAGCGCCATGGACTGGCTGACGATCACCAACCCATGCAGCAGGATCCCGACATAGCCGATCAGGTCGACAAGGCTGTTCACCCTATTTGCTGCTCGTGACGGTTGCCGCATCCACGGTGAACGGCACTCGCCCGCGTGTGATGTGACCGTCCGTCGCCAGCACCTGCCAGGCCACCACGTAGTCGCCGGGCGTTAAATCCAGGGCTGCGCGCAGCACGTCCGGCGTGTCGCCCGCGGTCTGCGCCAGCCGCGTTTCGTCGCCACCGTGCTGCAGAACCAGTTTGGATCGGCCGGCGTCCACCCGGCTGTTATAGCGCAGCGTCAGCTGCAGGTGCCCGGCCGGCACATGGCCCAAAGGTGCGGGCGTGCTGTCGATCAGGATGGCATGGGCGGCGGCGGGGTTTGCGCCAAATACGGCGAGGCAGGCGAGCAGGCAGGCGAACAGGCGCATCGATCGATTCCATCGGCGAAGGGGCCGGGGTTTAGCGTAACCGGTCCGGCCCGCCAATTGTCACAGTCCGTTTCGCTTTCGCCCTGTTGCTGTCACACGCGAGGTGTAGACGGCCGTCGTCGAACCGAAAGGATGCCTACCATGCGTCGAGTATTTGCGACTCTTCTTCTGCTGAGCGCGGCTGTCAGCGTCAGCGGCTGCGTAGCCGCCTGCCGGCCGGGTCACATAGGGCCTTATGGCGGTATCCATCCGGCGCGTTGCGCGGTTTACTGATACCAACCAGCCTGGAGGTTGACCGTCCGGAAGCAAGCAAGGCCTTCTTTTTTTCGTTTCCAGTGCTACTGCTCCGCCGTGAGCCAAAGCCCCAACCAGCGCTGGTCGATCCGCCGCATAGGTTTGGCGGCATGGCTGGCGGCGCTGCTCGTGCTATCCGGCCAGATAAGGGCGGAAGCGACGCCGGCCGGAAGTGCGCTGACTGCCCTGGAAGCCGCAACGGTATTCTGCCAGGCTGGTCCTGATGCGGATCACGGCAAGCCGGTGCTTCCGCATACCGTGCACGAAGCGGCCGTCCTGCACGCAAGCCTCGCCGCAACGCACCCCGCCGCAATCGCGGCGGCAGGGCCGGCAGTGCCGGCACCGCCTGTCATGCGGCGCCTGCAGGCGAGCCTGCCGCAAGCCCGCGCACCGCCCGGGCGCCCTGTTGCATCGGCCTATGCCAGAGGTCCGCCCCGTCCCGTCTGATCGCTGCACTTCCGTCCGCTGCCGTGCCTGCGCGCGCGGCTCGCGTCACCTGCACCAGACAGACAGGACGATTCCATGCGCCGACACTTGCCACTGGCCGCGCTGGCCTGCGCGGCCGGCATGCACGCGACCAGCGCGCTGGCCCACGCCGTATGCGGCAGCCGCGTCTATCCCGTCACGCTCACGCTGGATGATCCCGGCGTGGCCGACGAGGTTACCATCCCGCAGATCGTCTACACCCGCGCCGCCGCCGATGGCGGACCCGGCCCCGGCCATGACGTGTCCGTCCAGTTCGAATACGACAAGCAGCTTACCGACACGTTCGGTTTCGGGTTCAACGACAACGTCAACATAAATCAGACGAACAACGCGAAGACGCAGACCGGCTGGGACGACCTGGCGGTGACGGGCAAATGGTCGAAATGCCTGAGTCCGGACCATGACTTCATCCTGGCTTTCGGCATCGTACGCGAGTTCGGCCACACCGGCACCACGCATACAGGTGCCGACACCTACGGCAACACCGCGCCCACGGTCTATTTCGGCAAGGACCTCGAGGAGGCGGCGATCCCTGCGCTCCAGCCAGTCGCCTTTACCGGCGAGTTCAGCTACGCGCTGGCAGACAAGGGACTGAAAGAGTCGCAGGTGATGGCGCCTGGCCCTGTCGTGCCTTCCGTGACGCCGCTCTCCGCCCTGCAATTCAATACGGGCAGCCCGAACCAGGTGATCGGCGCGTTTTCCGTGCAGTACAGCATTCCGTTCCTCCAAGCCCAGATCAGGGATTACGGCTTACCGGAGCCGCTCGCGCATCTGATACCGCTGGTCGAGGTGAGCGCCATTGCGGCCACGTCGCGGCCACGGGATTCGGCAAACACGTGGACCATAGCGCCCGGCGTGATCTACCTGCGCACCTGGTATCAGATGGGGCTGGAGGCGCTGATCCCGGCCAGCAAAGCGTCCGGCACCAATGTCGGGGTCATCTTCCAGGTTCATGTGTTCCTGGACGATCTCTATCCGCACGGCATCGGCGCGCCGCTTCTGGGGGATTGAGGGAAATGGATAGGCAGCAAGCAGGACGCCGCTTCGTGAGACCGAACGTCAGCAAACTCGCCTGCGCGGCGGCGTGCGCGTGTCTGCTCGGCGCCACCAAATTGGCGCACGCCCATGCCTTCCTGGACTCCGCCGTACCCAGGGTTGGCAGCACCATACAAGCAGCACCCCAGGTGGTGGTGCTTACCTTCACCCAAGGGGTGGAGCCGGCCTTCTCCAAACTCGAGGTGACAAATCCGGCCGGGACACACGAGGAGGTCGGTGCGGTCCACACGCAAGGGGCCGACCCCAAAAAGCTCGCCGTCAGCGTCGGCAAACTTGCGCCCGGCACCTACACCGTCAGCTGGCACGTGACGTCCGTGGACACCCATAGGACGCAGGGCAATTTCCACTTCACCGTGACGCCCTAGGCCGTGATGCCACCGTTCGACCTGCAGGGCGGGGCGCCGCTCGTCATCGTGCGTGGCGCCGCGGTGGCGGGGCTGCTCTCCGCCTTCGGCACGCTGGCGTTCCGCAACCTCGTGCTGCCGAAAGCCTTCGCCCGTGCGCCGGCGGAGCTGTCGGCTTCGGTCAAGCAGCGGCTTCTCCTGCTCGCGCAGGCCAGCGTGGCTGCCACCATCCTGGCCACGCTGGCCTGGCTGGTGGTCGAGTCCGCCAGCATGGCAGACGCGGACTCGCTCGCCGCTGCAATCGGTGCCGTTCCCACCGTGCTGGATGCCACGTGGTTCGGGCACGTTATCGCCTGGCAGTTGGCCGCACTGGTGCTTCTGTGGGCCGTAATCGGCCGGCGGGACACGAAGGTGCGCCAGCGCGTGGCCTTCGGCGTGGCTACAATCGCACTCTGTCTGCAAGCCGGGCACAGCCATGCCGCTTCGATGGACGAAGGCCCCACCCTGCTGCTCGGCATGGATGTGCTGCATCTTTTGGGTGCAGGCGGCTGGCTGGGCGGGCTTCTGCCGCTGCTTATCGTGGTCCGCATGGGGCCGCCGAGGCTGGGCGCCCTGGCGGCCCGGTGGTTCTCTCCGCTCGGCCAATGGTGCATCGCATTGCTTGTCGTCTCCGCCGCGGTGCAAGGCTGGGTGCTGGTCGGCAGCGTGCCTGGCCTGGTCGGCACCGCGTATGGCTGGATGGTGCTGGTGAAGCTTGCGCTGTTCGCAATCCTGCTCGCCTTTGCGGCCGCCAACCGCTACCGCTTCGCCCCCGCCCTGCTGCACACGGAAACCCCACAATCGGCCAGACGTGTCCTGGTGCGCAGCATAACACTGCAGACCGGCGCGGCGCTCGCCATCGTGGCCGCCGCCGTGGTGCTGAGCGGCCTGCCGCCCGCCATGCACCTGCAGCCGATCTGGCCGTTTGCCCGCCGGATTGATCTCTCCGCCGTGCACGAGGATCCGGACTTCATGCGCGAGGCGGTGCTGGCAGGGCTGTCGCTTGCGGCGGCGCTGGCCCTGATCGCCGCCTCACTACTGTGGCGCCGCTGGCGCCTGCCCTCCGTCGCCATAGCCGCCCTCATCGCCTGGCTCGCCGTGCCGCATCTGGACGTCCTGCTGGCCGACGCCACCCCCACCAGTTTCTACCACTCGCCCACTGGCTTCTCGTCGGACACCATAGTGGAGGGCGCCGCACTGTTCGGCCCGAACTGCGCCGTCTGCCACGGCGCCGCCGGCCTGGGCGACGGGCCGCTCGCCGAAACCCTGCCCGTGCCGCCGGCAAACCTGACCGCGGACCACGTGCTGATGCACGATGACGGGGAGATGTTCTGGTGGCTGGCCCACGGCATACGCACGCCGGAGGGCGCCCAGGCGATGCCCGGCTTCGCCTCGCGCCTGACCGACGACCAGCGCTGGTCCCTGATCGACTACGTGCGCGCATATAATCTGGGTGTCGCCCACCGCACCTCAGGCAACTGGCCGCAGCCCGTGCGGGCGCCCGGCTTCCAGGCGCGCTGCGGCGACGCCATCGTCCAGTCGTCCGATTTCCGGGGCAGCTTCGTGCGGCTGGTGATAGGCCCCGCACCGGCCGGCCCGGCGCAGCCAGGGCTCAAGCAGGTAGGCACGCAGCCAGGGCCGCCCGGCACATGCGTGGCCGCCGACGAGAAGGTGCCGGCGGCCTACGCCATCATCTCCGGCACGCAGCCAGGCGCTCTGGCAGGCACGCAGTTCCTCATCGACCGCGAAGGCTGGCTGCGCGCCGTGCAGCGTCCGGGTACGATGATGGGGTGGGACGATGCGAAGATGCTGTCGGCTGCGCTGCAATCCTTGCGGCAGCACCCCGTTGCGTCCGCCGCCCCCGAGATGCACATGGACATGAAGATGTGAGGCCCGCACCGATGAGAACGAGAACCAGCATCTCCCGCCGCCTCTCCAGGCAGGATGCGGCCAGGATGGCTGCCGGCTGTCTTGCCGCGCTGGCCTTTGCAGGGCTGTGGATCTGGCTGGAGCCATCAGGCGGCCGTGTCGCGCAGGACCGCGTGGGCGGCCCGTTCACGCTGGTGGCCGACGACGGCCGCACCGTCACCGACCAGAGCTTCCCCGGCAAATACCTGATCGTCTATTTCGGCTACACGTCCTGCCGGGATGTCTGCCCCACCACGCTGAACACGCTTGCCGCCGCCATGGGCCGGCTCGGCGCCAAGGCAGCGCTAGTGCAGCCGCTATTCATCACACTCGATCCCGGTCGCGACAACCCGGCCGTACTGCATCGTTACGTAAAGGCGTTCGCGCCCACGCTGATCGGGCTGACCGGCTCGGCGGAGGAGCTGCACCGCACGGCGGACGAGTACCGCGTCGTCAGCGTGCTGCACCAGGACCGCGGGGCGTATGCGCTGGACCACAGCTCCGTGTTGTTCCTGATGAGCCCGGACGGGCGGCTGGTGCGGCCTGTACGGGCTGACGCCAGTGAGATGGTGATGGCACGGACCATCGAGCTTGGGCTTTAAGCAAGGCCTTCTTTTTTGAGAAAGAGGCAAAAAACTTTTACTTCCCCCGCCTGCACCAAAGCGCGTGTCCTTCTTGACACGCGCGTCTTGCAACGGGCGCGCGACAGCGGAGTCGAAAGTTTTTTGCTTCTTTTTTCAAAAAAGAAGGCCTTGCTTGCCCTCCTTCGCCGAAGGGACTCCCTCCATGAGAACAGCCCTACTCTGCCTTCTGGCCGCCCTACCCGCCACAGCGCGAGCGCATGCCACGCTGCAATGGGCGTCGCCGCCGCCCGGCGCCACCGTCGTCGCCGCGCCGGACAGCCTGGTGCTGCTGTTCAGCGAGGCCGTCGAGGCGCGCTTCTGCCGGGTGGAGGTGCTCAACCAGGCAGGTGCCGCCGAAGTCGCCGGGTCGTGGCGCGCGGACCCGAAGGATGCCAAGCGCCTCCTCGTACCCGTCATCCGGCTCCTGCCGGGGACGTACACCGTGCACTGGCGCGCCGTCTCGGTTGACACCCACAAATCCGACGGCTCCTATAAATTCACCGTCGCACCCTGATTGCGGCATCGGGCCGTTCTTGCCTCGCCCATAGCCGCCCCGTAAGCACCGGCCACGATGGACATCACGCCAGAGGTCATCCACCACCACGCGCGCTTTCCCGGAGGATTGCTGCTGGATTGCGGGCAGGCGCTGCCGGACATCCGTCTCGCCTACCGCACCTACGGGGCACTGAACGCCGCGCATTCCAACGCCATTCTCGTCTGCCACGCGCTGACCGGCGACCAGTACGTGGCCGAAACGCAGCCCGTTACCGGCAAGCCTGGCTGGTGGGATAACCTGGTGGGCCCAGGCCTGCCGATCGACACCAACCGCTTCTACGTCGTCTGCAGCAACGTGCTGGGCGGCTGCATGGGCAGCACCGGGCCGCGCAGCACGAAGCCGGACGGCGAAGTGTGGGGCACGGATTTTCCGCCGGTCACCGTACGTGACATGGTGCGCGCTCAGCAGATGCTGATGGCCAGCCTCGGCGTGGAGCGCCTGTTCGCGGTCGTCGGCGGCTCCATGGGCGGCATGCAGGTGCTGCAGTGGGCGGCCACGTTCCCCGAGCGCGTGTTCGCAGCCGTGCCGATCGCCACCGCGTCCTACCATTCCGCGCAGAACATCGCCTTCAACGAGGTGAGCCGCCAGGCGATCGCCGCGGACCCGGACTTCCTGGGTGGCCGCTACTGGGCGCAGGGGCGCACGCCGGCGCGCGGCCTGGCGGTGGCGCGCATGATGGCGCACATCACCTACCTCTCCGAAGTGGCGCTGACCCGCAAGTTCGGCCGCAAGACAAGGCGGGACGCGAACGCCGCCAGCGAAGCGGCGGCCAGCTTCTTCGGCGACGTGTTCGAGGTGGAAAGCTACCTGCGCCACCAGGGCAGCAGCTTCGTACGCCGTTTCGACGCCAACTCCTACCTTACCGTCACGCGCGCCATGGACTGGTTCGATCTCGCCGCCGAGCATGACGGCGACTTGTCCGCCGCGTTCGCCGGCACACGCACGCGGTTCTGCCTCGTCTCGTTCACGTCGGACTGGCTGTTTCCCACCGCGCAATCACGCGCGGTCGCCCGCGCGCTGAACCGGGCGGCGGCGAACGTGAGCTTTGTGGAGATCGAGACGGATCGGGGGCACGACGCGTTTCTGCTGGACGAGCCGGATTTTCATCGGACGATCGCGGGGTTTCTGGCGGGATGCGCGGAGCATGCGGGCGTTGCGTAGGAAGAAAGGCCTTCTTTTTTGAAAAAAAGAAGCAAAAAACATTCGCTACCCCGCTTGCATCACGGCTCGCGCTGGCTATGCAAACGCGCATGCGTGCAGAACCGGCGCGGACCTCTGCGCAGCCGGAGAGATAAAAGTTTTTTGCTTCTTTTTTTCAAAAAAGAAGGCCTTCCTTCCTTATGCGCGTAGACCTGAAGCTCATAGCAAGCCTGATAGAACCGGGTAGCCGCGTGCTAGACATAGGCAGCGGCGACGGCACACTCATCGAGCATCTGTTCCGCACCCGCGGCTGCGACGCGCGCGGCATAGAGATCGACATGGCCGAAGTGACGCACGCGGTGGCGCACGGCCTGCCGGTGATGCATGGCGACGCCGACAACGACCTTGCGCAGTACCCCGACAACGCTTTCGACTACGTGGTGCTGACGCGCACGTTGCAGGCCGTCGAGCGCCCGCAGGAGGTGCTGCGGCAGATGCTGCGCATAGGCACGCGCGCGCTGGTCAGTTTCCCGAATTTCGGCCACTGGCAGGTGCGCCTGCAATTGCTGCGCACCGGCCGCATGCCGGTGACGCCTACCTGGAGCCGGGCGTGGTACGAGACGCCTAACATACACCCCTGCACGATCCTGGATTTTCGGGAACTCTGCGCGCAGGAGGGGTATGCGGTGGAGCAGTGGCTGGCGATCGACGAGGGCGGCATGAAATCGCCTTGGCGGCGGTCCTTGTGGCTGGCCAATCTTTTCGGCGAGCAGGCTATGTTTTTGATGCGAAAGGCAGGTTAAGGAAGGCCTTCTTTTCTGAAGAAAGAAGCAAAAGACTTTTGCTCCGCTGTCGCGCGTCCGGTGCAACGCCGCGCCTCCCAAGGCTTGCGCGCACGTTATTGCAGGCAAAAGGAGCAAAAGTTTTTGCTTCTTTTTTTCAAAAAAGAAGGCCTTGCTTTCTTACTGAACCAGCCAAACAGCATCCTTCAACCGCCCCACAAACGCCGCATGCGCCGCCAACTGCGCCTCGCTCACCGCGAAAGCCCGCGGCGTGCGGTGCTCCGCCCTTGTGTAGGTGTAGAACTGCTCCGCCTGCGTGGCGGCTGCCAGAACCAGGCCGCGCTGCCGGCCGCCGGTAAGCTCCACGTAAACGTCGGCCAGCAGGCGGCAGTCCAGCAAGGCGTTGTGCGTGGTGCGCTCGGACAGGTCTATGCTGAAGCGGTTGCATAGCGCGTTCAGACTGTTCGGCATGCCGGGAAAGCGGGTCTTCGCCAACGCCAGCGTATCGATCATGCGGCTGGTGTGCAGTGGCGGTAAGGACAACCGTGCGAGTTCGGCGTTCAGGAAGCCGAAATCGAAGGCGGCATTATGGGCGATGAGCGGCGCGTCGCCGAAAAAGGCAAGCATGTCGTCCACGATCTCGGCGAAGCGTTTCTGGCCCACCAAATGGCTGCGCGCGTAGCCGTGCACGCGCGTGGCTTCGTCCGGCACGTCGCGTTCAGGGTCGATCAGACAATGGAAGTGCCGCGCTGTGGGCAGGTCGCGTATCAGCTCAATGGCGGCGACCTCGATGATCCGGTCACCGGTTGCGGGGTCGAGGCCTGTGGTTTCCGTGTCGAGCAGCACGCTGCGCTGGCCGGGTACGACCAAATCCTGAACTGAAGGAACTGATAGCATCTGTGTCTGCCTGGGACGACTCGGGAGGTGCATAGTGTCGGCCCTGATCGGCTGGCGGGCAACGCCGCAATTGCAGCAGACAGGCTGAGCGACTTCAGATAGCGGCGCGTTTCTCGACAACAACAAAGAGTGCTGCTGTTCACCGCTTCTCAAGACAACCCGGTCACTCTTCCAGCAAGATTGGAGGGTAGACCAGCAATGCGCAACGCTTTCGGTGCTTTCGCGATTGTCTATGTAATACCGGCGAGCCTAACACCTGACCTGTTCCAAGTAGGGGTAGCTCGTCAGCGATTGTAGGCGTTTGGCGGTGAGTTTGTTCCAAGCGGCGCAGCAGGCGTTGACGATGTCGTCGTAGCTGTCGAGCAAGCGATGGGAGAGATGCCGCTCTCGCAGGTAGAGCCAGACTCGTTCGATCGGGTTCAGCTCCGGGCTGTAAGCAGGCAGGATCACCAGGCTGACATTGTCGGGCACGTTGAGGGCGCCGGACCGATGCCATCCGGCGCCGTCCATCACCATCACCGCGTGTTCGTCGGCCGCACGTGTGGCGCTGAAGCCTGCAAGGAAGGTGTTCATCACCGCGGTCGAAACCTCCGGCATGACGAGGCAGAAATCTTCGCCGGTTGCTGGCTGCACCGCAGCCAGCATGTGCACCCAGGTGTAACGTTGGTCGCACAAGCCTGGCGGTCGCTGTCCGCGCGTCCACCACCGGTGGCAGGTGCGCCCTTTCTGGCCGACCCGGGCTTCGTCCTCAAACCATAGCGTCAGGCGCTTGCCTGGATGAGCTGCACGCGCGGCCTCGACCGTCGCCTGGAGCCCCCTTTTTGGAAAGCTTCCTGAGCCTCCGTATCACTTTGCGGATGCACCTGCCTGGCTTTCTGCCGCGTGAAGCCCAGGTTGCGGACCACTCGCGACAGGCTGGCAGGATGCAGCGTCTTGGACCAACGCTTGGTAATCTCAATGCACAAATCCGCCAGTGTCCAGGCCGACAGTCCCGTCGCCTCCACGTCGGGACCGTCCGTGATGAGCTTGGCCAATAGTGCGCGCTCGGCCTCGGTCAACCGAGGCTTGCGGCCAGACCGCGGCCGGTCATGCAAGCCGTCCAGACCTTCCGCATTATAGCGCACCACCGCATCACGCAACGCCTGACGCTCCATCCCGGCAAGACGTGCCGCCTCGGCCCGCGACATACCGTCCAACGCGTTGGCTATCGCATACATCCGCGCCGATGCCGCAGGATCAGCCTGTCTACGTGCCAGCCGGCGTAGATCGTCAGCCGATCGGTCAGTGCGAATGCGAAGAGCACGCCCCGACATCGAGGTCCTCCAAACAGGGTGGACCACCACAGAATCACACGATCACCCCGCGCCGGAATCCCCAATCAGCTACCCGAGTCAGAAAATCTGCTCACCGGTATAATGTATGTCACGGCAATCTCTTCAGGCTGCATCTCGAAAGCTTTAGCGATAGGTAATCATCAGAAGCAACAGACGAAGGATTGCGACTTTGTCCTGCAAGAGTTGAATTGACGGTGCACATTAAGATTGATGTCGGTCGGCCATGCTCACAGCACAAGGACAGGTTGTCTCCGTAGTATGCTGCTCCTTGATCGGACCAGAATGGGAAGTTTCGGCGGCACATAGGCGCTGCGCGAAGGTTCAGGGACCTCGAGGCAGCGAACCGCTCCGCAATACCCGCCACTTCAAACGGCACGCAATCCGTTAGAACCCCCGGCGAAAGCCCCAATTACAGCCGCATGCGCAAAGCCGCGCGCCGAGGCGCATTCCATGACGGTGCGAACCGCGTCGGGAGCGGCGGCGATCAGCAAGCCCCCGCTCGTTTGCGGGTCGCAGAGCAGGTCGCCGGCCCAGGGCGGCAAACCGGGGCCAAGCGTGACCTCGCCTTGGAAGCTGGCCCAGTTGCGGCCGGAGGCGCCTGTCTTGATGCCGGAGGCCGCGAGCCCTGCCACACCCGGCAGCAGCGGCAGCGCGGCAAAGCGTAGTTCGCAGCCAAGCCCGGCTGGGCGCGTCATCTCCAGGGCATGGCCGAGAAGGCCAAATCCGGTCACGTCGGTCAGCGCGTGGACGCCGGCAATCGCCGGCAGGTCGGCGCCGAGCGTGTTGAGTCGTGTCGTCGAGGCGATCATCTCGCCGTAGAGAACATCGGAGAGTTCGCCCCGCTTAAGTGCCGCGCCGTAGACACCCACGCCCAGGCCTTTGGTCAGGATCAGCGCGTCGCCTGCCTGCGCCAGGCTGTTGCGCAGCACGCGGCCGGGATGCACCAGGCCTATCGCGACGAGGCCGTAGATCGGCTCCGGGCTGTCTATCGAGTGGCCGCCGGCCACGGGAATGCCGGCCGCCGCGCACGCGGCCGCACCGCCGGCCAGGATCGCCTGCACGGTCTCGACCGGAAGCTTGCCCAACGGCATGCCGACGATGGCCAGGGCAAACAGCGGCGTGCCGCCCATGGCATAGATGTCGGACAGCGCGTTGGTGGCGGCGATGCGGCCGAAATCACCGGGGTCGTCGACGATCGGGGTGAAGAAATCGGTGGTGGCGACGATCGCCTGGCTGTCGTTCAGCCGCCACACCGCCGCGTCGTCCCCCGTCTCCAGGCCGACGATCATGTTGGCGTAAGGCTGCGCGGCCGGCATCGTGGCCAGAATTTCGCGCAGCACGGAAGGCGAGAGCTTGCAGCCGCATCCGCCGCCATGGGCCAGCGATGTCAGGCGCATCGGTGCGTTCATGATCTGCTCCAAGCACAGGCCCCCGTATGTTCCGGCCGGCACATCCTGATGTCAGATAATGTGTTGCACGCCAATGGGGCAGCTCGCGGCTAAGGGCAACAAGCAGCCGCTGAGCGGCAGCCAGAAAGCAAGCAGTCCTTTTTTGAAAAAAAGGACCAAAAAACTTTGCTACCTGCGCTCGTACCACTTCAAGCACCTGAACCGAAACGAAGCGCGTGGCACAGGGAAGGAAGGGTGTTTTACTTTTTCCGAAGAAAAAGGGCCTTGCTGTCTTGCCTTACTTAAACATCAGGAAAGACTATTCGTCCATCTTGCATCTCACCGCCGCAGGCCTCGCGGCAGATTTGGTGGAAGACACAGCAACGGTGAGCCAGGAACACGGAACGTCAACAGCGGCGGCGCGCGAGCCCTTCGCCCTGCCGTCTGTACTTGATCTCGCGGCAGCGCCTGCACTCGCCCATGCGCTACGCGAGCAGTTGCTGGCGGACATAATCCTCCTGGACGGAAACCAGGTCGAACGCATTGCCACGCCCTGTATACAAATCCTGCTCGCAACCGCGCTGGATGCGCAGTCGCGCGGCATCTCGTTTCACCTCCGTGAACCCTCCCCGGTATTGGCCAGCGCAATTGCCGACCTCGGTCTGGCATCGGGCTTCAAGCAGTAGGAAAGCATCGTGCCCCAACACGTCATGACGGTCGATGACTCGAAAACGATGCGCGACATGGTCGCCTTCACGCTCAAGCGCGCGGGCTTCCAGGTCAGCGAGGCGGAAGACGGCCAGAAGGCGCTCTCCGCTTTGCGCAACACCGCCGTCGACCTGATCATCACGGACCTGAACATGCCTGTGCTGGACGGCGTGGGATTGATACGCGCCGTGCGGCAGGACCCCAATCACCGATCGTTGCCCATTCTGATGCTGACCACCGAAGGCGACCCGGCAAAGAAGGCCGAAGGGCGCAGCGCGGGTGCCACCGGCTGGCTCGTCAAGCCGTTCGATCCCGAGAAGCTCGTGGACCTCGTCCGCCGCGTGTGCGGCTGAAACAGGCACCGACGTGGCAGATTTCGACCACCTCAAGCCCACCTATTTCGAGGAGTGCGCAGAGCTTCTCGACGTGGCGTATGGCCAACTGGCCGCGATTGCCGAGGCGCGTGCGGACGCCGAGACGATCCACGCGATCTTCCGCGCGATACACTCGATAAAGGGCGGCGGCGGCGCGTTCGGGTTCGACCGTCTGGTCGCCTTCGCCCACCGGCTGGAGACGGTGTTAGATTTGCTGCGCGACGGCCGCCTGGCCCTGGCGCCGCAAATCGGCACGCTGCTCCTGCGCAGCACGGACATGCTGAGCGACCTGGTCGCCGGCGCACGCAGCGGCGAGGAGCCTGAAGCCGGGCTGGAAGCCGAACTTCGGCACGCGCTGCAGAACCTGGAAGCCGGAGCGGACGGAAGCGCCGGAGCGGTGGCGGCCACTTCCGCGGCGCCGGCGCCTCCTGCCGGCGCATCGGCGCCATGCCGCTACAGGATCGGGTTCTCGCCGCACGGCAACCTGTTCCGCAGCGCAAATGAACCGCTGCTCATCCTGCGCGAGCTCAGGCGCCTTGGCACGCTGGAGGTGTCGGCCGACGTCTCGCGACTGCCCGAGCTGGCCCTGCTCGATCCTGACGAAGCCTACCTGGCGTGGACCCTTCGCCTGGAGACCACGGCGCCGTTGGAGGCGATCGAGGAAGTCTTCGAGTTCGTCGTGGACGATTGCGCGCTTTCCATCGAGGCCGAGGAACGCGCCGACGTGCTGCAAGCCGCCTCCGCGCTACCCGAGCAGGACGCGCGGGCAACGCCGCCCGAGCCCGAACCCTCCCGCGCCGCAACCCCGCCTGCCGCCTTGCAGGCGCCCAGCCCCTCCATACGGGTGGACGTGGACAAGGTGGACCGCCTGGTCAACCTGGTAGGCGAGCTGGTGATCAACCAGGCCATGCTGGTCCAGCTCGGCTCCTATTTGCCGCCTGAACTGGGCAGCTTCCTGATCACCGGCTTCGGGACGATGTCCCAGCACCTGCGCGAGCTGCAGGAAAGCGTCATGGCGATACGCGCCCAGCCGGTACGCTCGGTGTTCTCGCGCATGCCGCGGCTGGTGCGCGAATTGTCAGCCCAGCTCGGCAAGGACGTAAAGCTCGTGCTGACCGGGGAGGCGACCGAGATCGACAAGACGGTCATCGAACAGCTCGCCGACCCGCTGACCCACCTGCTGCGCAACGCACTGGACCACGGCATCGAGCCGCCGGACGCGCGCGAGGCGGCCGGCAAGCCGCGCCAGGGCACCATACATCTCGGCGCGGAACACCGCGGCGGCCGCATCGCCATCGAAATTTCCGATGACGGCGCAGGCATCTCGCGCGCCCGCGTGCTGGCAAAGGCGCGCGCCCGCGGCCTTGTCGCGGCAGATGCCGTCCTCACCGACGAGGATGTGGACCAGCTCATCTTCCTGCCCGGCTTCTCCACTGCGGAGACGGTCACCGACGTCTCCGGCCGCGGCGTCGGCATGGACGTCGTCAAGCGCAACATACAGGCGCTCGGCGGCCGCATCGCCGTGGAGTCGCGCACCGGCCACGGATCGCGTTTCCTGCTGTCGCTGCCTCTGACACTGGCGATCCTGGACGGCATGGCGGTGGCGGTCGGCCCCGAGACCTACATCATCCCGCTGACCAACATCATGGAGAGCCTGCGGCCCAAGCCGGACAGCATACATGCCGTGGTCGGGCGCGGGGACGTGCTGGCCATACGCGGGCAATACGTGCCGCTCACCTATTTGCACCGCCGGTTCCAGGTGCCGCGCGCCGTTACCGATCCCTGCCAGGGCATCGTGGTGATCGTGGAAAGCGAAGGCACGGCCAGGGTCGGGCTCGTGGTGGACGAACTGCTCGGGCAGTTGCAGGTGGTGGTGAAAAGCCTGGAGGCCAATTACGGCCCGGTGCCCGGCGTGGGCGGTGCGACCATCCTGGGGGACGGCCGCGTGGCACTGATCCTGGACGTCAGCCGCCTGGATGACCGCAAGCTGGACCGGCCACACCAGGCGCCGCCTCTGCCCGCCATACCCGCCCTGCACTGAGCGGCCAAAGGACACCCAGCATGAACGCCACCGCAAACAGTTCCCCCATCACGGCCGCGCCAGAGATCGTACAGCAGTTCATCACCTTCACCCTCGGCGCCCAGGAATACGGCGTGGACATCATGATGGTGCGCGAGATCAAGGGCTGGACCGAGACGACGGCCCTGCCGCAGGCACCGCATTACGTGCGCGGCGTGATCAATCTGCGCGGCGTAATCGTGCCAATCCTGGATTTGCGCGCACGTTTCGGCATGGGGGCGACCGAGCCGTCCCGCATGCATGTCGTCATCATCGTCACTACCGCGGCCCGCACTACCGGCCTGCTGGTGGATGCGGTCTCGGACATCGTCTCCGTCGAGCCGAATGCGATACGCGCCGTGCCGCAGATGGGCCAGGCGGCAGAGGAGAGTTTTCTGGACGGCCTGGTGCCGCTCGGTGACCGCATGGTGACGCTTGTTTCGCTCGAGGGCCTGATAGGCGCCACCCATCCCGGCAACGCAGAGCCCCGCCTGCACTGAACCAACCACGCGCACACGCACCCGGAGACAAACATGTTCGTCGGCTTCATCGAATCTCCCCTGAAAAGCCTGCAACTGTCGGACCGCCGCACCGGCCGGGAGCGCCGCGCCGCGATGCTCGACCAGCAAGGCCAGATCGCCGCCATCAACCGCTCGCAGGCGGTCATCGAATTCTCGCTGGACGGCACGATCCTGACGGCGAACGAGAACTTCCTCGCCGTGGCCGGCTACACGCTGGACGAAGTGCGCGGCCAGAAGCACGCGATGTTCGTCGATCACGCGACACGCGCCAGCGCCGAATACCAGCAGTTCTGGGACGCGCTGCGGCGCGGCGAATACGTCAGCGGCCAGTTCCGCCGCGTGGCGAAAGGCGGCCGCGAGGTCTGGCTGCAGGCAAGCTACAACCCGATACTCGATGGCGACGGCCGCCCGTCCAAGGTGGTGAAATACGCCAGCGACATCACGGCGCAGAAGCTGGCGACCGCGAACTACGAAGGCCAGCTCGCGGCGATCGGCAAGTCCCAGGCGGTGATCGAGTTCGAGCTGGACGGCAGGATACGAGATGCCAACGAGAACTTCCTGGCGGCCGTCGGCTACACGCTGGACGAGGTGCGCGGACAGCATCACGGCATGTTCGTGGAGCCGGCGCACCGCGCGAGCGCGGAGTACCGCGTGTTCTGGGACAAGCTCGGCCGCGGCGAATACGATGCGGGCCAATACAAGCGCATTGGCAAAGGCGGCCGCGAGATCTGGATACAGGCGAGCTACAACCCGATTTTCGACATCTCCGGCCGCCCGTTCAAGGTGGTGAAATACGCCACCGACGTGACTGCGCAGAAGCTGGCCCAGGCGAACTTCGAAGGACAGCTGGCGGCAATAGGCAAGTCGCAGGGCGTGATCGAGTTCAGCCTGGATGGCAAGATACTCGAAGCCAACCAGAACTTTCTCGATGTGGTCGGCTATTGCCTCGACGAGATACGCGGCCAGCATCACGGCATGTTCGTCGACTCCGCCTACCGCTCCAGCGGCGAATACCGCCTGTTCTGGGACAAGCTGGGACGTGGCGAATACGATGCCGGCCAATACAAGCGCATTGGCAAAGGCGGACGAGAGGTCTGGATACAGGCAAGCTACAACCCGATCCTCGATCTCAACGGCCGCCCGTTCAAGGTCGTCAAGTTCGCAACCGACATGACCGAGCAAATACGCACCGCGGAGACGCTGCGCCTGGCGGTGCACGAGGTGCAGGAAGCGGTGTCCGCCGCCAAGGGTAACGACCTGACGCGGCGGATCCCGCTGGACGGCAAATCCGGCGACATAGGCGTGCTGTGCACGGGCGTGAACGGCCTGATCGAGACGATGGTAGGCATGGTCACCGCCGTCATCGAGGCGTCCAGCACGATATCCACCGCAGCGCGCGAGATTGCGATGGGCAACACCGACCTGTCGCAACGCACCGAGGAGCAGGCCTCCAGCCTGGAACAGACGGCGGCGAGCCTGGAGGCGCTGACGTCGACGGTAAGGCAGAACGCGGACAACGCGCAGCAGGCCAACAAGCTGGCCAGCTCGGCCTCCGAAGTCGCCGTGAAAGGCGGCGCCGTGGTGGACCAGGTGGTGGGCACCATGGGCGACATCACCGCGGCCAGCCGCAAGATCTCCGACATCATCGGCGTGATCGACGAGATCGCGTTCCAGACCAACATACTGGCGTTGAACGCAGCCGTCGAAGCGGCGCGCGCCGGCGAGCAGGGACGCGGCTTCGCGGTCGTGGCCGCGGAAGTGCGCAACCTAGCCCAGCGCAGCGCCAACGCGGCGAAAGAGATCAAGGCGCTGATCTCGGATTCCAGCGCGCGTGTCGAGACCGGCTCGCAGCTCGTCGCCAGTGCCGGGCGGACGATGGAGGAGATCGTGGTCTCGGTGAAGCGCGTCACCGACATCATGGCGGAGATCTCCGCCGCCTCGCAGGAACAGAGCAACGGCATAGACCAGGTCAACACGGCCGTCTCCCAGATGGACAAGATGACGCAGCAGAATGCGGCCCTGGTCGAACAGGCAGCCGCCGCGGCGAAGTCCATGGAGGAGCAGACGGAGGAGCTCTCGCGCACCGTCGCCGTGTTCCAAACCGGCACGGCTGCGCGCGCGGCCGGGTCGCGGCCCAGCGTGCGCCCGCCCGCCGCCCC
>CAXTJZ010000028.1:0-25526 GCA_964244695.1 uncultured Acetobacteraceae bacterium
CGCCAGACAGACGCAGCGCGTGCGTCCGCAGCCGGAGTAGTAAAAGTTTTTTGCTTCTTCTTTTCAAAAAAGAAGGCCTTCCTTCAAGCCGCCGCGGCCACGGCATGCCCGCCGGAAAGCCGCCATATTCGATCCAGACGCTCCACCCCGGTCAGCCGGTGTGCAATCAGGATCACTGTCTGCCCCGCCGTCTCGGCAAAAAGCGTGGTCAGGAAAGCGCGCTCCGTCTCTCCATCCAGCCCGGCGCACGGTTCATCCAGGATGAGCACAGGCGCGCGCTGCAGCAGCGTGCGGGCGAGTGCCACGCGCCGTCCCTGACCGCCGGAGAGCATTGCGCCGCTTTCTCCAAGCCAGGTGTCCAGCTGGGCGGGCAGAGCGCGCACGGTGTCGCCGATGGCTGCACGGTCCAGCGCTTCCCACATTTCGCCGTCCGTGGCAGCAGGCCGGCCGAGCAGCAGGTTGCCGCGTATGCTGTCGTTGAACAGGTGCGTCGTCTGGCCGAGCCAGGCGACGCTGCGGTGGACGTCTGGCGAGGCGAGGTCGGCCAGGTCCGTACCGCCCAGGAAGACACGGCCGGCTTGCGGCGTGGCCACTTTCAGCGCGAGCGCTGCGAGCGTGGATTTCCCCACCCCTGACGGGCCGAGCACTGCCACGCGCGCCCCGGCCGGCACTTCCAGCGTCAAACCGCTGAACACGGCGGGCTGATCAGGCGTCCAGCCGAAGTGCACGCCGGCGAAGCGCAGGCCAGGCTGGGCGGGCACCTGGGCGGGCTGCGCCGGTTCCACTATCGCCGGTGGGCTTGACGCCACTTCCAGCACGCGTGCGGCGGCGGCCGAGGCGGTAGCTGCAGCCACGCCGGCGCGCGGCAGGCCGGAGATCGGCTCGAACGCCGCCACCACCAGGAAAACGGCGGCCACGGCCACGACAGGCGCGGCGCCGGCGGCCAGCAGTATCGCCAATATGCTGGCCTGGCCGCAGAGCAGCGCGCCGGCATTCGCACGCGCCACCCGCCGGGATAGCGCGTCCTGGGCGGCTTCCAGTGCGGCGCCGGCGTGCTCCATCCGGGCGGCCATGACCGGTTCGGCGCCGAACGCGCGTACTTCGCGCAAGCCGGTCAGCGCGTCCAGCGCGGTGATGCGCAGGCCTGCCGTGGCTTCGGCCAGTCGGAAGCTGCTCTGGCGCGTGCTGCGCGCGGCCAAGGCAGGCATGGCGAACGCCGCGATCGCCAGAAGAACTGCCACAGCAAGGCCGGTGGCCAGGTTCAAGCGCCCGGCGGCAATACCTGCCACCGGAACCAGGACCACGGCGCCGGCCAGCGGCAGCAGAATGCGCAAGTAAAGGCCGTCGAGCGCCTCCACGTCGCCGACCATGCGGGAGAGCAGGTCGCCGGCACGGCGGAACCCCAGCCCGCCTGCAGCGCGGGCAGCCAGGCCGCGAAAGAACCACACGCGCAGGCCCGCCAGCGCGCGGAACGTGGCGCAATGGGTGACCAGCCGCTCCAGGTAGCGCGAGGCCACGCGGGCAGGTCCGAGAATTTGCAGCGCGACCGAGGCGGCCAGGGCGCCGCCTGCCAGCAAGGTGGCGATCGTGGCGCCAGAGAGGCTCATGAGCGCCACTGCACAGGCAAGAGCGGCAAGGCTGAGCAGCAGGCCCAGACCGAGCGGCGCCGCGTAGGGACGCCAAAGTGCGAGGATGCGAAGCAGCGGGCTCATGCGGCCCCGCGTGCGGCGGCGGCACGCCCGCCCCGCAGATCCAGCCTGCGGCCGCTGAAGGATTGCGCCGCGGCGGAGTGGCTTGCCATGACGACGGTGCGCCCGACCGCCAGCCGCTTGAGGCTGGCAAGCACGTCTGCCTCCGTGGCGGGGTCGAGATGCGCCGTCGGCTCGTCCAACAGCAGCAACGGCGCATTCTTCAGAAAGGCGCGCGCGATCGCCACGCGCTGTGCCTGGCCGCCGGACAGGCCGTAGCCGCCTTCGCCGATCGGGGTGTCCAGCCGGTGCGGCAGGCTTGCGGCAAAGGCGTCCACGTGAGCGGCACGGGCGGCTTCCGCTATCTCGGCAGGCGTGGCCTCCGGCCGGGCGAAGGCGATGTTTTCGGCGATGGTGCCGGCGAACAGCATCGGTTTCTGGCCGATCCAGGCGGTCAGCCGGCTGAGCG
Source organism: uncultured Acetobacteraceae bacterium (assembly GCA_964244695.1). GTDB lineage: Bacteria > Pseudomonadota > Alphaproteobacteria > Acetobacterales > Acetobacteraceae > BOG-908. Next base: position 2,158 of record CAXTJZ010000028.1, read on the forward strand.
CCGCCGGAACGATATCTACGATGTCGTGACCGTTCAGCAGGATGCGGCCTTCATCCGGCCGCATGAACCCCAGCAGGAGCTCCAGCACGCTGGTTTTGCCCGCGCCGGACGGGCCTGTCAGGATCAGCGTCTCGCCAGGCGGCACGAAGAAGCTGAGGTCGTCCAGCGCCGGGCCGCGCGAGGAGTCCCACACCAGGCGCACGCGCTCGAAGCTGACGGTCACGCCGCGCGCCTCGATCGTGCGCATGGCGGCCGGCGCGGCAGGCGCGGGTAGGGCAGGCAGGTCGGCCAGCGCTTCGGCAGCACCTGTAGCATGTATGCGGTCCTGGTAGGCGGCGGAGAATGCCCGCAACGGCGCGAAGAACTCCGGCACCAGCAACAGGCTAAACAGGGCGCGCGGCAGTGAGCCGTGTCCGCCTGTCAGGGCGGCACGGTAGTGCAAGGCGAGGACGATCAGGGCGCCCGCCATGGCGCAATCCAGCGCGGCCGACGACAGGAAAGCAACGCCCAGGACGCGCATCGTGCGCTGCCGCAGTTCGGTGGCTGAATCGGCAAGCGCCTGTGCTTCCTCGCCCGTCCGCCCGGCCAGCACGATTGTGGCAATGCCGCGCACCCGGTCGAGGAATCGCGCCTGCAGGCGCGCCATGGCCAGGAACTGGCTGCGCGAGGCGCTGGCGGCGCCAATCCCCGCGACAGCCTGGCCGAACGGCACGAGCAGCCCCGCCAGCAGCAGGACCAGCGCGGCGAAAGGATCTACGGCGAGGGCCACCAAGCAGATCAGCGCGGGGCCGAGCACCGCCAGGTAGAACGCGGGGATCCAGCGGCCGAACAGCCCGTCCAGCGCCTCCACCCTGTCCACGATCATTGCGGCAAGCTCTCCCGAGTGTGAGCGCCGGAGCAAGGCAGGGCCTGCCGCCAACATGCGCGCGAACACCTCACGGCGAAGCCTGGCGCGGCCTGCCGCCCCCGCCTTGAAGCCGGCGCGTTCGGCCTGCGCCTGCAGCACGACGCGCAGGAGTGCCAACGCGCCGAAGCCTGCGATCGCCGAGATGCTGTCGCCCGTGTGGCCGGCCAGGGCAGCGGCGAGCACCCAGGCGACACACCCCGCCTGCGAAGCTGCGGCTGCCACGCTGGCCAGTCCGAAACCGATTGCCGGGATCGCATGGGTGCGGGCCAGCCTGGTTTGCTGCCGCGTCCAGGCGCGCGCGGCGGTCTTGCTGTCCTGCATGTCCAAGGATGTAGCGTCGGGCGGGTTTTGTCTCAAGCCTGGCTTGGGCTGAACGGAGCAGGACGCTGTTCGCGGCAAAGAAGCAAAATTCTCGCGCGTTTGCTCAGCGCTCCTCGGCTTGAAATAGGGAGACGGTCTGTTGCACGGGCCGTTTGCGTGCGTGGATTGCCAGCTCCTAGGCTTACTTGAGTTCGTTGGCCGGCGTTAACGGGACCCGGACCACGTACCGCGTGCCCGCTCGTTCCTCTACGACAAGGGTGCCCCCAAGCTGTCGGGCGAAGCCGCGTATCAGCATCAGGCCCAGGCCGTCCCGCGTGCCGGTTTCCGTCTCTGTCTTGCCGGCCGGAATACCCACGCCGTCGTCTTCCACCACCAGTTCGGCTGACCCGCTACCGTCGGTAAGCCGCACGCGCACCTCTCCCGTGCGGCCGTTTGGAAAGGCATATTTCACGGCGTTGCTCACGGCCTCGGTCACGATCAGGGAGAGCGGAACGGCCTGGTCACTGTGCACCTGCAACGGGCTGGCTTCGATGTGCAGGCTTATGCGCTTGCCGGGCGTCTCGCCCATGGCGTCGAATATCTGGCCGCAGAGCTCCTTGAGAAATGCCGGCATGTCTATGGTGTGAACCTCGCCTTGCAGATAGAGGTGACGGTGCAGCGTGGCCAGGGCGCGGACCCGATCCCGCGCGCTGGCGAACTCGGCACGTGCCTCAGGCTGGCGGATACGGGCGGCTTGCAGGTTGAGCAGGGACGCGACGATCTGAAGGTTGTTCTTCACCCGGTGGTGAATCTCCTTCATCAAAAGATCCTGCCTCTCTACCGCCGCCACCTGCGCGATTGCGTGCTGACGTAACGACTCGGTGGCTTCCGCAAACGAGGCGGCCAGGTCATGTATTTCGGTTGGCGGGTCGGAGGTGAGGTTCGGCCGGAAGGCACCGCCGGCGCGCCACGCGGCCACACCCTCGCTCAGCCGGGTGAGCGGCTCGACGAGGGCGAGGTGGGTTCCCACCGCGACCGCGGCCAGACCGAGCAGCAGCAGAAGGCCGAGCTGGCCGAGGCGGCGTATCAGCAGCTCGGTGGCGGCCGCGCGGTCCATGTGCGCCGGGTAGGCGACGATCAGGCTGTAGCCGTCGGTAAGCTGTGCTGAGGCATAGGCGTAGGGCGCCCCACCTGCCGAGCGTGCGTCCACCACGGCGGGCGACCTCTCGAGCTGTGTCACAAGCGTGGCGGACGGCAGCCCCAGCGCGTTGGTGTCGGCAACTTGCACGATGTGGCCGCTCGGGTCCGCGATCCACAACGCGCGCAAATCCGGGGACGGCGTTCCGGCTGCTTGCCGGAACCAGTCGATACGCAGCCCGGCATAGACGAACCCGACCACGTCCTGTCCGCGCATGATCGGATAGGCAGCGGGAATGATGTCGCGACCCGTAAAGGGGCTCGCGTGTATCGGGCCCAGAACCAGGTCACGACGCAAGCGGGCTGTGCGGAAAAGCAGCGCGTTGCCTGCATTTGCGCGCGCAAAAGCCGCGCGGTCCGGTATGTCGCGCGCGGAACAGGCAAGCGCGCCGGAAAGGTCGTCGGCCGCGATGTTGGAGTATCGCGCAGTTTGTAGGAGCAGCACGCTTGCCAGCCGGTCGTGGCAGGCCTGCGGGTTGCCGCCGGACAGTTCGGCCACCTGGGAGAGTGCCTGCATCATCTGCTGTGCGCCGGCGATGGCTGCGGCGTGGCGGGCCACCGCAGCCTCCCTGAGACGCGTCGCGGTTTGCGCCGTCACATCCAGCGCGAGGCAGTAGTTCTGCCACGCGATGGTGGCCGAGAGCATGAGCAGCGGGACCGCCGCAATCAGCACGATCAGGGCAAGACGGATGCGTATGGGACCGAAGAAGCTGCGCAGACGGCCGCGTGGCTGGCGCCGGTCCGCCGAGGCGGACGGCATATCAGTCACCGTCTCCTGTCCTCCTCGATAAGCCTGAGCAATTCGTCAGGTATCGGTTCGCGCGCGACGTTATCGAAGATGTCGTGCAGCCCTTTTTGCAGCCACATGTCGAACGCGGCCTCGGTCTTGCGCGGCTTTTTCGGTGAGATTTTTGGAGCGGCGGGTTGTCCCGGATCGTTCGCCTTAGACATCGGAGACTGCTTGTGATCCTAAGTGCGGACTGAACAGGCGAACGGCCGCTCCGAAGGAGCGGCCGCCGAGCCGCGTATCAACTACGGATGAACGCCGTCCGCGGATGTCACCCGCGCATCACATCCCGCTCGCCCTCGGCCAAGCGGCGCGCCAACAGCGCAGCTGCGTTGCGGCCGGCCTTGTTGCTCTCCTTCGTCTCGCCAAGAAGCCAGCTCTCGAGCTGGCGACGGGCCCGGAACACCCGGCTTTTTGCGGTGCCCACGGCGCAGCCCGTAGACTCGGCGAGCGCCTCGTAGCTCATGCCGTGCACGACCACCATCACCAGCGCCTCGCGCTGGTCGGACGGCAGGCGGGTCATCGCCGCGGCGAGTTCCTTCAGCGCCAGACGATCCTCATGCGGCGCCTCCGTGGCAAACACGCTGCTTGGCACGTCATCGATGTCGGTGGTGTCGCGGCGCTTGCGCAGGTTGCTGATGAAACGGTTCCGCAGGATGCGATGCATCCAGGCGGGGAAGTTGGTGCCAGGGATGAAGCTCTGCTGGGCGGAGAGCGCGTTGCAGACGGCGTCCTGCACCAGATCCTCTGCGGCAGCACGGTTGCGGGTGAGCGCAAGTGCCTGAATACGCAGCTTCGGCAGGATAGCGATGATCTGATCGTGGAATGTCGGCAGCGTAATGTCGGCGTTCATCGGTGTCTCCGTCTTCCTGAATCAACCAATGACGCAGGGGTGGAATGCGCTGCATGAGTTTCGATCACGAAACCGGCATCTGTCGCGGGCGGTGAGAAAGACCAAAAACTTCTGGCCGTTTGGCCGAGCGTCGTTGAAGCTTGCGGTCCGGCACTCGCAAAAGCTTTTCGCTTCTTTCTCTCGGTAAGGGTTCCCTCACGCCTCCCAAGGCCGGCTGCCATCCCCGAACGCCTCGGCCAGCTTGCCGCGGGCGCGCGAGACCCGGGCCCGCATGGTGCCTACCGGCACGCAGCACACGATCGCCGCCTCGTCATGCTTGAGTTCCTGGGCACCCACGAGCACCAGCGCCTCCCGCAACAGCGGCGGCAGCGTCCATAGCATGCGTGACATGTCGGCGATCTCGCCGTGATGTTGCTGGAGGCGTTCGCCTCCGCTGCCGTGCTTCGCCATCGCCGCCTCCTCCCGCTTGCGCCGCCGCGCCTGCTCGTAGAAGGCGTTTCGCAAAATCGTGAACACCCAGGCTTTCAGGCTTGTGTCCGGCTGGAATTGCGCGATGGACGCCAGCGCCCGAACGACCGTGTCCTGGACGAGATCATCGGATTTCGAACGGTCGCGCACCAGGAAACGCGCATAGGCCCTTAATTCCGGGAGCAGTGCCGCCAGATCCCGGCGCACGTCGTGTGCCGGGTCGGCTACCGCTTTGCGCTTGGACCGGCTATCCATGTTGGTTAAGGCATCTCCAGCAGTAGCATGGCCGGCACGTACCGGCTTGGTAAGACTTTCGCACCCACTCCGCCTCCGAGGAACTGTGATGACCGCATTACGCCGCGAAGACCTGATCCGGGCGCTGCCATATGCGCGCAGGTATGCCCGGGCTCTGACCGGCAGCCAACCGGCCGGTGACGCGCTAGTGGCGGATTGCCTGCGCGACACCCTGGCGGCGGAGCGCGCCAGCGATGAGGGCGGCGCGATGAACGACGCGCGGCATGCGCTGTACCGCGGCGTGACCCGGCGCTTCGATGCGGGCGGGCGTGGCGGCGATGGCGACGGCTTGTCGGCCAAGCAGCGGCAGTTGCTGCTGCTGACGTCGCTGGAGGATGTGGCGGCGGCAGATGCGGCGCCGATACTCGGCGTATCGGCGGAGACGGCCGCGGAGCTTCTGGCGGATGCGCGTGAGCGGCTGCGTGCGTCGGCGGCGACCGATGTCCTTATAATAGAGGACGAGCCGATCATCGCCATGGATCTGGAGGAGCTGGTGCAGAGCTGCGGCCATCGGGTCGTCGGTGTCGCCTCCTCGGAAGCCGAGGCGATCAAGCTGGCCAAACAGACACGGCCGGGGCTGATCCTCGCTGACATCAACCTGGGCCTGGGTGGGGACGGGACGAGCGCGGTGAGCGCCATACTCGCCAGCCACTACGCCCCGGTGATCTTCGTGACCGCCTACCCGGAGCGCCTGCTGACAGGCGATGCAATCGAGCCGGCTTTCGTCATCACCAAGCCGTTCGAGCCGCTGACGCTGGCGATCGCCACCTACCAGGCGGTGACCGGCGGGGTGCAGCTGGATAGTGTGTAAAGGCGAGCAGATTTCCGCATTGCGCGTCTGCCGCGGTCAGGTGGCGACAGGGCAGACTGGAGCGTTGCAGCAGCGGGGAAGCAGAGGTTCTTGCTTGTTTTCTGCAGAAAAAGAAGGCCTTGCGCCCGTAGCAACCCAAAGCACGCTCACGCTCTTCACCCTGCCAAAGCGGTGAGGATTTCCTGAATGGTGGCGACATCCGGCAAGCCCGGTCTCTTGCGTATAGTTTCCGGGCAGCTGGCGGACGTAGCGTCACAGGCCAGACAGGCAGGCGAGCTTGGGTTCACCCACCTGCTGCTGCCGCCACCCTGGCTGGCGTCCAGCGTGACCGATCCCTATTTGACGCGCGACTTCGGTAGCCTTTCGGCCAGCCTTGGGGTTTCCAGCGTGGCAGAACTGGTGTCCGCCGCCGGAGCCGTCGGCTTGCTGCTGGACGTGCAGCTCGATGCGATCGCGGCGTCGGGCAAGGCGGCGGACACACCGTTCGAGTTGCCCGATCCCGCCGGATTGCTCGATCCGCGCCGGCGGTTGCGTGGTGACGCGGCGCGGGCACGGCTGGATACGGCAGCGGATGTTGCCGCCCTGGGAGCGTGGTGGGCGACCCGTCTGCAATCGTGGCACAAGGCGGGTGTGGTGGGCTACAGGCTGCTGGGCTTGCACGCCTTTCCCGACGGCCTGCTTGCAAGCTTCTTCGCGGCCTTGCGTGCGGCGTTGCCGGATGCGGTCCTGCTTCCCTGGACTCCAGGCATGTCCCGAGAGGCGGTGCTGAGCCTGCGCGGGCGGGGTGCTGACGGCGTGTTCGCGTCGTTGCCGTGGTGGGACGGCCGGGCAGACTGGCTTTGGGAGGAAGCGGCCGATCTTGCAGGCGTGGCGCCGCTTTTGGGGCTGGACGGGGTGCCGTCGGGCCAGGATCATTCGGCTGCGTCAGGGGTTCACTGTTCATCTGGGCTGGCCGCCGTGCTGGGCCAGGGCTGGCTGCATGTGCCGGCTGTGCATGACGACCTGGCGGAGCTGCGCCGGCTTAATGCGGCTGTTGCCGGTGAGCCTGCTCTGGCGGCGAGGCTGCCGGCCAGGTTGCCCCTTGGCGAAGCCGGCCCTGTCATCGGCCTGTTGCGGATGGATGCCGGCGAGATACGCCACGCCAGCCGGGCTGCGCTGGCGGTGGTCAACACCGACGCGCAGCTGCAGTTGACCGTCCACGGTGCCGCCTTGCTCACGTCCGCCGGCGGCGCGTTCGGGCAGTTCAAGGATTCCGAGGGTGTATGCCTTACGCCGGAGAGTTTGGTGAGCGTGCCGCCGGGCGGGACCAGGCTGTTTGCCGCGGCGGCGCGGGCGGCGATGCAGACGCCATCGCGGGCGGCGCCGGACTCGGCCACACGCGCGGCGGAGGCGGCGAGGCTGGCGATCGAGAACCCGCAGCCTTGTGTGGATTCGGGGCGCCATCCGGTAAAGGCCACCGCCGGCGCGGTGGTGACTGTGACCGCCGACGTGGTCTTCGACGGCCATGATAAGATAGCGGCCGCCCTGCGCTGGCGCGCGCCCGGCGCCGCGGCCTGGCGGGAAGTGGCTATGCAGCCACTCGGCAATGATGTCTGGACCGCCGACATGCCGCTGGAGGGCATGGGATGTCATGAGTACGTCGTCTCCGCCTGGAAGGACCACTGGGCCACGTTCCATGACGAGTTGACAAAGAAATCCGCGGTCGGGCTGCGGGTTACGCTGGAATTGGCCGAAGGCGCGGCACTTGTCCGCGCGGCCGTTGCCGGTGTGAAAGGATCAGCGCTTGCCGGCAAGCTGGCGGCGCTGGAAGGACTGGACGAAGCGGCGCGCACGAAAGCGTTGCTGGCACCGGACCTGGTGACGCTGATGCGCGCGGCGGATTCACGGCCGTTCAGGGTGGAGACGCCGGCGATACCGGTGGATGCGGAGCGCGCGCTGGCCAGCTACGCCAGCTGGTACGAGATCTTCCCGCGCAGCATGAGCGACGACCCGGCGCGCCACGGCACGTTCGCCGACGTGGAGCGGCATCTGCCGCGCATACGCGACATGGGCTTCGACGTGCTGTATTTCCCGCCGGTCAGCCCGATCGGCCGGACCAACCGCAAAGGCCGCAACAACACGCTGACGCCGGCGTCGGACGACCCTGGCAGCCCCTATGCGGTGGGGTCGCCGGAGGGCGGCCACGACGCGCTGCATCCCGAACTGGGCACACTTGCCGATTTCCAGCATCTGCAGCGAACGGCCGCCGCACATGGCTTGGAGGTGGCGATCGACTTCGCCATACAGTGCTCGCCGGACCACCCTTGGCTGAAGCAGCACCGCGGCTGGTTCGACTACCGGCCGGACGGCTCGATACGCTACGCCGAAAATCCGCCGAAGAAATACGAGGACATCGTCAACGTCGATTTCTACGCCGAGGACGCTGTTCCCGGCCTGTGGGTGGCGCTGTGCGATGTGGTGCTGTTCTGGTGCGAGCAGGGCATACGCATTTTCCGCGTCGACAACCCGCACACCAAGCCGTTCCCGTTCTGGGAGTGGATGATACGCGAGGTGCGTACGCGCTATCCCGAGGCGATGTTCCTGGCGGAGGCGTTCACCCGGCCGAAGATCATGTATCGCCTGGCAAAGATCGGCTTCTCGCAATCCTACACTTATTTCACTTGGCGTAACGAGAAGGCCGAGCTGGAGGAATACCTGACGGAGCTGAACGAGGCCCCGGCACGCCACGTTTTCCGGCCGCATTTCTTCGTCAACACGCCGGACATCAACCCGGTGTTCCTGCAGGGCTCGGGGCGTGGCGGGTTCCTGATACGCGCAGCACTTGCCGGCACGCTGTCCGGGCTGTTCGGCGTGTATTGCGGATTTGAGCTTTGTGAGGCGGCGGCCGTGCCTGGCCGCGAGGAGTATCTCGACAGCGAGAAATATCAGCTTCGCGCCTGGGACTGGCAGAGGCCGGGCAACATCGTGGCCGAGATCACGGCGCTGAACCGGATCAGGCGTCGCAACCCGGCTTTGCAGACGCATCTGGGCGTGCGTTTCCTGCCGGCGGCCAACGACTCGGTGCTGTTCTATGAAAAAGCCACGCCGGACCGGTCCAACGTGGTGCTGGTGGCCGTCAGCCTGGACCCGCATCACCCGCAGGAGGCGGACATCGAGTTGCCGCTGTGGTCCTGGCGCATCCCCGACGAGGGCGCGCTCGCGATGGACGACCTGCTCGCCGGCACGTCCGCCGTGTGGCAAGGCAAGTATCATCACGTCCGGCTGACGCCCGAGCAGCCTTACGCCATCTGGCGCGCCCAGCCTGCCGCCTGACCGGCGAATTGTATCCCCGCCCAATATCGCATACGGACCACCGATGAACGCTCAGACACACGCGACCGCGCCCGAGGACCCACTCTGGTACAAGGACGCGATCATCTACCAGCTTCACCTGAAGTCCTTTTTCGACGCCGACAATGACGGCATCGGCGACTTCAAGGGGCTGATCGAAAAACTGGACTACATCTCCGAGCTTGGCGTGACCGCGATCTGGATGCTGCCTTTCTATCCCTCGCCGCGGCGCGACGACGGCTACGACATCGCCGACTATCGCGGCGTGCACCCCGATTACGGCACGCTGGCCGACGTGCGCCGTTTCATCGAGGCGGCGCATGAGCGCAACATACGCGTGATCACCGAACTCGTCATCAACCACACCAGCGACCAGCACCCGTGGTTCCAGCGTGCGCGCGCGGCACCACCCGGCTCACCGGAACGCGAGTTCTACGTGTGGTCCGACGACGACGACAAGTATGGCGGCACGCGGGTGATCTTCCTCGACACCGAGAAGTCCAACTGGACCTGGGACGACGAGGCAAAGGCGTATTTCTGGCATCGCTTCTACTCGCACCAGCCGGACCTGAACTTCGACAACCCCGCCGTGCTCGACGAAGTGCTGTCGGTCATGCGCTTCTGGCTGGACATGGGCATAGACGGCCTGCGCCTGGACGCGGTGCCGTATCTGGTGGAGCGGGAAGGCACCAACAACGAGAACCTGTCCGAGACACACGACATTCTCAAGCTGATACGCGCCGAGCTGGACCGCCACGCGCCAGGGCGGATGCTGCTGGCCGAGGCGAACCAGTGGCCGGAGGACGCGCAGCAGTATTTTGGCGATGGCGACGAATGCCACATGTCGTTCCATTTTCCGCTGATGCCGCGCATGTACATGGCGATCGCGCGCGAGGACCGTTTCCCGATAACCGACATCATGCGCCAGACGCCGGCGATCCCGGCGAACTGCCAATGGGCGGTGTTCCTGCGCAACCATGACGAGCTGACGCTGGAGATGGTGACCAGCGCGGAACGCGACTATCTTTGGGAGACTTACGCCAGCGACAGGCGCGCGCGCATCAATCTCGGCATCAGGCGGCGGCTGGCGCCTCTGCTGGAGCGTGACCGCCGCCGTATCGAGCTGATGAACGGGCTGCTGCTCTCCATGCCTGGCACGCCGGTGATCTATTACGGCGATGAATTGGGTATGGGCGACAACATCCATCTCGGCGACCGTGACGGCGTGCGCACGCCGATGCAGTGGTCGGTGGACCGCAACGGCGGTTTCTCGCGCGCCGATCCGGCCGCCCTGGTGCTGCCGCCGATCATGGATCCGATCTACGGCTTCCCCGCGGTGAACGTGGAGAGCCAGGCGCGCGACCAGCATTCACTGCTGAACTGGATGCGCACCATGCTGGCGGTGCGCCGCCAGCACCGCGCGTTCGGCCGCGGCACCCAGCGCTTCCTCTACCCCGGCAACCGCCGCATTCTGGCCTACCTGCGCGAGCACGCCGACGAGCAGGGCGAGGAAGTCCTCCTCTGCGTCAGCAATCTTTCGCGCACGGCGCAGGCGGTCGAGCTGGACCTCTCGGCGTTCTCCGGGCGCACGCCGATCGATATCGTCGGCGGCAACGCGTTTCCGCCGATCGGGCAACTTTCTTATCTGCTGACGTTGCCGGCTTACGCGTTCTACTGGTTCTCCTTGGTGCCGGAAGCCGCGATGCCATCGCGCGGGGGACAGGTGCCGACACCTTTGCCGGAATACGCCACGATAGTGTTGCGGCACGACATCAGCGAGGTGCTGCAGCCCACAGGCCGCGCCATACTCGAGCGCGAGGTGCTGCCTGCCTACTTGCAGAAGCGCCGGTGGTTTGCATCCAAGGGTGAAAAGCTGTCCGGCGTGAGGCTGGCCTACGCGGTGAAGCTCGGGGAGGGGTTGCGCGCCTCGCTGCTTACCGAAGTGGATGCCGAGATTGGCGACCGTGTGGAGAGCTACACGCTGCCGCTTGGTATCTGCCGCGACGACCAGGCGAGCGGGCCGCTGGCGCAGCAGCTTGCGGTGACGCGCGTACGCCGGGCCGCCGAAGTGGGATATCTGACGGACGGCTTTGCGCTCGATGCGTTCACGCGCAACGTGATCGATGCCATGCGGGCCGAGCGTCGCCTGAATTTCGCCGGCGGACGGCTGGAGTTCTCCAAGACATCCCTGCTGGATGAACTTGGTGTGGCGGATGAGTTCGAAATACGCAGGCTTTCTGCCGAGCAGTCGAACAGTTCCCTGATCGCTGACGACAAGCTTGTCTTGAAGATCGTGCGCAAGGTGCTGGCGGGGCGTCACCCGGAAGCAGAGATGACCGGCTACCTGACGGCGCGCGGCTTTGCCAACATCGCGCCTTTGCTCGGGGAAGTGGTGCGCCTGGATGATGCCGGCGTGCAGCACACGCTGATGCTGGCGCAGGGCTTCGTGCGCAACCAGGGCGATGCCTGGGAATGGACCCTGGACTACCTCAAGCGTGTGTCTGCCGACATATCCGGCAGCGACGACGCGTCGGCCTTCGAGGATGCGCTGTCTGGTTACCTCTCGCTGGCCACGGCCATCGGCAAACGCCTGGCCGAAATGCACGAGGTTCTGGCAGGCGAGACGGAGGATCCGGCCTTCGCGCCGGAGCCCGCCGATGCGGTTGCGGTGAACGCCTGGGCAGAGGGCGTGGTAGAGCAGATCGATCTGGCGGTGCAGGCGTGCCAGCGCGTCACCGACTGGCAGGACGAAGCGACGCAGGCGCTGGCGACGGACTTCATGGCGCGCGCGGACGACCTGCGCGCAGTGGCGTGGCGCTTGTCCGCGGCGGCGTCCGGTCTCGCTACGCAAACCCGGGTGCACGGGGATTTCCATCTGGGTCAGGTGCTGGTCACGCCAGGCGACGCGACGCTCATCGATTTCGAGGGTGAACCTGCAAAGACGATGGCGCAGCGGCGGGCGAAATCTTCGCCGCTGCGTGACGTGGCCGGCCTGTTGCGTTCCTTCGACTACGCCGCAGCCAGCGCGTTGGCGGGCCGCGTGCCGGTCTCCGGGCAGGCGGTGGAGCGGCAGGTGAACCTCGTCGAGCTGTTCAGGCAAACGGCGGGCCGCGCGTTCTGGGAAGCCTATAGGAGCGTGCTGCATGCGGCCCCGAAGCCCTGGGTGGAGAAACAGGCGGAGCAGACGCTGCTGGACCTCTTCCTGCTGGAAAAAGCCGCCTACGAGGTTCGCTACGAGGCAGCCAACCGCCCAGCCTGGATCGGCATACCGCTCGCCGGTCTTGCGCGCGTCTCCGTCCGCCTCCTGCAGGAAAGCCGCGAGAATGTCTGAGACCTTGGCCGCAATCGATGCGCCGGACCGGAGCGCGGTCGAGGCGATCGTGCAGGCCCGCCACGGCGACCCCTTCGCCGTGCTCGGCCCACATCAGGTGGATGGCGGAATCGCCGTGCGCGCCTTTCTGCCTGGCGCGGCAAACGTGGAGATACTGGCGCGCAAGGACGCGAGCGTGCTGGCGCGGATGTCCGAATCGGACGAAGCCGGTTTCTGGAGCGGCATGCTGCGGAATGACGTGCCATATCTGTTTCGTATAAGCTACGGTCAGGCGGTCGTCGAAACGGAGGATCCGTATAGTTTCGCGCCGCTGCTTGGCGAGATCGACCTCCATCTCCTGGCGGAGGGGCGTCACCGTGATTTCGCGCGTGTGCTGGGTGCCCATGTGGCGCGCATCGATGGCGTGGACGGCGTGCGTTTTGCCGTCTGGGCGCCGAACGCACGCAGGGTTTCCGTTGTCGGCAGCTTCAATCTCTGGGACGGGCGACGCCATCCCATGCGGCTTCGGCATGGGCCCGGCGTGTGGGAATTGTTCATCCCGCGCGTGATGCCTGGAGCCGTGTACAAATACGAAATTATGGGACCGGACGGCACCACGCTGCCGCTGAAGGCCGATCCGGTCGCCCAGCAGACGGAGCGCCCGCCGGCCACCGGTTCGATCGTACCGGAACCTTGGGAGCCGGTGTGGACGGATGCCGATTGGATGGCTGGCCGGGCGGCGCGCCAGCGACCTGACGCGCCGATGTCGGTCTATGAAATGCATGCGATGTCGTGGCTGCCTGAATCGCACATATCCGATTACACGTGGGACGACCTGGCCGAGCGTCTGGTTCCGTACTTGCAACATATGGGCTTCACCCATGTGGAGCTTATGCCGGTGATGGAACACCCGTTTGGCGGCTCCTGGGGCTACCAGCCGCTTGGGCAGTTTGCACCTACGGCGAGGTTGGGCTCGCCCGACGGGTTCGCCCGCTTCGTGGACCGCTTTCATGCGGCCGGCCTGGGTGTCATACTGGACTGGGTGCCTGCCCATTTCCCCACGGACGCGCACGGCCTCGCGTTTTTCGACGGCACCGCTTTGTACGAACACCAGGATCCGCGTGAAGGATTTCACCGCGACTGGAACACGTTCATCTACAATCATGGCCGTAACGAGGTGCGTGCGTTCCTGATCGGCAGTGCGCTGCACTGGCTGGAGCGTTTCCACGTCGATGGCATACGCGTCGATGCGGTGGCCTCCATGCTGTATCGTGATTACAGCCGGCCGCAAGGCGAGTGGGTGCCAAACATCCATGGCGGCCGCGAGAACCTCGAGGCGATCGGGTTCTTCCACGAGATGTCGCGTGCGATGCAGGACAGGGTGCCCGGCGCGGTCATGATTGCCGAGGAATCCACTGCCTTCCCGCTTGTGTCACGGCCGGTCGACGAGGGCGGCCTGGGTGTCGTCTACAAGTGGAACAGGGGGTGGATGCACGACTCGCTGCACTACATGGAAGAGCAGCCGATCTATCGCCGCTGGCACCACGGCGAGATCACGTTCGGCTTGGTCTACGCGTTCTCGGAGCGCTTCGTGCTCCCGCTGTCGCATGACGAGGTGGTGTACGGAAAGGGCTCGCTTATCGGCAAGATGCCGGGTGACGAGTGGCAGAAATTCGCCAACCTGCGTGCCTATTTCGGTTTCATGTGGACCCATCCCGGCAAGAAGCTGCTGTTCATGGGTGGCGAGTTTGCCCAGGTCCGGGAGTGGAACCATGATGCCGGGCTGGATTGGTTCCTGCTCGACAACCCCATGCATCGCGGCATGCAGTCTCTGGTGGGGGACCTAAACCGCGCCTACCAGGCTAATCCTGCGCTGCACGTGCACGACACGGAGCCGGAGGGTTTCCGATGGGTGGTGATGGATGATTCCGCGCAGAGCGTCTTCGCCTATCTCCGGCTCGGCGCCGGCGGGGACTCGCCCGTGCTGGTGGTGTGCAACTTCACGCCGACGCCGCGATATGGCTATCGCATAGGCGTGCCGCAGCACGGCGCATGGCACGAGATCGTCAACACGGACGCGGCCACCTATGGGGGATCGAACCTTGGCAATGGAGGTTCGGTGGATGCCGAGGACGTGCCCAGCCACGACATGGCCGTGTCGTTGTCATTGACCCTGCCCCCACTGGCCACGCTTGTACTGCGGGCAACCTAGCGGTGAAGTTCGAGCCAATTCTAGGCAGGGAACAAAAGTCTTTTGCTTCTTCTCTTCAGAAAAGAAGGCCTGCCTTCCTTAAGGACAAAGCGTGAATCAACCAACCCGCTTCGGCGCCACCCTGCTACCGTCCGGCCAGGCGAGCTTCACCATCTGGGCGCCGACCGTGGCAGGTATGTCGCTGCAGCTTGGGCAGGCCGAGCCCATGCCCATGCAGGCGCAAGACGGGTGGTTCGAGGCCACGGCACCGGCCGTCGCCGGCACGGCCTACAGCTTCGTTCTGCCGGACGGCACGCGCGTTCCCGATCCCGCGTCGCGCGCCCAGCAGGATGACGTGCACGGCGCCAGCCTGGTCGTCGATCCTGGCGCGTATGCCTGGAAGACTACGGACTGGCAGAACCGCCCGTGGCATGAGGCAGTGATCTATGAGCTGCATCCTGGCGCGTTTGGCGGCTTCGACGGCATAAGGGCGCAGTTGCCAAGATTGCGCGCGCTGGGCGTGACCGCCGTCGAGCTGATGCCGATCGCCGATTTCCCGGGCAAGCACAATTGGGGCTATGACGGCGTACTGCCCTATGCGCCCGACCACGCCTACGGCACGCCGGACGAACTCAAGGCGCTGGTAGATGCCGCGCATGCCGAAGGCCTGATGATCTTCCTTGACGTCGTCTACAACCATTTCGGCCCGGATGGCGCCTACCTGCACGCCTATGCGAAGGCGTTCTTCGACGAGGGCGTGCACACGCCCTGGGGTGCGGCGATCGACTTCAAGAAACCCGAGGTCTGCGCTTATTTCACGCAGAACGCGCTGATGTGGGTGAACGAATACCGTTTCGACGGCCTGCGCTTTGACGCGGTGCACGCGATCTCGCCGCCGGAATTCCTGCCGCAACTGGCAGCTTCCATACGCGAGGGAGCTGAGCGTCCGGTGCATCTCGTGCTGGAGCACGAAGGCAACAAATCCAGCCTTCTGCGTGGGCCGCAAGCCGGTCTGTTCGACGCGCAATGGGCCGATGACTGGCATCATTGCCTGCACGTTTTGCTCACCGGCGAGACGGAAGGCTATTACGAGAGCTTCGCCGATCCTGCCGAGCAGCTTGCCACCGCGCTGGCGGAGGGATTCGTGTTCCAGGGCCAGGTGTCGCCGCATCACGGCACGCCACGCGGCGAGCCATCGACGGACCTGCCGTCCACCGCGTTCGTCATCTGCCTGCAGAACCACGACCAGATAGGCAACCGCGCGATGGGCGAGCGGTTGACCGCGCTGGCCGATCCGCAGGCGCTGGCGGCTGCCGCAGCGTTGCTGCTACTCTCGCCGTTCATCCCGATGCTGTTCATGGGCGAAGAGTGGGGCAGCCGCACGCCGTTCCTGTTCTTCACCGATCACAACGAGGAGCTTGCCAAGCTGGTGCGGGAGGGTCGGCGCCGCGAGTTCGCGCACTTCGCCGCGTTCCAGGACGAGACCAGGCGCGCGCAGATACCCGATCCCAACGCGCAGGCCACGTTTGCGGCGTCCGTGCCCGACGCGACCGAGGCGGCGCAGGAGGATCACGCGTCGGTGCTGGAGATGCACAAGCGCTTGCTGGCGTTGCGCCACGCGCGGATCGTTCCCGGAATACCGGGCTGCAGGAGTGCGGGTGCGCGCGCGATCGGCAAGAAAGCCGTTCGCGCATCCTGGGTTCTGGGCAATGGCGCCACGCTGACGATCGCGAGCAATTTCGGTGACGCGCCCGTGCACACAGAAGCCTTGCAAGGCGAGGTGATCTTCAGCACCACGGCGATACAGGAAAATGGGGTGGTCCCGCCACGCTGCACGGTCGCCAGCCTGGCCGCACACGGATGACGGACAGCGCGCTGGCCGAGCTGGCGGGCCTGGCCGGCGTTGCGGGCTCCTGGAAAGACGTGTTCGGCAAAACGCACACGGTGGAGCCGCCGACGTTGCGCGCCGTGCTTGCCGCAATCGATTACCCGGCCGGGACGAAGGAAGAGATTTCCGACAGCCTGCATCTTGCACGTGCGGGCAGCCGCATCTTGCCGCCGTTGCTGACGGCCGAGACCGGCCAGCCAATCACCGTCCCGGGTTGCAGCGGCGCCTACGAGCTGGTCCTGGAGGACGGGCGCGTGCTCAAAGGCACTGCGGAAATGCATCCCGGCGGGGCGGCCATCCCCGCGATCCTGGAGCCGGGCTACCATAGTCTGTCGTTTGATCGGCAGCGCACCTGCCTGGCCGTGGCGCCGGCGCGCTGTTTTACCGCGCCCGAGGCGATGCGCGCCGTGAAAGGCTGGGGATTGGCTGTGCAGCTCTACGCATTGCGCGGGCAGGGCGACGCGGGCGTTGGCGATTTCAGGGCACTCGCGGCACTGGCCGCGCCGGCTGCCGCTTATGGCGCGCAGGCGATCGGCATCTCGCCGGTGCACGCACAGTTCACCGCGGACCCTGATCGTTTCAGCCCCTACGCGCCATCCAGCCGCACGGCGCTGAACGTGCTTCACGCCGCCATCGACCAGCCTAATCCTGCACTGTCCGCCAAGGATCTCGTCGATTGGCCGGAAGCGTCGCGGTTCCGGATGGACGCGTTGCGCAGGATGTTCGCCGAATCGCGCGCGGATGCGGCGCAATCCGCGGCGCTGGACGCGTTCCGGAAGCAGCAGGCCGGGCGCCTGCACGCGCATGCGCTCTTCGAAGCGTTGCACGGGCATTTCTTCGCGCAGGGCAAGGCGCTATGGCACTGGCGCTCCTGGCCGGCCGCGTTCCAGGATCCGGACACGCAGGAGGTGCGGGCGTTCGCCGAGCAACACGCCGAGGAAGTCACGTTCCACGCCTGGCTGCAGTTCCGCGCGGACCGGGGCCTGGCGGAAGCGCAGGCGGCCTGCCGGTCAGCCGGCATGGGCATCGGCCTGGTCAGCGACCTCGCCGTAGGTACGGATTCCGGCGGCAGCCAGTGCTGGAGCCGGCAGAGCGAGACGCTGCTGGGCCTGACCGTGGGCGCGCCGCCCGACCTGATGCAGCGCAACGGCCAGAACTGGGGCCTGACGGCGTTCTCGCCCGTCGGCCTGGCCGCCAACGGCTACACCACCTATCGGGAGATGTTGCAGACGGCGCTGGCCCATGCCGGTGGCATGCGCATCGACCATGCCATGGGCCTGAACCGCCTGTGGGTGATCCCCGATGGTGCGACGGGTGCGCAGGGCGCCTACCTGACGTTTCCGGAAACCGACCTGCTGCGGCTGATAAAACTAGAATCGCATCGTCATCGCGCGATCATCCTGGCAGAGGATCTCGGCACCGTTCCCGACGGTTTCCAGGACCGCCTGCGCGAGGCGGGGATCGACGGCATGCGCGTGCTCTGGTTCGAGCGCGACAAGGCAGAGCATTTCACGCCACCACGCAATTGGACGGCGGGCGCGGCCGCGATGACGAGCACGCACGACCTGCCGACCCTGGCCGGCTGGTGGACCGGTTGCGACATCAAGTGGCACGAGAAGCTCGGCCACCTGGCTGATCCCACGGAGACACGCCGCCAGCGCGCGGCGGACCGCGAAGCGGTCTGGCAGGCTTTCCGCAACTCCGGCGCAGCCTCAGCCGAGCTGCCCGCCGAGGAAGACGCGGACAGCTTTGCTGATGCGGCTTGCGTGCATGTCGGGACAAGCGCCTGCGAGCTGGTGATGCTGCCTGTCGAGGACGCGCTCGGGCTGCGCGAGCAGCCGAACCTGCCTGGCACGCTGGACGAACATCCGAACTGGCGGCGGCGCTTGCCGGCTGAGTCAGCGGTGTTGCTGGAGGAGGGTGCGACAGCGCGCCGCTTGCGCGCTTTGGACGCGGCTCGAAGACAAGATTAAGCAAGCAGTCCTTTTTTGAATAAAAGGACCAAAAAACTTTTACGACCTCGCATCTGCAGCGTTCGGCCTTATCCGGAAAGAGTGGAGCGTGGGATCAGCGAGGAAGCAGACGTTTTTTGCTTCTTTTTTTCAAAAAAGAAGGCCTTGCTTTCTTCCTTCCGGAGCACCCAAGCGTGGCCACGAAGAACCTGACCGCAACGGCCCGCCTGCAATTCCACAAGGGCTTCACCTTGGACGACGGCGCGGCCCTTGTCCCCTATCTGGCACAGCTAGGCGTAAGCCACCTCTACGCCTCGCCTATATTCCGCGCCCGCGCCGGCTCCACCCACGGTTATGACATCGTGGACCACACGGAGATCAATCCCGAGCTGGGCGGCATGGAAGCGCTGCGCCGCATGGTCGCCGCGTTGCGTGCGCAGGACATGGGGTTGATCCTGGACATCGTGCCGAACCACATGGGCGTGGGCGGCGACGACAATGCGTGGTGGATGGACGTGCTTGAGTGGGGCCGCGCCAGCCCCTACGCCGAGTTCTTCGACATAGACTGGGACCCGCCGGATACTACGCTGCGCGGCCGCGTGCTGGCGCCGTTCCTGGGCGAGGCCTACGGCACGGTGCTTGCCGCCGGCGATCTGAAGCTGAAATTCGATCCGCAGGATGGCAGGCTGTTCGCCGACTACTTCAACAACCGTTTTCCGATAAACCCGCGGGACTACGCGGCCATCCTGCTGACCGAAGGCGGCCCGCTGGAGAACGTGGCGCGTGCTTTTGCGGACCTGCCGACGGAACGCGCGGAGATGCGGGCGGCGGCCGAGGTGGCGCGTCGCGAGTTGCGCCGCCCGGAGCACGCCCAGGCCATCGCCGAGGCGTTGCGCGCCTATGATCCGGCGACCGAGCTCGGCAGGGACCATTTGCACCGCCTGCTGGACAGGCAGAACTTCCGCCTCGCCTGGTGGCGTGCGGCCTCGGACGAGATCAACTGGCGACGGTTCTTCGACGTGAACGGCCTGGCCGGCATACGGGTGGAAAACCCTGCCGTGTTCGAGGCGACGCACGCTGCGATCTTCAGGCTTTACGAGGAAGGGCTGATCGACGGGCTGCGCATCGACCACGTGGACGGCCTGGCGGACCCGCGCGGCTACTGCCGCAAGCTGCGCCGACGCATGCAGACCCTGGCCGAACACCGTCCGGCCGAACTGACGCAAGCGGCCCCGGTGATCTGGGTGGAGAAGATACTCGCCACCCACGAGCATCTCGCCCAGGATTGGGCGATCGACGGCACCAGCGGTTACGACTTCATGAACGACGCTTCGGCTGTCCTGCACGATGCGCAGGGCGAGGCGGAGATGACGCGTGTATGGACCGAGGCCACCGGCCGCACCGGCGTGTTCGAGGACGAGGTGATCCCCGCGCGCCGGCAGATACTGCGCGAGAGCCTGTCCAGTGAGCTATACGCCACGGCGGTCGCCCTGCATCGGATCGCGCGCCGGGACTTGGTCACGCGCGACTATACGCTGACCGCCATACAGCGGACGCTGACCGAGCTGCTGGCGCATTTTCGTGTCTATCGCATCTATGCCGGCCCGGCTGGCATGAGCGAGGCGGACAGCCAGGCGATGGACTGGGCTCTGGCCGGCGCCCGCCGCTGCGTGCGCGCCACCGACCGGCATCTGCTGGAACTCGTCGCTGGCTGGCTGTGCGGCGCCGATCTGCGTCACATCCCGGCCGGCACGCGCCGCCAGGAGCGCCTGCGCGCCATGGTGCGGTTTCAGCAGCTCTCTTCGCCCACCGCGGCCAAGTCCACCGAGGACACCGCCTTCTACCGCTACGGTCGCCTGATCAGCCGAAACGAGGTGGGTAGCGAGCCGGCGCAGTTCGCCATCTCGCCCGCCGCCTGGCACGCAACGGCGAAGGCGCGCCAGCAGCGCTGGCCGCGCGCCCTGCTGGCCACCGCCACGCATGACCACAAGCGCGGCGAGGACGCCCGCGCCAGGCTGGCTGTGCTGAGCGAGATACCGGCCGAGTGGGAGGCCGCCCTGTCACGCTGGACCCGGCTGAATGCGCCGTTGAAGCGCGACCTCGGCGGCCCGGCGCCGGACGCCACCGACGAGGTGATGCTCTACCAAGCGCTTCTTGGCGCCTGGCCGCTGGACCTGACGCCGCATGATGCGGACGGCATGGCCGCGTTCCGGGACCGGGTGGCGGCCTGGCAGCAGAAGGCCTTGCGGGAAGCCAAGCGCCACTCCGGATGGGCGGTGCCCGATGAAGCCTACGAGCAGGCCGCGCAGGAATTCCTGGCTGGTGTTCTCGATCCGGAGCGGCCTGCGCATGTGGTGAGCGAACTGCACGACCTGGTGCAGCGAATCGCCGTACCCGGTGCGCTGAACGGCCTGTCGCAGATGATGCTGCGTCTCACCGCACCTGGCGTCCCCGATCTATACCAAGGCACTGAATACTGGGACTTCTCGCTTGTTGACCCGGACAATCGCCGGGCGGTGAATTACGGCGCCCGTGCGACGTCGCTGCAGGCCGGCTTGGCGCCCAAGGTGCTGCTGGAGACATGGCGGGATGGGCGCGTGAAGCAGGCTATCCTGCACCGCGTGCTGGCGCTGCGGGCACGCCTGTCCGAGCTGTTCGCCCGGGGCACCTACCAGAAGCTGTCCGTGGAGGGACCCGCGGCGGAACACATCGTGGCGTTTGCCAGGCAACAAGGTGACCAAAGCGTGATCGTGGTCGTCTCGCGCCTGTCTGCTAAAACGGAGATCCAAGATAGGCCGTTGATTGCGCCTGCATTCTGGCGGGGAACAACTCTCTTGATGGCACGTTCGTTGCAGGACCATCGCTTGATCAACGTGTTGGACGACCAAGATGAATTCGGGATGGTTGTGAAAGACGGCCATGTCGCCTTGGATGAATGTCTAGCCGCCTTGCCGGTGGCGCTTCTGGAGGTTCGATGAACCGTATCGTCGTCGTGTCAAACCGGGTCCAGGTGCCTACGGATGAGGCACCGAAGGCAGGCGGCTTGGCTGTGGCGCTGGACGGGTTGATGACTCAGCGAGGCGGGCTCTGGTTCGGCTGGTCCGGCCAGGTCAATGACGATGCAAGGCGCGTGGTGGCCACAAAGACGTTCGGCCCGATGCAGTTCGCCACGATGGACCTGACCACCGACGAGCACGACCGTTACTACAACGAGTTCTCCAACGGCACGTTGTGGCCGTTGCTCCATTCGATGCCGGAGCACATGACGTTCGACCGGCGGGCGGCCCAGGTGTACCGGCAAACCAACGCGCGCATGACGGACACGCTGGTGCCGCTGTTGCGTCCGACGGACATCATCTGGATCCACGACTACCATCTGATGGCGATGCCGGCGCTGTTGCGCGCCCGTGGCATCGACGCGCCGATCGGCTTTTTCCTGCACGTGCCATTTCCCTCGCCTGACATGCTGGCCAGTGTTCCCGAGGCGGGAACGTTGATACGGGACCTGCTGTCTGCCGACCTGCTCGGGTTCCAGACGTCCAACGATCTGGAAAATTTCGCTGCCGCCGCGCATACCTTGGCTGGTGCGACCCGGCTTTCCACCGGCGGGCTGCAACTTGGCGCACGGCGCGTGCGCCTCGGCGTGTTTCCGGTGGAGATCGACGCGAACGAGTTCGCCGGCCAGGCGCGGACTGCGTGGCGTTCCAACGCGACCGAACGGCTGCGCCGCAGCCTGCAAGGCCAGCGGCGGATCTTGGGCATCGACCGTCTGGACCCTACCAAGGGGCTGATACAGCGGCTGGTTGGCTATCGCCGTCTGCTGGAGACCCGGCCGGACTGGCGCCGCAATGTGACGTTTCTGCAGATTGCTGCCGAGTCTCGGACGGATGTGGATGCATATAAGGACCTACGCATCGAGCTCGACTCGGAGGCTGGCGCGATAAACAGCGAGTGGGGTGAGCCGGATTGGACGCCGGCTCGGCTCATCGCGCGTGGTGGTAGCCGCGATGCAGTGGCCGGCTACATGCGCGAGGCCGGCGTTGGGCTGGTGACGCCTCTGCGCGACGGCATGAACTTGGTCGCCAAGGAGTTCATCGCGGCACAGGACCCGCAGGATCCCGGCGTTCTGGTGCTAAGCAAGTTTGCCGGCGCCGCACGTCAGCTGTCCACTGCGCTGCTGGTGAACCCGCACGACCCGGACGAACTGGCCGAGGCGATGGACCGCGCTTTGATCATGCCGTTGGCAGAGCGTCAGGAGCGTTGGCAGGCGGCTTGGGCAGCGATCGAAGGGGCGACGCCGGCGGGCTGGGGGCGGTCGTTCATCTCCTCGCTTGTGCGAGCTAGCGGGACATCGCCGAAGGTGCCGGCTGAGGTTCCTTCCATACGGACCACCCTGCCGGTCTTGCCGATGGGCGAGCCAGAAGGACGTGGGACTGCGCGGCTGAACTGACGGCAGGATCGCCTTATCAGTTGAACAGGCAGTCTCTGCTATCCAGACTTGGTTAGTGGTCCCCTGCCATCTGGCGCGCCTTAGCCTGTATGGCTTCAGCCATGCTGCCAACGCCGTTGCCGCGGTTGGTGGAGAGGGCCGCGATAAGGCCCATATCGGCTAAGAAGGCCGGGCTGGTGGCTAGGATCTCTGCCGGTGGACGCCCCGAATAGACTTTCAGCAGCAAGGCTACCAAGCCTGACACGATTGCCGCGTCCGACGCGCCGGCTAGATAGAGCCGGCCGTCCTCAAGTGTTGCTTCCATCCACACCTGACTTTGACAACCGGGAATACGGTGGTCGTCGTTCCTCCATGTATCTGGAAAAGACGGAAGTTTGCGCCCGAGCTCGATGATAAATTGGTAGCGGTCCATCCAGTCGTCAAACACGTCGAGGGAGTTGCGAATGTCCGCGATTGCAGTCTCGGCGGTATCATCCTGTGGGTCTAAGAAAAATTTAGGCATGCAGACGATGTGCGGGCGGCTGGTCCGTAGGTCAACGGCGCGCGCTGTTTGACGAATTTTTGTCGTCTGCGGCCTGCATCGTGTTGACAGGTTGGTTTGTGCGGCCTAGATACCGCTTCACCGACGCGG
>CAXTJZ010000029.1:0-21984 GCA_964244695.1 uncultured Acetobacteraceae bacterium
TTCTTTTTTCAAAAAAGAAGGCCTTCCTTACCCCTTGAGGAACCGCGCAAAAGCCTCCAGCGTGGACGGCGAAACAAAATGCTCGATCCCCTCTGCATCCGCCTCCGCATCCTCAAGCGGCACCCCCACCGCCAATAGCAAATCCACCACCACCCGGTGCCGCGCCCGCACGCGCGCCGCCAGCGCCTCGCCCGCCTCCGTCAGGAACACCCCGCGATACGGCCGCGCCGTCGCCAGCCCCTCGCGCTTCAGCCGGCTGATCGCCTTCACCACGGTCACGTGGCTCACGCCCAACCGCCGCGCGATGTCGGTCGGCCGCGCCTCGCCCTCTGCCGCCAGCAGGTCGGCGATCAGCTCGGCATAATCCTCCAGCAGGGCGGTCGCCTGCGCCACCCGCGTCCGCCCGAACCGTTCTGCCTGCTTGGCCTCAGACGCGCGTGTGTCGTCCGCCACGAGCCCCCCGTCCCCAGCCTTTCCTTGCTTCGTGAATGTATAACCCATTGCACCCTTCGTAGCCCAGGCTACATTGCGTAGCGTGAGCCTAAGCGAGACCACGACAGCCGCGATCAGGGACGTGCTGGACGGCAGGCGCCGCGGCCTGCGCGCCATCCTCCCGTTCGCCGGCCCCGCCGTGGTCGCCAGCGTCGCCTATGTGGACCCAGGCAATTTCGCCACCAACATCCAGGCCGGCGCGCGCTACGGCTACAGCCTGCTCTGGGTGGTGCTGCTGGCCAACTTGGTCGCCATGCTGTTCCAGTCGCTCTCAGCCAGGCTCGGTATCGTCACCAATTGCAACCTGGCCGAACTCTGCCGCACGCACTTCCCACGCCCCGCCGTGCTGGGCATGTGGGCGGTCAGCGAAGTGGCCGCCATGGCCACGGACCTCGCCGAGTTCCTGGGCGGCGCCATCGGCCTGTCGCTCCTGCTGCACATGCCGCTGCTGGCCGGCATGGCCGTCACCGCGCTCATCACCTACGCCATCCTGCTGCTGGACCGCCGAGGCTTCCGGCCGCTGGAACTGGTGATCGGCGCCCTCATCGGCCTGATCGCCGCCTGCTATGTGGTGGAACTGGCTGTGGCACCGCCGGATTGGTGGGCCGCAGGCGTCGGCATGGTCGTGCCGCATCTGGCGGACCGCAACGCCGTGCTGCTTGCGGTCGGCATCGTCGGCGCCACCGTCATGCCGCACGCCATCTACCTGCATTCCGGGCTGACGCAGGGCAGGGCGCCGGCGCGAAACCTGGCCGAACGCCGCCGGCTGGTAAGCTACTCGAATCGCGAGGTGGTCGCAGCACTCACCGCCGCCGGCATCGTCAACGCCGCCATGGTGATGATGGCCGCGCGCGCCTTCCACGCCGGCCACAGCGACGTGGCCGAGATCGGCACCGCCTATCACACGCTGGTACCGGTATTCGGCGCCGCGGCGGCAGGCATCTTCCTGCTATCCCTGATGGCGTCCGGCATCTCCAGCTCCGTTGTCGGCACCATGGCCGGCCAGGTGATCATGCAGGGCTTCACCACGTGGCGCATCCCCGTCTGGCTGCGGCGCGCCATAACCATGCTGCCCGCCTTCGCCGTGGTCGCCATTGGGTTCGATGCGACTCGCAGCCTCATTCTCAGCCAGGTGGTGCTCAGCCTCGCGCTGCCCGTGCCCATGGTGGCGCTGCTGCTGCTGACGCGCCGGCGGGACGTGATGGGTGTCATGGCGACCGGGCCGCTCATGCTGTCCGTGGCGTGGGTAGCCACCATGGCGACTCTGGCGCTTAATGGGGCGCTGCTCTGGGGGATGATCGTAGGCTAGGAAGCAAAACCTCCGTTCCGCTGCCGCGGCCTAGCCCGATGTGTCCGCGACAGCTGGAAGCAAAAGTTTTTTGGTTCTTTTTTTCAAAAAAGAACTGCTTCCTTGCTTCCTTGCCCAGCAAAGCCAGCTTGCCTAGGCTCCCAACCGTGCCAAAAGCCGACACCTCCACCCCCCCGCCACTCCGCGCCCTGGGCGGCTGGGACGATGCAGAGTGGTTCTGCCCCAGCATCCTCTCGGAAGAAGAGGTGGTTGGGCTGACCCTCCCCAAGCTTCCCGGCGTACGCAAACAGAACTTCCACCTCGTCGAGCGCTCGGCACCGCTTCCGCCGCGCAAAGTCCCACGCGGGGCGAAAGCCGCACCCGTCGCCAAACCACCAGCCACCGGCATCGGCCCAATCCTCGACGGCCTGTACGTCCTGCGTGCCGCTGCCTTCCGCAAACCCACCTTCTTCTTCGAAGCCCCGCCCATTCTCTATTTCGCCGACATCCCGGCCGCCAACCTGAAGCTGCGCGCCGCCGATACGCTGCGCCGGGACCTCATCCAGAACGCCCTGCGCGGCTGCGTGGTGCGCCACGACGGCACACATCTGATGGCGATGTTCTGGCCCAACGCCGAGACGGACATCACCGCCTTTGTCAGTGCCGCATCGCCGCCGCACCCGCTGCACATCCAGTTCGCAGAAGCCGAATTGGAACGTACCCTCGCCGGTCGCGCGCAGCCGGAGCCGCCGAACCGAACTCCGCGCCCGGCACGCGAACGCGCCCTGCACGAGACGGAACGCGCGGACCTGCTGCGTGAACTCGAAACGTTGCGCCGGCGCATCTCCGACTTGCAGCGTTCGCAATCGGCCATCGGCGCCATGGAAGCGCTCGGGCTGGATGATGCGCGGCTGAAATCCATGCTGCTTCTGCTGCACCCGGACAAGCATGCTAACAGCGCGGCTGCAAACGAAGCGGCGAAGTGGGTGAATGGGCTTCGTGATTTGCTGAAGGCGGGCAAGTAAGGAAGACCTTCTTTTTTGAAAAAAAGAAGCAAAAAACTTTTGTCTCGTTAGGGTGCGTTTCGCTGACGCGCGCGCGTCAAAGTTGCTTGCAGCAGCTCTTTGCTTTTCTTTCGAAAACGAAGGCTTGCCGTTTTAGGAGATGCTGACCGCCACGGCAGGCGTCGCCGCGATCGTGTTCAAGATCGTCCGGTTCACGTTCATCGCCGTCGTGTTCGCCCGGTCAGCCCCCACCGTGGCTCCAGCCGTCTTCTCCTCGGCAAACACGCGGCCACCCACCACAACAACAAGGCCAGGATTGCGCGAGGCCAGGCGCGCGTCGGCGATCGAGCGGGACAACTGCGCCAGCACGTGGTCCCGCCGGAACGCCGCGCTCAGCGACAGATCCAGCACGTCGAACCAGGTCGACGACAGCAGGTCGTGCAACGACTGGCTGTCAGACGGGTATTCGCAATACGGCGTCCAGCCCGCGTTTCGCAGGACGGAGCCATCCAGCGCCGCACCGAGACGATGCAGTTCGCCAGGCTCCGGCGCAATCAGTACCACAGGATGCGCCAGGCGCGAGGGCCGGCGCTGCGGGCCGGCCGCATCCAGCAAGCGCGCAGCCGTCTGCAGCCTGCACAGCGCAAGCGTCACGTCGAATTCGCTGCAGGAATCCTCGCTCCACAAATCACCAAGCTTGCGCGCGGTCGGTTCGAACTCCGTCGCTGAGACCTGCCCGATGCGCGCACCCGCCTGCGTGAGCTCCTCGATCAGCTCGCAAGCCGCGCGCTGATCCGTTGCCACCAGCAGTTCCGCCAACTCGGACACGCGCGACTTCTGCGCCAGGGCGGGGCTTGCCGCCAGCACATCATCCGCCAGCCCAAGCTGCGGCACCACGGTGGCAAGAAACACGTTCCGCAAAATACTGGCGGTCTTCGAGTTCAGAGGCTTATGCGAAATCGGGTCTGCCTCTTGGGCTTCAGCCTCATACGCATTCTTCGGAACCAGCCGCACGAGCAGCGCCGGCGCCGCCTTTGGTTGCGCTCGCAGCGCCTCCATTATCTCGCGTGGCGGCTCAATGACGTCGCGCCGCCAGGACGACATCACCGGCCCGGGCGTCGCGAGTTTCATGCTCCAATCGGCGAACATACGACGCACGGCCGCGCGTTTGTGGAGTATCTCGACGTCGGTGTGGCGCCGATC
Source organism: uncultured Acetobacteraceae bacterium (assembly GCA_964244695.1). Taxonomy (GTDB): domain Bacteria; phylum Pseudomonadota; class Alphaproteobacteria; order Acetobacterales; family Acetobacteraceae; genus BOG-908. Next base: position 3,988 of record CAXTJZ010000029.1, read on the forward strand.
GGCAACGATCGAATCCATCACGCTGGCGACCGCGGGTGCCGGTCCTTCAAGCCACTGGAAGAAGTGCTGGTTGTCGTAGACCATGAGCCCGGTCACGGCTTCCCGGCTGTTGCGCGCCTGCGCCACACGCGTCAGGTCATGCAGTTCCGCGGGCGACAGCGCACGCACCGCGCGGCTGCGATAGACCACTGCGGAAAGTGCGGCTTGGGCAGCCTGGCCCTGCATGCTGGCATCCTGCCGTGCCTGGTTTGCCGACGCCAACTCTCTCAACATGTTACGCTCCCGCTTGCCATTGTTCGTGATGGCTTCTTAGGCGAAGGGACGGCGCGACCGGTGGACGACCCGGCTTATGAAACCAAGATCACGAAGTTGCAGGCTTGCGTCAACACCGCGTTGCAATCGGCTTCCCAAGTTGCTTCACAGTCCCGTGATACACGTCACCCGGGAGAATGATGCTGCACCGCACTGTCATTCTGCCAGAAATTGCCGGACAGCTACCAAGGAGGATGAAGGCTGCTCCTCCTGCGGCAAGTGACCCACGCCCGGCAACCTCACCAGCCTGGCATGCGGCAACGCCGCAAGGTAATCCTTGGCATTGCCGATCGGGATCATCGCATCCTTCTCGCCCCACAGAAGCAGCGTCGGGCACATGATGCGGCGCAGCATCGGCTCCGGCGGCACCAATATGGTCTGCGGCATGCGCGCCAGGATCGCCCGCCTTACGCCGGGCGCCAGCATCATGTCCCGGTAACGAGCCACCAGCGCATCGGTCATCGTCGCGCGGTTCGCGTAGGCCGGCGCCAGCGTCGCCCGCAGCAGGAAAGTGGGCATCACATAGGGCAGCAGCTGCATGGTCAGTCCGGCCTTCGGGGCCACGCCATATTCCAGGCCGGGGCTGGCGAACCCGTCAGGCGACACCAGCACCAGTTTGGTCATCCTGTCCGGATGGTCCGCCGCAAACTCCCAGGCGATGCGGCCGCCCATCGAGTTGCCGACCAGCGTGGCCCTGGCGATGCCCAGCCGGTCCATCAGGCCAAGCAGCACGGCCAGGCTGCGCGCATCCGAGTAGTCGCCGCTCGGGTCAGGTCCCGTCAGCCCGAACCCGGGCAGGTCGAATCGTATTACGCGATGATCGGCCTCCAGCCCGCGCGCCCAATCATCCCAGGTCTGCAGGCTGGAGCCGAAGCCATGCAGCAGGATCACCGCCGGCGCGGTTTTCGGCCCGGTATCACGCACATGCAGCCGGACGCCCAGCACGTTCACAAAACTGGAGGGCGGGCCAGCGTACTTGGCTTCCAGCACGGCGCGCGGCTTGTCCGGCGTGTACAGCCACGCGGCGCAGGCGAAGCCCGCAAGCAGCAACAAGGCGAGAACCATTATCTTCAACTGTAATGTCTTCCGTATTGCGGCGCGGCGTGGCGCGACTCCCTGCCGGACACCCTTCCGCCCAGCACGCCGACGCACATGTGCGGGCCAGTCGGGCCAAGTCCAGGGCTGGTCACCGTGCGAGCCTTGTTCCAGAACGCAGCGGGTCCCCATCCCGAGTCCGCACATGCAACCGCAAGCCCTGATCTTCGACGTTGACGGCACCCTGGCGGAAACCGAGGAGCTGCACCGGCACGCGTTCAACGCCGCTTTCAACGCCGCTGGCCTACCGTTTCTGTGGGATCGGCCCCTATACGCCCGCCTGCTGGAAACGACCGGCGGCAAGGAACGGATCGCGCATTACCTGCGCGAACACGAACCGGATGCCGAGCTCTCCCCGGAGGCCATCGCCGCGCTGCACGCGGACAAGACGGCGCGTTATGCGCAGGCGGTAGCGTCCGGCGGCCTGGCCCTGCGCCACGGGGTCGCGCGCCTGATACGCGAGGCGGAGATTGCGGGGTTACCCCTCGCCATCGCCACCACGACAAGCCGCCCGAGCGTGGACGCGCTGCTGCGCGCGACACTCGGCCGCCAGCCCTTCAGGGTGATCGCCGCCGGCGACGAAGTCTCGGCCAAGAAGCCGTCACCTGAGGTCTATGAGCTGGCGCTACGCCGGCTCGGCCTGCCGGCCAGCGCTTGCGTGGCGTTCGAGGACACGCTGAACGGCGTGCGCAGCGCCCAGGGTGCCGGCCTGCGCTGCGTGGTTACCCTCAGCGCCTATGGCGGGTCAGGGCCGTTTCCCGGCGCGCTCACGGTGGTCAATCATCTCGGCGAGCCGGGGCTGCCGGTTACGGCTTACGCCGGCGCTCCTGTGGACGGAATAATCGATCTTGGTTGGCTGAGAACTCAGTAAGCAAGCAAGGCCTTCTTTTTTGAAAAAAAGAAGCAAAAAACTTTTGTCTTCCCGCCTGCATCAAGACACGCGCAGGTTCTGCCAGTAAGCATGGCGGCAGAACCAGCGCGGGCCGCAGAGCAGGCGCAGTAGCAAAAGTTTTTTGCTTCTTTTTTTCAAAAAAGAAGGCCTTGCTTACTTCTTTCCCGCCGCCCGATACCCCGCCTCCAGCGCCCCGATCACCGCCTCCCCATGCTCCACCAGGAAACGCTCCAGGCACCCATGCGCCGGCATCATCGGCATGGACCGCCGGCGCACCACGAACCACGCGCGCATCACCGGAAAGTCCTGCACCGGCAACAGCCGCACCAGCCCAAGCGCCAGCTCCAGCCCGATCGTGTGGCGTGAGATAACCGCGATCCCCATTCCCGCCATCACGGCCTGCTTTATCGTCTCGTTGCTGTCCGTCGTCATGCCTATGCGCGGCGCGACTTTTGCTTCCAGAAAGGCCTGCTCCATCAGCCGGCGCGTCCCCGAGCCGTCCTCCCGCGTAATCAGCCGCTCGCCCGCCAGAGCCGCCATGCGAAGGCCGGGTGCTGCGAGCAGGCGGTGGTCGGGTGAAGCGATGATGACGGAGGGGTGGGCGGCAAACGCGGTGGCCAGCACGTCCCCGTCGTCATCCGGCTGGCCCATGATGGCCAGGTCGATCTCCCCGCGCTCAAGCGCCTGGGCGATAGCGTGCCGGTTGCCGAACTTTAGGTTGATGGTGATGCCGGGATAGTTTGCCTGGAAACGCGCGAGCACGTGCGGCACGATGTATTTGGCTGTCGAGACCGCTCCGAGTGTCACGCGCCCGCCGAGCACGCCGCGCAATGACATGAGACTTTGGTCTGCATCCGTAAGCGCCTGCAAAACGATCCTGGCATAGCCTAGCAGCTTCTCGCCGGCTTCCGTCAGCGCAGCTTTCTTCCCCGTCCGCTCGAACAGCGCGAATCCTGACGCGTCTTCAAGCTGCTTTATTTGAAAAGAGATTGCAGCCGGCGACACGCGCAAGGTTTCTGCTGCACGTGCGAAGGATCGGCAATCCGCCGCCTCGGCGAACATCTGCAGCTGGCGTACGGTCACGTTACGCATGGCAATCTATCAAGCAATCCCTTGTGTGGAAGACAACAATAACTTGCTTCCCTTTCTTCGGTCCACCGGTCTAGCGTCTTCGTAACGGCCCGCAAAGACACGGCCGAGCAGGGAGAGCAGACGATGGATCAGGTGACCCTCGGCGAAGAGTCGGGCAAAGAGGTCAAGATCACGGACATGAAGGAGCGCTATCGCTCCGGCGTGCTGAAATACCGCCAGATGGGCTATTGGGAGCCGGAATACGAACCCAAGGACACCGACATACTCGCGGTGTTCCGCATCACGCCGCAGGATGGCGTGGACCCCGAGGAAGCCGCCGCAGCCGTCGCCGGCGAGTCCTCCACCGCGACCTGGACCGTGGTCTGGACAGACCGCCTGACGGACAGCGAGTATTACCGCGCCAAGGCCTACAAGGTGCTGCCCGTGCCCGGCACGCCCGGCCAGTGGTTCGCGTATATCGCCTATGACCTCGACCTGTTCGAGGAAGGCTCGATCTCGAACCTGACCGCCTCAATCATCGGCAACGTGTTCGGCTTCAAGCCGCTGAAGGCGCTGCGGCTCGAGGACATGCGCATCTCCGCGCATTACCTAAAGACGTTCCAGGGCCCAGCCACGGGAATCGTGGTGGAGCGCGAGCGCCTGAATTGTTTCGGCCGCCCGTTGCTCGGCGCCACGATGAAGCCGAAACTCGGCCTGTCCGGCCGCAACTACGGCCGTGTGGTGTACGAGGCGCTGAAAGGCGGCCTCGATTTCACCAAGGACGACGAGAACATTAATTCTCAACCCTTCATGCACTGGCGGGACCGTTTCCTGTACTGCATGGAAGGCGTCAACAAGGCGATGGCCGAAACAGGTGAGATAAAAGGCACCTACCTCAACGTGACGGCCGCCACCATGGAGGACATGTACGAGCGCGCCGAGTTCGCGAAATCGCTCGGCGCCGTCATCATTATGATCGACCTGGTAATCGGCTACACCGCCATCCAAAGCATGGCGAAATGGGCGCGCAGGAACGACATGATCCTGCATCTGCACCGCGCCGGCCACTCCACTTACACCCGCCAGAAAAACCACGGCGTGTCCTTTCGCGTGATCGCAAAGTGGATGCGCATGGCTGGCGTGGACCACATCCACGCCGGGACCGTGGTCGGCAAGCTGGAAGGCGATCCTGCCGTGATCAGCGGCATCTACGACACCTGCCGCGAGAACTACGTCAAGGAAGACCTCACACACGGCATCTTCTTCGACCAGCCCTGGGCCAGCCTCAAGAAGCTGATGCCTGTCGCTTCCGGCGGCATCCACGCCGGGCAGATGCACCAGCTGCTATGCTATCTCGGCGAGGACGTGGTTCTGCAGTTCGGCGGCGGCACAATCGGCCATCCTGACGGCATACAGTCGGGCGCGATCGCCAACCGCGTGGCGCTGGAGACGATCGTAAAGGCGCGCAACGAAGGCCGTGACATCTGGAACGAGGGGCCGCAAATTCTGGCCGAAGCCGGAAGGTGGTGCCGTCCGTTACGTGCTGCGCTTGATACCTGGAAGGACGTCACGTTCAACTACGCCAGCACGGACAGCGTGGACTACGTTCCTACACCTACTGCCTCATCGTAAAGAAAAGAAAGCAGTCCTTTTTTGAAAAAAAGGACCAAAAAACTTTTACTCCCTATCGGCGGCTGACGGACAGCCGCGCGACAGCGGACCAGAAGTTTCTTGCTTCTTTTTTTTAAAAAGAAGGCCTGCCTTACACTCCAGGAGCGAACGCTGTGAAAGTCACCCAAGGACAATTCTCCTTCCTGCCCGATCTCACCGACACCGAAATCAAGCTACAAGTGGAATACGCGCTGAACAACGGATGGGCCGTAGCCATCGAGCACACCGCCGACCCGCACCCCCGCAACGTTTTCTGGTCCATGTGGGGCAACCCGATGTTCGACCTGCGAGATCCGGCCGGCGTGATGATGGAGCTGGAAGCGTGCAAGCGCGAGTTCGGCCACGAATACATCAAGGTGCTGGCGTTCGACTCCAAAAAGGGCTGGGAGAGCGTGCGCATGTCCTTCATCGTCAACCGTCCCGCCTTTGAGCCAGGGTTCCAACTCGTGCGGCAGGAAGGCGAGGGCCGGCAGATACGCTACACCATTCGCAGCTACTCCACGTCGCGCGCGCCCGAACCCGAACAGGCGCTCTGACCATGCGCGCCGATCTGCCGGCGCTGCGCATCGCGCCTTCCATCCTGTCCGCGGATTTCGCACGTCTGGGTGAGGAAGTGTCGCGTGTGATAGCGTCTGGCGCGGACGTGGTGCATGTGGACGTGATGGACAACCATTACGTCCCCAACTTGACGTTCGGCCCCGTGGTATGCCGCGCCTTGCGGCCGCACACCAGCGCGCCTTTGGACGTGCACTTGATGGTTCGTCCGGTGGACGCATTGGTGCCGCAGTTCGCGCGAGCCGGCGCGGACATCATATCGTTTCACCCCGAAGCGAGTGACCACGTGGATCGCACGCTGGCGTTGATACGCGAACAAGGGTGCAGGGCAGGAATCGTGTTGAACCCCGCGACGCCTTTGCACGTGCTGGACCACATCATGGATCGCCTCGACCTGATCCTGCTGATGTCCGTGAACCCCGGCTTCGGTGGCCAGGCGTTCATCCCGGAGACACTGCGCAAGGCGCGTGCGGTACGTGCACGCATCGACTCGCACATCGCCCAAGGTGGCGGGCCGATCTGGCTGGAGATAGACGGCGGCGTGAAAGTCGATAACATCCGCGCCGTGGCAGAAGCGGGAGTGGACACGTTCGTGGCAGGATCGGCGATTTTCAGCGCGGCGGATGCCGATGGCTTCTACCGCGGCGTGGTTGGCGCCATGCGGCGCGAATTGGATTGCGTGCCTGCGCAACGGCGGGCCGCATGAGCCCGGATACCACACCCGCGCCGCACATTGGCGACGTGCAGGCAGTGCCGCAAACGGTGGACCTGCAAGCGCTCTACCAGCAAAGCAACATCGGCGACGTCATCGACGCGCTCGACCGCGACCTGGTGGGACTGGTGCCGGTGAAAACGCGCATACGCGAGGTCGCCGCGCTGCTGCTCGTGGAAAGTGCACGGCGCAGCATGGGCCTGCAAGCCGAGCCGCCCTCCCTGCACATGTGTTTCACCGGAAATCCCGGCACCGGCAAGACGACCGTGGCACAGCGCATGGCGGAAATCCTCAACCGTCTGGGCTACATACGGCGAAACCACGTGGTGACGGTCTCGCGTGACGACCTCGTCGGCCAATACATCGGACACACCGCGCCGAAGACGAAGGAGGTGCTGAAAAAAGCAATGGGCGGCGTGCTGTTCATCGATGAGGCCTACTACCTCTACCGCCCGGAAAACGAGCGCGACTACGGTCAGGAAGCCATCGAGATATTGCTGCAGGTGATGGAAGACAGGCGTGACGACCTCGTCGTCATCCTTGCGGGCTACAAGGACCGTATGGACATCTTCTTCCGCAGCAATCCCGGCATGGCCTCGCGCATCGCCCACCACATCGATTTCCCGGATTACGCCGAGGAAGAACTGGTCTCCATTGCGGACATCATGCTCGCCAACATGCATTACCGTCTGAGCGAAGATGCCCACGACGTGCTACGGGAGTACATCAGCCGGCGCATTAAGCAACCGAGGTTTTCCAACGCACGCTCCATACGCAACGCCCTGGACAGGGCGCGCTTGCGCCAGGCGAACAGGCTGTTTGCCGAACGCGGCAAGCCAATGGACCTGGAGGCCCTGCAGACGATAACCGGAACGGACATCAGGGCAAGCCGCGTTTTCGCCGAGGCGACGTAAAAGCAGACCGTAAACGCGGCGGCCCGAGGAAGCGACATGCCCTACAGACGCACGACGTTCAGCAAATTTGTGATCGAGGATCTGCGCCGGAGCGGCAGCGGGCACGATCCGGAGTTGGCAGCGCTACTCAACGATCTCCAGCGTGCGGGCAAGCTGATAGGTGCCGCGGTCGCGCGCGGCGCGCTGGATAGCCAGGGAGCGCTGGTGACAACAAAAGTAAGCACGCCAGCCGAGCCGCCGAAGAAATTGGCCGAGGTCGCAAACCTGATCATGCTCAGCGCCTGCGAATGGGGCGGCCAATTATGCGGCATCCTGTCTGCAGCGCTTGCCGAGCCGCACGCAATACCGGCTGAATACCCGCGCGGCCGCTACATGCTTCTGTTCACACCATTGGACGGCGCCACCAACCTAGACGTGAACCTGACCGTCGGAACGGTATTCTCCGTCCTGCGCGCGCCGGAAGGCGCGGACAACCCCACACGCGCTGATTTTCTCCAACCAGGACGTGCACAGGTGGCGGCCGGATACGCGCTGTTTGGCCCGGTGGCGACCATGGTGATAACGCTGGGCGCCGGCGTGCACGGCTTCACGCTGGACCGTGAAGCAGGTGCCTATACGCTGACGCATCCCAACATGCGCATACCCGAACGAGGCTGCGAACTCGCCATCGACGCAGCGCTCGAGCCACATTGGGAGACGCCGATACGCCGCTTCGTGCAGGAATACACCTCCTACGGAGCAGGCACGGACGGCCGCAACTGCACAATCCGCTGGATCGACAGCCTGGTCGCCGAGGTACACAGAATACTTTTGCGCGGCGGCGTCTTCCTGCACCCGCGCGACACACGCGACACACGCAAGCTCGGTCACGTGCATCTCCTCACCGAAGCCAACCCAATCGCCATGCTGATCGAACAAGCCGGCGGTGCCGCCAGCACCGGCCGGGTGCCGGTGCTGGACGTGAAGCCCGAAGACATACACCAGCACGTACCGCTGATCATGGGCGCGGTCGCCGACGTGGAGCGTCTGCAGGGCTACCACTTGGCATATGACCGCGGCGAATCGATGCATTTCGAATCACCGCTGTTCAGACAACGAAGCATCTTCAGGACGGCCTGACCGATGTCCACAAAACACCCGATCGTGGCGATAACAGGGTCCTCAGGCGCAGGCACCACCACGGTGATGTGGACGTTCCAGCAGATATTTCGCAGGGAAGGCGTCACTGCCGCGGTTGTCGAGGGCGACGCTTTCCACCGCTTTGACCGTGTGCAGATGCGTGAGCGCATGGCCGAGGAGCAGCGCACGGGTAACGGCCATTTCCGCCATTTGGGTCAAGAGAGCAACGTATTGGAAGGGTGGGAGTCCCTGTTCCGGGACTATGGTAAGACAGGCAGTGGACGCACGCGCAAGTACCTGCACGACGCGGAAGAAGCCGCGCCCTATAACCAGAAGCCAGGCACATTCACGCCCTGGCATGATCTGGAACCGGGAACCGACCTCCTGTTCTATGAAGGCCTCCACGGCGGCGTAAAGACAGACAAGGTCAACATCGCCGGCGAGGTGGACCTGCTGATTGGCGTGGCGCCTACCGTGAACCTGGAGTGGATACAGAAGCTGCATCGCGACAAGCGTGCGCGCGGACATAGCCACGAGGCGGTGGTGGACACTATCCTACGACGCATGCCCGATTACGTGAACTACATCTGCCCGCAATTCTCCGAGACGCACGTGAATTTCCAACGTATCCCGACCGTGGACACATCGAACCCTTTTGTCGCACGCGACATTCCCAGTGCGGACGAAAGCATGCTGGTGATACGGTTCCGCGACCCGAAGGGTATCGACTTTCCCTACCTTCTTTCGATGCTGAAAGACGGCTTCATGTCGCGCGCCAATACCATCGTTTGCCCTGGCGGCAAGATGGCACTTGCCATGCAGCTGATCTTCACGCCGATGATCTGGCAGATTAGCGATCGTAAGAGACGGGCGTTCTGAGAAGAAGAACGAGGCTTCTTTTCAGAACGACTTCCTAACGCTCGCGCAAAGGCCTCTTCTCAGACCATAGTACGGCACAGCAACCGACAAAGCCTATTGCTTCTGTCTCACAAAAAGAGACCTTCCTCCTTTATCGGTAATCAGGTGCGCCCTGAGAAGTAGAGTCCTCTTTCTTAAGGAAACGGGCAAAAAACTTTTTCCAGTGCGTCATCCAACGGTGTCAACCGGCTGCTAACGCGGAACAAGGTCTGCTTATCTCTTCAGAAAAACAGGCTTCCCTGCTACGCCTTACAAAGCCGCCGGCACCCCAGCCTCCGCAAGTGCCGCCGCCTGCCTCGCCGCCAAAGCCTGCTCGTCAAACCCTTCTATTAGCTCATGGAACATGCGGTGCCAGTTAAGCTTGGCGCCCAGCCGCAAGAACACCGATCCCAGCCCAACCGCCGAGCGGTCCATCAACACGAACTCCCGCGGCGGCTTAACCCCGCCGGTCCGCTGCAGCCCGGCATGAACCTTCTGGGCGACCTCACGCCCATATTGCGGATCATTGCTCTCCTGAATACTTCGCACTCTGTCCTGAATCAGCGGCTCGTACAAGAAACGCGCCCACTGGTTCAAAACCTCCGCCTTCTCGCGCGAAATCCCGGTAAAACCCCAGCCTTCATAGGCGTGGATCGCCTTGTCCTCGTCCCCATCGCGCGTCGCTTCGAACAGATCGATCACGCCGCGCAGGAAATGCGGCCGGAACACACGGATGGCGCCAAAATCCAGCAGGTTGATTCCGTTGTCCGCTCGCACCTGGTAATTCCCCAGATGCGGGTCGCCATGTATCACGCCGAACCGATACAGCGGCGTATACCATGCGGTGAACAGGGATTGCGCGATCTCGTTGCGCACTTCCAGCGGCGGGTCGGTGTCCACCACGCTCTGCAACCCGCGCCCGGGCAGCCAGGTCATCGTCAGCAGCCGCGCGGTCGTCGCCTCCATCACCGGCTCCGGCACAGTCGCCGCCGCCACGTCCTTGAGCATCAGGCCGTACAGCCGCATCTGTGCGGCCTCGCGCACGTAATCCAGCTCCTCGCGCAGCCGCTCGGACAGCTCCGTATAGATGTCCTCGTTCTGCAACGCGTTATCCACGCGATGGTACAAGGACAGTGCCAGCCGCACCTGCCGCAGATCCGCCTCAACCACGCTGGGCATGTCCGGATATTGCAGCTTGCAAGCAACCTCGCGCCCGTCGTTAAGCCGCGCGCGGTGCACCTGGCCCAGGCTAGCCGCGGCCGCCGCCTCGCGCCCGAACTCGGAAAACCGCGATTCCCACCCGGCGCCCAGTTCCGTCGTCATCCGCCGGCGCACGAACGCCCAGCCCATCGGCGGCGCGTTGGCCTGCAACTGCGCCAGCTCCGCCGCATATTCCGGCGGCAGCGCATCCGGAATCGTCGAGAGAAACTGCGCAACCTTCATCAGCGGCCCTTTCAGCCCGCCGAGTATGGCCTTCAGATCCTCGGCATGCGCGGCCCCGCCCGTCTTCATCCCGAACACGCGCTGCCCGGCAAACCGCGCCGCAATACCGCCTACCGCGCCGGACGTGCGGGCAAACCGCTTTATCTCGCCGAAAAGATTGGGATTGCCAACGCCGCCTGGCGGTGTCTGTGGCTCAGACATCCTCGCCCGCTTCCAGCTCGTCGATGAAGCCGGAAATCACATCCAGCCCGCGCCGCCAGAACGCAGGGTCGGACGCATCCAGCCCGAACGGCGCCAACAGATCCTTGTGCACCTTGGTTCCTCCCGCGCGAAGCATCTCCCGATACTTGGCCTGGAACCCGGGATGTCCAGACTGGAACATGTCATACAGCGCGTTCACCAGGCAATCGCCGAACGCGTAGGCGTAAACATAGAACGGCGAATGCACGAAATGCGGCACGTATGCCCAGAACACGCTGTATTCCGGCGTGAACTCGAAAGCCGGCCCCAGGCTCTCCGTCTGCACCTGTAGCCAGATCTCGCCGATGCGCTCAGGCAGCAGCTCGCCGGACCGCCGCTCGTCATGCAGCAGCGTCTCGAACCGGTAGAACGCGATCTGGCGCACCACCGTGTTCAACATGTCCTCAACCTTGCCCGCCAGCATCAGCCGCCGACGCGCCGGATCGGTCTCGGCGTCCAGCAACGCCCGGAACGTCAGCATCTCGCCGAACACGCTGGCCGTCTCGGCCAAGGTCAGCGGCGTGCCGCTCATCAGATAGCCCTGCTCGCCCGCCAGCACCTGGTGCACCCCATGCCCCAGCTCATGCGCCAGCGTCATCACGTCGCGCGTGCGTCCATGAAAGTTCATCAGGATGTAAGGATGCACGCTGGGCACGGTCGGATGTGCAAACGCCCCGCCCGACTTGCCGTCGCGCAACGCCGCATCGATCCAGTTGTTATCGAAAAACCGCTTGCCAACCGCCGAAAGCTCAGGATCGAACTTCCCGTAAGCACCTAGAACAGTAGTTTCCGCCTCGCCCCAGCCAATCCGCCTGTCGTCATCCCCAGGCAGCGGCGCGTTGCGATCCCAATGCTGCAGGCGCTCCAGCCCCAGCCACTTTGCTTTCAGCTTGTAATACCGGTGCGAAAGCCGCGGGAAATCCCCCACCACCGCCGTCACCAGCGCATCGACAACCTCATCCTCCACCACGTTGGAAAGGTTCCTGTCGCTGCCCGGCCGCGGCAACTGCCGCCAGGTGTCAACAATCTCCTTGTCCTTGGCCAACGTGTTCGTGATCAGCGAGAACAGCTTGCCACGCTCCTCGAACGCCTGTCCGATCGCCGCCGCGGCTGCTTGCCGAACCTCCCTGTCCGGATCGGACAATTTGTTCAGCACGGCATTGACCGTAAGCTGCTCGCCGCCGAACGGCACCCGCATCCCCGCCACGGTCTCGTCGAACAACCGGCTCCAGGCGCTGCGCCCCGTCACCTCACGGTCATGCACGAACCGCTCAAGCTCGTCGCTCAACTGATGCTTACGCCAAACCCGCAAATCCCGCAGGTACGGCCGCCACTTCGCAAACGCCGGGTCGGCCAGCTTCGCCTCCAGCACCCCATCCTCGATCTTGTTCAGCTCCAGCCGGAAGAACAGCACGTGCGCGCTGATCGCCGTGCACCGCTCCATCATCGACTGGTAGAACTGCCCCGCCGCGGCGTTCGTGCTGTCCGCGCTGAACAGCAACTGCGCGTAGCTCATCACCCGTCCCAGCGTCTCGTCGATCGCCTGGAAAACGTCCATGGCAGCGGCCAGCTCCCGCCGGCCCAGGCCCGCCAGCTTGCCGGCAAACCCGTCCGAGAACGCCAGCGCCCGCTTCTCCGCCGCGTCGAGGTCCTTGGTGATCTGCGCGCTGTCCGGCGCTTCGTACAAATCGGCCAGGTTCCAGCTCGGCAGATCCTGCGCCGGCGGGGCAGGGGGGACGGCAACGGAGCCCTCGGGGGCGTGGTGAGTCATGGGGCAGGGGTCCTTCAGGCAACCGGGGAACATGTAAGGGTGCATCGTTGCGCGTCAAAGGCCGCAGGAAGGAAGGCCTTCTTTTTTGAAAAAGAGAAGCAAAAAACTTTTACTCCCACGCTGTGTCCACAGCCGCGCTGCTTCGAGAGGCACACGAACGCTGCAGATGCGGGGAAGTAAAAGTTTTTTGGTCCTTTTTTTCAAAAAAGGACTACTTGCTTTCTTCCTCCCATGATCATCCGAATACTGCTGGCAACCGCCTGTCTGATCTACATCGCTATCGCCGCCACCCTATACGCCACCCAGCGCAGCTTCCTCTTCGTGCCGGACACGCACCGCCCGTCCGCCGCCGAGACAGGCATCCCCAACCTGCAGGCCGTTGCCCTACCGAGCCCCTACGGCAACCTGCTCGCCTGGTATCTTCCCCCGCGCCCGGACGGCCCCGTCCTCGCCTACTTCCACGGCAACGGCGGCAACCTGGCCGACCGCACCGACCGACTGCGCCGCTTCGCCGCCGCCGGCTGGGGCGTGCTGCTCCCCGAATACCCCGGCTATGGCGGCAACCCGGGCCACCCCAGCGAGGCCGCCTTCACCGCCACGGCCGAAGCCGCCATGGCCTTCCTGGACCACCAGGCCATCCCCCACGTCCGGACCGCCATCTACGGCGAATCCATCGGCACCGCCGTCGCCACACGCACCGCCGCCGGCCGCACCCTCGCCGGCCTGGTCCTGGAATCCCCGTTCACCAGCATCACGGCCATCGCCCAGCGCCGCTTCCCCTACATCCCCGTGGCCTGGCTGCTGCGAGACCCCTTCAACCAGCTCCGCCCCATCGCCCGCCTACGCTGCCCCCTCCTCGTCCTCCAGGGCGCGCGCGACACCATCGTCCCGCCGGACCTCGGCCAGAAACTCTTCGCCGCCGCCCCGCAGCCCAAGCAGTTCTGGTCCGCCCCCAACGGCACCCACACCAACCTCTGGTCCCTCGGCGCCGACACCGAAACGCTGGCGTTCCTGGACAAGACCGTGGCCGCCGCCGCGCCCCGCTAGCTCACATACCCAGCGCGCGCCGATACACGTCCAGCAGCGTCTCCTGCTCCTCGATCTCCGCCGGCTCCTGCTTGCGCAGCCGGATGATCGTGCGCAGCACCTTCACGTCGAACCCCGCCGACTTCGCCTCGCCGTAGATGTCCTTGATGTCGTTGCCCAGCGCCTTGCGCTCTTCCTCCAGCCGCTCGATCCGCTCGATCAGACTGCGCAGCCGCTCGACCGCGATCCCGCCGACCTTGGTGTCCTCATCCGCCACTCGTCACCCCCGCACAGACCCGTGAGCCGGGCGGGATACGCGCGTGACAGGGCAGGGTAAAGGCAAGGCCTTCTTTTTTGAAAAAAAGAAGCAAAAAACTTCTGCTCCCTGTCGGCGAACGTTTCAGCAACCGCCGACAGGAAGCAAAAGTTTTTTGGTCCTTTTTTCAAAAAAGGACTGCTTGCTTTCTTACTTCCTGCAAAACCCTTACCGTCCCGCCCAACAACCAGGCCAGGGAGCCCCAACATGCGCGATTACACCAACTTCTACATCAACGGTGCCTGGGTCCCCCCCGCCGCCGCCAACCCGCTTCCTGTCATCAACCCCGCCACCGAAAAACCCTGCGGCACCATCACCCTGGGCGCCCAGGCCGACGTGGACGCCGCCGTCACCGCCGCCCGCACGGCCTTTTCCACCTTCAGCCAGACCACCCGCGAAGACCGCCTGGCCCTCCTCGGCCGCATCATCGACGCCTACAAGGCCCGCTACAACGACATGGCCGCCGCCATCACCGAAGAGATGGGCGCCCCCACCAGCCTGTCGCAGAACGCCCAGGCCGCCATAGGCATCGGCCACTTCCAGGCCGCCCAGGCCATCCTGGCCAGCTACGTCTTCGAGGAGATGCGCGGCACCACGCTGATCGCCCGCGAGCCCATCGGCGTCTGCGGCTTCATCACCCCATGGAACTGGCCCATCAACCAGATCGCCTGCAAGGTCGCTCCCGCGCTCGCCACCGGCTGCACCATGGTGCTCAAGCCCAGCGAGATCGCCCCCTTCAGCGCCTACATCCTCGCCGAAATCCTCCACGAAGCCGGCGTGCCCCCAGGCGTCTTCAACCTGGTCAACGGTGACGGCCCGGGCGTCGGCGCCGCCATAAGCAGCCACCCGGACATCGACCTGGTCAGCTTCACCGGCAGCACACGCGCCGGCATCGAGGTCGCCCGCGCCGCCGCCCCCACCGTCAAGCGCGTCCACCAGGAGCTCGGCGGCAAATCCCCCAACATCATCCTCGCCGACGCCGACCTCAAACGCGCCGTCACCAGCGGCGTCAAGAACGTCATGCAGAACAGCGGCCAGTCCTGCAACGCGCCCACCCGCATGCTCGCCCCCCACACGATCATGGAAGATGTCATCGCCATCGCCCGCACCGCCGCCGAAGCCACCACCGTCGGTGACCCCAACGGCAACGCCGAGCTAGGCCCTGTCGTCAGCGAAACCCAGTGGAACAAGATCCAGGGCCTCATCAACAAAGGCATCGCGGAAGGCGCCACCCTGGTCGCCGGCGGCCCCGGCCGCCCCGAAGGCCTGGAGACCGGCTACTACGTAAAGCCTACCGTCTTCGCCAACGTCACCAACGACATGACCATCGCCCGCGAGGAGATCTTCGGCCCCGTCCTCACCATCCTGGGCTACGACACCATCGAGGAAGCCATCACCACCGCCAACGACACCCCCTACGGCCTCGCCGCCTACGTCCAGGGCCGCGACCCCGCCCAGCTCCGCCAGGTCGCCCGCCAACTCCGCGCCGGTCAGGTCAACATAAACGGCGCCAGCACGGACATCATGGCCCCCTTCGGCGGCTACAAACAAAGCGGCAACGGCCGCGAGTGGGGCGACCTGGCATTCGGCGAGTTCCTGGAGACGAAGGCCGAACTCGGCTACGGCGCCATTGCGGCTGAGTGACGCCGCGCTGAGCGGAAGGCAAGGCGAGGGGCTCTGCCCCTCGACCCCGCTGGGGCCAGTCGGCCCCAGACCCCATATTCAGACCAGTTACATTAAAAGTAACATGATTAATTTGTCTCGACGAGCAAACTCAAAACTAAGTTTAGTCGGTTTCTGAATGCAGTGCGGTAGGCGGGTTTGCCGCAAACAGCCGCTCTTTCTCTTTATTCGGGACGACCGAAAGCCGAAGGTATACCGCCAAATCTGCAGCAAGCATTTTGAGTTGCTCTATCTCTAGTTGTCGGTCGGTTTCCCAATCGGACATTCGACTTTTCTCCACTGCGGACTGTGACCAAGGCTTGACTCGGGCACGTCGAAATTTACTACGGTGACCACTTACACACCAGTGTTTCCTTCTTAAACGACACCAGTGTTTCCTTCTTAAACGCAAGTTAGTAAAAAAGGATTCCGACTGTTGATTGACCATCTCCGTTCGCTACGTCAGCCAGAATTGGTCATTGGAGTCGCAGGTCCCATAGGTGTTCAAATATCTTGGCTGGAAGACAGCCTGGCTAATTCGCTACGAGCCGTAAATTACAGAATTCGCCCGATAAAGCTCACTGTTGAGATGATGTCTTTTCCTGCCAAGGTGGCGACCCGAGGCGGGATCGACTATTTCTCTGACGTAAAGTACAAGATGGACTACGCGACCGAGCTCTGCAGAAAATCCGATGACGCCGCTTTTCTTGCTCGGTTAGCGATCCGAGCAATCCAAAGGGAGCGCAACTCGATTACCGGGGCTGAGAAGCAGGTTCCCGACGGCGTCGCATACATTGTGAGGCAACTGAAACGTCCACAAGAAGTGAGTTTACTTAGGCAGGTGTACGGAAAACAGTTCTTGCTCGTTTCAGCGCATGGGTCAGTCGGCGCCAGAGCGTCCCGGATTACTGAGCAAATACGCCGTTACCTCTCGGCCGAAAAGTCGTCTAGCGAAATCGAAAAACTTGCTCGTGATCTCATTGAAAGAGATGCGGACGAGACGTCAGACGCATTCGGTCAACATCTACGCGATACGTTTCATATGGCGGATGTGTTTGTTGGAGGAATGGATAAAACAGATACCGAGCAAATGACGGAGCGTTTTATTCAGGCGTTTTTTGGCAGAACTGACATCGCGCCCTCCAAATCAGAGTACGGCATGTACGCTGCAAAATCTGCATCGCTACGCTCCTCCGATCTATCTCGACAAGTCGGCGCGGCTATCTTTACGAACGAGGGTGAAATTGTTTCGCAAGGTTGTAACGAGGTGCCAAAATCGTTTGGAGGAACTTACTGGGACTTGGAGAAGCCTGACTTTCGCGACGTCAAAATTGGGCATGATCCCAATGAACAGCTGAAGAACGAAATCCTCCGAGATTTGTTTACAAAATTACAAAACGCCGATTATCTGGCGAAAAGTATTACTGAGATTGGCTCAATCTCCGAGATGGTAGAAGCAGCCACAAAGCGTAGTTCAAGTGACGGATCAAAGGCGGGGCCGCTTTCAAACGCGTTAATAATGGATTTGACCGAGTACGGCAGGGTTGTTCATGCTGAGATGTGCGCAATTTGCGACGCTGCTCGGCTCGGCCGAAGCACTAAAGGTGCAGTTCTGTTCTGCACAACCTTTCCCTGCCATAATTGCACAAAACATATCTTGGCTGCAGGCATACGTCAGGTTGTATACATGGAGCCATATCCAAAGAGTCGCGCAAAAGATCTTCACCAAAACGAAATTGAGATCGAAGAAATCTCAACCAGCAAAGTTGCTTTCATTCCCTTCCTTGGTATATCACCAGCACGTTATAAAGACATATTTCAAAAGGGGAAGCGGAAAACAACTAGTGGAAGTGCAATGACGTGGCTCAAAGGCGAGCCTGTTCCTATGCTCGACGTAGTATTTCCAGCATATACGCAAAATGAGAACTTCGTTGTTGCCGGTCTTGTTGTTGACTTTGCATGATCCAGGGCAAGCGGCACTTATGGTTCAATCGGCTTGGCCGCCGATATTTGGACCCGCATTTCAGAACTCTCTAGTTATCAAAAGCCCTCACGTGGTTTGCGTATGGCGCGCATCCACCAGGTCCTCTTACGCACTTCGTTCCATTACCACCCGCTCGCGCCCATCCTGCACAATCCGCTCAATTTATACGGTTACACACCTCCCTCAATCATCAACGTCACCGCGCGGCACCTACCCCAATCGCCTCCCCCAATCCCACCGCCAACCGCCGCCACAACAACAACCGAAACGCCCCATCATCCTCCCCCGCCCCCCCCAACGCCCCCACATACCCCACC
>CAXTJZ010000029.1:21994-25350 GCA_964244695.1 uncultured Acetobacteraceae bacterium
CCACCCGACCCTCCGGCCGAACCACAACCGGCACATACCCCCCGCGCAACCACAGCAAGTTCATCAACAGCCGCGCCACCCGGCCATTCCCGTCATTGAACGGATGTATCTTCACCAGCCGCAAATGCGCCAAAAACGCCGCATCCGGCCCATCCCCCCACGCCCCCCAGCCACTCCGCAACGCACCCATCAAAGCCGGCACCTCCGCCGGCGAGGGAAACGCCTGCCGCCCCGCCCCCGTCAGCACATACCGCCCCTGATCCGCATACCGCCCCGCAATCTCCGGCGCCGACCGCAACAACATCAGCCGATGCAAATTCCACACATCCAGTTCGCCGAGCGCCCGCCACTCCCGCGCCAGCCGCCGCACATACCCCAGCGCCTCGAAATGATCGATCGCCTCCAGATGGTCCCGCAACGGCTTGCCGCCGATCGTCAACCCCTTTTCCACCACCAACGTGGTCTCCATACCCGTAAGCGTATTCCCCTCGATCGCGTTGGAGGTAAACGTCAGCTCCAAATCCAGCGCATGCTCGAAATTCTCCCACGCCCCACCCCGCTCCGCCCGCAACGCCCCCAGAACACGCCGCCTCTCCGCCACCTCCGCCCGCACGGCCTCCAATTCTCCACCGCTCACCGCCGCCTCCGAAACATCCTGGCCACCCGAAACAACCTCATGCCATAATCCTGGCATCGAAACCCAACGAGCACCCATCATGCCAGACCTCGCCAACGCAGACTCCCATGAACTCTACGTTTGGGATGCCGAAGAACTCCTCGAGCAAGTCAAGAAGCTCAAGGAAGGGGTTAGAATGACTCTAGAAGCAAATGAGTGGCTGAAAGGCTTCATCGACGCAGACGCCGTGGCCCTGTTCCAGCTTATCCAGGCCGGCGACAAGATAGCCAAGCAGGTCAAGCTGCTAGGCATCCTGGGCAACGCTTACATCAAGGAAGTCAAAGGCAAGAAATACATCATCTTCA
This sequence comes from uncultured Acetobacteraceae bacterium, assembly GCA_964244695.1. Taxonomy (GTDB): domain Bacteria; phylum Pseudomonadota; class Alphaproteobacteria; order Acetobacterales; family Acetobacteraceae; genus BOG-908. Next base: position 22,976 of record CAXTJZ010000029.1, read on the forward strand.
AAGGCAATCAGCGGCTCCGCCCTGACCTGAAAGGCACCCGCTACCTCGCCGAAAACGCCAAGGTAAAATGCTTCGTCGTCGGCACCAAAGACATCATCGAGGATGCAGCAAAAGGCACCAAGGTCGCCATAATCGCCTTCATCGCCCTAGACATCGCCATGGAGTGCACGTCAGACCACTTCTCGCTTGCCAGCCTCGGTGTGCGTATCGGCAGTGACGTACTCCAGGCCGTTGTCTCGACCGCAGTCGGCGTGGAAGCCGGAGTGTTCGTGGCAGCCGCCTTCGGCGCTCCCGTCGTCATCACCTTTATAGTCGTGGTCGGCGCAGGCTTCCTGATGGGCATGCTGCTCACAAACCTGGATAACAGATACCACCTTACTGAACGCCTGCGCGCGCGGATGATGTCCTACGAGCAGGAGCTAGGCCGCGAGATTCCCGTCATCAAACAGGCAGCCGTCAACGCCGGGCACCAGGCTGCCCAGCTCGGACGCGAAGCCGGCACCGCCATCAAGGCCGACTTCTACAAAGTCGACCGCTTCTTCGCCTCAACTGCCCAGATGATGCAGTCGGAAAGCCTATCCACTTGGTATGGCCTCTGAAATGTCTTTCCTGACCACCACAAAAATTATCGGCAAACGCCTAAAACCCACCGACTATAACCAATACATCGCAGAACTAGTTCTGCTTGCCCTGATCGCAGTGGCCTATTTAGGCTACAGTGACTTAAGCCCCCTCAGAACCGGCAGCCCCACCGCAACTGTAGAACGCGATGATTTCGCGTTGATCGGCGGCCTAGGCTTATACGCTATCCGACTTTCCAGCTTTATCGCCATGCTTCGCAGCTACCGAATGCCGCAAACCGCCGAATGGCTCGTGTTCATAATCGGCACAACAGCCAGGGTGATCTGCTTCGCATTTTCCGGCCCCTTCGTCCAAAGTCATGCCAACGCTCACAACTATCGCTTGTGCTATCGCCAACATGACCGCGCTACCACCTACACGTTCGCTAAAGACCACGACGCGTGCGCACCACTTCCCGCCAACGCCCTCCCATACTGAACCACCACTCCCAAACGTTCTCCTTCCACCTCACCCCGTAAACCCAGCCCACTCCTCCGCCATCCGCCCCCCACGCGCCCGACGCATCCCCTCAACAACCCGGCTGAACCGCGGCCCATAAACCCGCAAACAACTGAAAACGATCCGCACCCCCTGCGGCAACGTCCGCGCCAACGGCTCCATCTCCGGCGGCACCCCAGGCCGAGGCACCACCTGGCTCTCCTCCGAAGGAAACGCCACCGGCTCCGCCAAAGCATGGCTCAAATGCGGACACAACGCCCGCGCCTTAACCCCGCAACGCAAATGCACCGGCGGCACGCTCCCCGCATACCGCATCGTCTCCCCCACCCTCACAAACCCGCCAGACTCCACCGGAAACAAATACCGATCCCCCCGCACCGTCTTCCGCCCGCAAACATGGCAAAGCTGCCCCATCATCCCCACCCGCTGCCTTGTCACATGCACCGCCGCAAACTTCGGTGACCCCTCCCCAGGCCGCTGCACCTGCACCAAATCCACAAACCCCGGAAAATCCGAGGAAGCGTGCAGGTCGTAAGAATCCTCCCTGGTCCAGGAAACCGACCAAGGCACATTCTCGCCAATCTTCCAGTCGATCATCTGCCGCTCCCAAAGCAAGCAAGGCCTTCTTTTTTGAAAAAAAGAAGCAAAAAACTTTGCTCCCAACCGCGTCCACTCTCGTCCCGCGTCTGAATCACCCGCCTGCAACAAATGCAAGACAGCAACAGCCACATCCCGCGCTGTTTCGCCCAGATGCTCTTACCCGCCCAACCTGCGCGATCGTGACGCGCGGCAGCGCATTCCGTAAACCCGCCGCACACCGCAACCGCAATGCCCTTCAACCGGCACCGCGCAGAGACTGCTCGCAAAGAAACAGCGCTCAACCGAACCAACAAACACCATCTGCACCGCACGCGAAGCCACAATATCCAGCCCGCAACTAGGCCTAACCCATCCCGGCCACCGCTACACACCGCCAAACATCGCTTGCCCAGCCCCACCCCCGAGTTCTACAAACGTTCCCCCAATCCCCAACCAGGCGCAAACCCACCCTGAACGCCATCTCGCCCCATCCAACCGACCTTGCCCAAGCAGCCCACCGAGCCGAAAACCTCGCCGACTGCCTGGAACTGCGTGACCTCGGCATGGCCCTAGCCCGAGCCGCCGCCGCCCGCGCCTTGGCCGCCCACGACCAATCCCACCCCACCCCACAACCCCCCCCCCCCCCCCCCAACTCCCCCCCCCCCCCCCCCCCCCCCCCCCCCCACCCGCCCCCACCCCCCCCCCCCTCCCCCTCT
>CAXTJZ010000030.1:0-25236 GCA_964244695.1 uncultured Acetobacteraceae bacterium
GATATTCACCGTGTTGACGAGCCCCACCGACACGCCTGGCCGGGCGAACTGCGATTTCGTCATCTTCCCGCCGCGCTGGATGGTGGCGGAAGACACGTTCCGGCCGCCGTGGTTCCACCGCAACGTGATGAGCGAGTTCATGGGGCTGATACATGGCGCCTACGATGCGAAAGCAGGCGGGTTCGCGCCGGGTGGGGCTTCGTTGCACAACCAGATGTCCGGGCATGGGCCGGACCAGGCCAGTCATGCCGCGGCGAGCAAGGCCGAGCTGAAACCGCACAAGATTGAGAACACGATGGCGTTCATGCTTGAGACCAGTGCGGTCATACGGCCTACGCGGTTTGCGGTGGAGACGCCGTTGATGCAGCTGGATTATGACGATTGCTGGTCTGGGTTTGTTAAGGCTTCGGTGGGGACGTGAGGAGGAAAGCGGTTCTTTCTTGAAAAAAGAACCAAAAAACTTTTGTCTGTTTCGCGTGCGTGTTGTTGTGAGGTCCGCTTTCGTTGAGTGACGTGCAACGGCTGGTTACGACGCCGGCAGGCATACGGCTTTGCAGGCTCGACGAGATCTACGATCCGGGCGCACGAAACTTCGTCATTCAGCTACGGGCCGGGCGGTTTCATGGATTCGTGGTTCGGCGTGGCGGCTTGGTTGCCGGCTATGTTGACCGTTGTCCGCACATGGGCCTGCCGTTGGCGCAGACACTCGATGACTACTTGACGCCGCATGGCGACCTTATTGCCTGCTCGTGGCACGGCGCATTGTTTGAGATGGCCACAGGACGGTGCGTGGCCGGGCCGTGTCGCGGCGAAGCTCTACAAGTTTGGCCAGTTTGCCTGCATGAGCAGGAAATAAGAACCGCGGCCGAGGACTGACCTGTCTCAGGTGAGTCCGCGACAGCGGCGCAAAAGTTTTTTGCTTCTTTTTTTCAAAAAAGAAGGCCTTGCTTACTCCTTCGAAGCGATCTTGGCCGTCTTCTCGCCAAGCTTGCTGGCATACTCGTCGCCCTGATAGATCTCGCTGACGATGCCCTTGAGCTTCGTGACATGGTCCTTCTTGCCCAAGGCGGAGGCGTAAGCCGCGGCAGAGCCGAAGCCGGCGATGCCGTAATGCGACATACGCTGGTATTGCGCGATGATCGCGATGTCACGCAGTTCGCCGTCTTCCGGGGCTTCCTTCACGGAGTGCTTCAGGGCTTCCTTGACCAGCCCTTCCATGCCCTTGCAATGCTCCTTTTCCACTTCCTCGCCGCTGTCGCTGAGCAGCTCCTTCAGCGTGTCGGCATGCTTGTTGATGCCGGCGATGGACTTCTCCAGCATGTCCTTCAGCTTCGGGTCGTGCGCCTTTTCCGCCATGGTCTTCACGGCGCGTGTCATCTGGTCGTTGGCGGACCACAGGTCCTTCATCTCGTCGCCGTAAATTTCGGCCAGGCTGTCAGGTGCGGACATTATGCATCTCCTAGAATGTGCCGCGGTAACGGCGGCATGGCGCCACCGTTCCGCGCGGCCACTCAGTTTCAGCGGTTAGTGCCCGGTCCGGAGAGGCGGGTGCCGCAACAGCCGCGCGACAGCGGAGCAAAAGTTTTTTGCTTCTTTTTCTCAAAAAAGAAGGCCTTGCTCACCTTGCCGCCGCCGCCGCCCCAGTCCAAGCAGGCACCAGCCTCAGCAGCCGGAGCCGCCGCATGACCGCCCCATCCACCGTCACGCTAGGCCGCACCCTGCGCACCCGCCACGTGGCGATGATCACCGTGGGCGGCATCATCGGCGCCGGCCTGTTCGTAGGCAGCTCCACGGCCATCTCCACCATCGGGCCGGCGGCCATCGTCAGCTACGGGCTGGCCGGGCTGGTGATACTGTGCGTGATGCGCATGCTGAGCGAGCTGGCGGCGGCCAATCCCGGCGTGGGCTCGTTCACGGAGTTCGCCAGGCTGGCTTTCGGCAACTGGGCGGGGTTCACCAGCGGCTGGCTCTACTGGTATTTCTGGGTGATTGTGGTGCCGATCGAGGCGATCGCCGGCGGGCAGATACTGCACCAGTGGGTGGCGGTGCCGCCCTGGGCGCTGGCGCTGGCGCTGCTGGCGGTGATGACGGCGGTCAACCTGATGTCCGCGCGCTCGTTTGGCGAGTTCGAGTTCTGGTTCTCCTCCATCAAGGTGGCGGCCATCGTGGTGTTCATTGCGATTGCCGGCGCCTACACAGTGGGACTGGGCGCGCCGCCCGGGGCAGGGGGATTCGGCAACATGGTGGCGCATCGCGGGTTTGCGCCGTTCGGACCGTTATCGGTGGTGGCGGGCGTCACCAGCGTCATCTTCGCCTTCGTGGGGGCGGAGATCGTCACCATCGCCGCCGTGGAATCCGCCGAGCCGGCGCGCGCGATTGCACGGCTGACCAGCACGGTGGCGGTGCGCATCTTGCTGTTCTACATGTTGTCGATCACGCTGATCGTGGCCGTCGTGCCGTGGGACGCCATCCAGCCGGGCGTCTCGCCGTTTGCCCGGGCGCTCGGCGTCATCGGCATACCGGGCGCGGAGACGATCATGAACCTGGTGGTCCTCACCGCGGTGCTGTCCTGCCTGAATTCTGGCCTTTACGTGACGTCGCGCGTGTTGTTCGGGCTGGCGGAGAAGGGCGATGCGCCGCGCTGGCTGGTGGCACTGAACGCGCGCCAGGTGCCGGCGCGGGCCATACTGGCCGGCGCCGCGTTCGGCTACGTTGCGGTGGGGCTGTCCGTGCTGTCGCCTACCGTGGTGTTCAGCTTCCTGGTCAGCGCGTCCGGCGCCATCGCACTGTTCAACTACTTTCTCATAGCACTCGCGCAACTGAGGCTGCGGCGTGCCTATGACAGGACGGAGCCCGGCCGGCTGGTGATCAGGATGTGGCTGTTCCCTTATTTGAGCTGGGCGGTGGCTGGGGTGATCGTTGCCGTGCTGGTTGCTATGGCTGGCTCGAAGGACCTGCGCGGCCAGTTGCTGTGCAGCACGGCGGCACTGGGCCTGCTGCTGGCGGTATGCGCGTGGCGGCGGAGGCCTGCCTGATGCACCGGCTGTATGCCCGCCTGATCGCGCTTTCCGCCACGCGTGCGGCGCCCGCCTGGCTGTTCGGCGTGGCGTTTGCCGAGGCGAGCTTCTTTCCGTTGCCGCCGGATCTGCTGCTGATACCGATGATCCTTGCGCGGCCGCGGCTTGCCTGGTGGCTGGCAGGCATCTGCACGGTGGGAAGCGTGCTTGGCGGCCTGCTCGGCTACTGGATCGGCGCCGCGCTGTTTGAAGTGGCGGCGCGCCCCTTGTTGCATTTCTACCATGCGGAGCACGCCTATGAGGCGTTCAAGGCTTATGTCGCGCAGTACGGCTTCGTCGCCATATTGGCGAAGGGGCTGACGCCCATTCCGTTCAAGCTGGTGACGATTGCCGCGGGGGCGGCGCATTTCAATTTGGGAAGGTTTGTGATCGCCTGCATCATCACGCGCGGGGGGCGGTTCTTCCTGCTGGAGGCGGTGCCGTTGCGGATCTTTGGCGATCGGGCGCGGGTGTTCATCGAGACGCGGCTTGGGTTGTTATTGGTGTTGGTGTTCGTGGCGTTTGTTGCTGGGGTGGTGGCTTTGCGGTTTCTGTAGGGAAGAAGGCAAGGCCTTCTGTTTTGAAAAAAAAGAAGCAAAAAACTTTGACCCCTGCTGCTGCTCGAGAGCCCGCGCTGGTTCTGCCACAACCCGTATTGCAGGACTGGCGCGAATGGCGGTGCAGGCGGGGGAATGAAAGTTTTTTGCTTCTTTCTTTCAAAAAAGAAGGCCTTTCTTGCTTTGCCCGTCCCAGTTCTGCCATCCTCTTTCCAGAGCAGCATCGAAAAAGCTGCCGGATCAGGCCAAGGGGAACCGATGGACGACCAAGCCTGCGCACGCCTGCGCGCCACGCCCGCTTTCCAGGAGCTCGAGCGCACACGCGGCCGGCTCGGCTGGACACTGACCTGGTTGATCCTCGTCATCTATTTTGGTTTCATTCTGTTGGTGGCGTTTGCGCCCAAGGTGATGAGCACGCCGGTATCCGGCACGATGACACTCGGTTTCCCGCTCGGCCTTGGCGTCATAATCAGCGCCATCGTGCTCACGGGCATCTACGTCCTGCGCGCCAACAGCCGCTTCGATGCGTTGACCAGGCAGATCGTAGCGGGTGCGCGATGAGGCGTGTCCTTTTGGCGGTTGTTGCCGGTTTGACGCCTGTTGCCGCGCGGGCCGCAGAGGCGGCTGCCTTGCCGGCTGCGTCGGCTACGGACACCACGGCGATCGTCATGTTCGCGGGCTTCGTACTGCTTACGCTGGCCATTACCGCCTGGGCGGCGCGGCGTACGCGCACGGCATCGGATTTCTATGCGGCGGGCGGCAGCATCACCGGTTTCCAGAATGGCGTGGCCATATCGGGCGACTTCATGTCTGCTGCGTCCTTCCTTGGTATCTCCGCCATGGTTTACGCGGCCGGCTTCGATGGGCTGCTGTATTCCATCGGATTCCTGGTGGGTTGGCCGATCATCATGTTCCTGATGGCTGAACGGCTGCGCAACCTGGGCAAATACAGCATGGCGGATGTCACCGCCTACCGGCTGTCTGCCGTGCCGGTGCGCAGCCTGTCCGCTGTCAGCAGCCTGGTGGTGGTGGCGTTCTACCTGATCGCACAGATGGTGGGCGCCGGGCAGCTGATACAGCTGTTGTTCGGGCTGCCCTACAGCACCGCGGTGTTACTCGTCGGCGTGTTGATGATCTTGTACGTCACGTTCGGCGGCATGATCGCCACCACCTGGGTGCAGATCATCAAGGCGATATTGCTGCTGCTGGGCGCTACGTATATCGCGTTCGCGGCGCTTGCGCATTTCGGGTTCAGCCTGAACGCCATGTTCAACGCCGCGGTGCAGGCCAGCCCGAAAAAGGCGGCCATCCTTTCACCGGGGCTGCAGTTCAAGAACCCGATCTCCATCATCTCGCTTGGCATCGCGCTGATGTTCGGCACGGCTGGGCTGCCGCACATATTGATGCGCTTCTTCACCGTGTCGGATGCGAAGGAAGCCCGCAAATCGGTGTTCTGGGCCACCAGCTTCATCGGGTATTTCTACATCCTGACGTTCATCATCGGCTTCGCGGCCATCAGCATGGTTGGGCAGAGCGCGGCGTACAAGATCACGCCCGGCAACAGCAACATGGTGGCCATCTTCCTGGCCGATGCGGTGGGCGGCGGCGTGCTGAAGGGTTTCGTCAGCGCGGTGGCGTTCGCCACCATACTGGCGGTGGTCTCGGGGCTGACGCTCGCGGGGGCTACCGCGGTCAGCCATGACATCTACGCCAACGTCATCATGCGCGGGCGCGTCACGGAGGGGCGGGAAGTCGTCGTCTCCCGCATCGCCACGATCGCCTTGGGCGTGCTGGCGATAGGGCTGGGGCTCGCGTTCCAGAAGCAGAACGTGGCGTATATGGTGGGGCTGGCGTTCGCTGTCGCCGCCAGCGCCAATTTTCCGGTGCTGATCCTGAACATGTATTGGCGCGGCTTCAACACCAGCGGCGCGGTGCTTGGCGGCTGGCTTGGACTGATCTTGGCGGTGGTGCTGACGGTGCTGAGCCCTGGCATCTGGGTGAAGGTGGCGGGCTTTCATGCGGCCGTGTTCCCGTACGACAATCCGGCGCTGTTCTCCATGCCGCTGGGGTTTCTCGGTTGCTGGCTGGGGAGCTTGCTGACGCGTGATTCCGTGTCGGCGCGGGTGGAGGCGGCGCGGTTCGAGGGGTTGTACGTGCGGTCTCAGACGGGAATCGGGGCGGAGGGGGCTAGCGCGCATTAGGAAGCAAGCAAGGCCTTCTTTTTTGAAAAAAAGAAGCAAAAAACTTTTGCTTCCCCGCCTGCACGAAGGACGGTGCTGGTTCTGCCAACGATCGTCTTTGCAGAACCAGCACGGGCCTTTGCGCAGGCGGGGAGATAGAAGTCTTTTGCTTCTTTTCTTCAGAAAAGAAGGCCTTGCTTGCTTTGATCGCCGCAGGTCGGGTTGCTGAAGAGCAACCCACCCTACTCAGGCGCCGGTGTTTCCTACCAGATCTTCACGCGGTCTTCCGGCTTCAAGTAAAGCTTCTCGCCGTCCTTGACCCCGAATGCCGCATACCAGGCGTCGATGTTCTCCATAGGTCCGTTCACGCGCGCCACGGGCGGCGAGTGCGGATCGATCACCAGGCGCTGGCGGGCGGAGTCCGGACGGACCTTGGCGCGCCACACCTGTGCCCAGCCCAGGAACACGCGCTGGTCGCCTGTCATGCCGTTCAGCACGGGCGCGGGCTGGCCGTTCAGCGAGGCGTGATAGGCGTCCAGCGCCAGAGTGAGGCCGCCCAGGTCGGCGATGTTCTCGCCCATGGTGAGGGCGGGGTTGATGTGCGCGCCGGGAAGGCTGGAGAGGTCCATTGCCGCGTATTCCGCGCCGAAGCGCTTGCCCAGCGCGTCGAAGCGCTTGGCGTCCTCTTCGGTCCACCAATCGTGCAGTTGGCCTTTGGCGTTGAACTTGCGTCCTTCATCGTCGAAGCCGTGCGTCATCTCGTGGCCGATCACGCCGCCGATCGCGCCGTAGTTGATAGCGGGGTCGGCATCCTTGTTGAAGAACGGCGGCTGCAGGATGGCGGCGGGGAACACCACCTCGTTGAACACCGGATTGTTGTAGGCGTTCACCGTCTGCGGGGTCATGTCCCACTGGTCCTTGTCGACCGGGTGGCCGAGATGGCCCAGCCAGAACTGCCATTCGAAGGCGGTGCCGCGCTCCATGTCGCCGTACAGGTCGTGCGCGTTGATCTGCAACGTTGTGTAATCACGCCACTTCTTCGGCTTGCCGATCTGGAAGTCGAACGCGTCGAGCTTGGCCACGGCCAGGTCGCGCGTCTGCGGCTGCATCCAGCTGTTGTGCTGCAGGCGCACGCGGAAGGCGGCGCGCAGGTCGTGGGTCAGCGCCTCCATCTTGGCCTGGGCCTCTGGCGGGTAGAAGTGCTGCACATAGACTTCGCCCACCGCTTCCCCGAGTGCGCCTTCGGTGGCGACCACGGCGCGCTTCCAGCGCGGGCGCTGTTCCGGCTGGCCCTGCAGCAGCTTGTTTTTAAAGTCGAACTCGGCGGTGACGAAATCCTTGTTCAGCACTGGCGCCGCGTTTGTGGCCAGGTGAAAGGCGGCCCAGGCCTGCAGCGTGTCGAGCGGGGTGACGCCTACCAGGGCTGCGATCTTGATGATCGCCGACTTCTCTTCCACTACCACGCGGTCCGGCGTGCCGAGCCCGGCCGCCTTGAAGAACGCTGCCCAGTCGAAGCCGGGAGCGGTCTTCGTCAGCTCGTCCAGGCTCATCGGGTTGTAGACCTTGTCCGGGTCGCGCTCGTCGGCGCGGGCCCAGCTCACCTCGGCAATCTTCTGCTCGAAGGCTTCCACCTTGGCAGCGGCACCGGACGGGTCGGGCCAGGCGGCGAGGGTCAGCATCTGCGTCACGTAGGCTGCGTATTTCGCTTTCTTGTCGGCGAACTGGCGTTCCAGATAATAGTCGCGGTCCGGCATGCCCAGGCCGGCCTGGCCGAGAGAGACGGAGTAGGTGGTGGGGTCCTTGGCGTCCGGCTCTATCGACATCGAGAACAACGAGCCCTGGAACGTCGTCTGCGCGTGGCCTTGCAGCACGGCGAAGTCCTGTGGCGTCTTCAGCGCGGTGATTTCCGCTAGTTCCGGCTTCATCGGCGCGGCGCCGAGCTTCTCGGCCTGCGCCTCGTCCATGAACGCCTTGTACATGGCGCCGGCCTTGCCTATGCCGCTGGTGGGCGCGTCGGCAACGTTGGCGGAAGCCTGCTCCAGGATGTCGTGCACGCGCTTTTCGGACAGGTCCGCCAGGGCGATGAACGCGCCGTAATTGGTGCGGTCCGGCGGGATGACGATATGGCTGACGGCGGTGCCGTTTGCATAGTCGAAGAAGTTGTTCCCGGGGACCGCGTTGCGGTCCATGCCCGCCAGGTCGAAGCCCCAGTTGCCGGCGGCGTCCGGCGATTTCTCTGCGGCATAAGCATGGGTTGTCAGCAGGCCGAGCGCGGCGGTGGCCGCTAGGATGCGTCTGTTCATCGGTCAATGCGTCCTGAGGTGAATGGACGCATGGGTCGCTGAGGTGGGGGCGGGTGTCAATCTGGGCAGAGATTACGAGCAGGAAAGCAAGCGCCTGTCTTAGCAAAGACGCAGAAGAGTTTTGCTTTCACCCGGTCATGCGCTGCATTGCCAGCTGACCTAAGGCAGGTTTGATCCTGGTGCAGAAAATGACCGCTTGCGCTGCGGGGCAGCCGCAAGACCATTGTATCATGCCGTGGAAAGCAGGGCGGTGATGTGCTGGAAAATGCGGAAATACACCGCGCGGTTGAAGTGCAGCACGTCGTGTATCTCGTCAGGCCCGGCGATAAACGCGCGTGTGTTGACGACTGTAACACCGGCTACGGCGCTCGCCTCCTCGACCACAATGGTGTTCAATTGGACGAAGCGCCCCTTGGTGTCCTGCTGTCGCGGGTCGCCGTTCAGCGAGTCGTTTGCCAGCAGGATGAACGCTTTTGTGGGCGGCCTTAGCCGGCCTAGAAGAAGGCGCAAGTTCTTCCTGAATTCGGCTTCGGGTATGGCGCCCGCAAACGAGAAGGCCCGTTTTACCGTCGCTATCAGCGTCTCGTCGCCGGGATGCTCCGAGGGCTCCGCCTTCGTCAGATCATAGGCCGGCGTGGTTCCCTTCTGGGGTGTGCGGTTCCGGCGCACAGGCAAACAGATCCCGGTCTCATCATGGCGGTACAGGATCGTGCTCGCGTCGCCCCACAGGCTGAGCAGCCACAAACCATGCCCCTCGTCCGGCAGCCTGAGCAGTTCCGGCGAGAAATCAGCCTCCTTAAACCCCACGGCCTCCACATCGGCGCGTGCGGCTGGGGGTAACCCCGTCAGCGCGTGCTGTATGAACACGGAGTGGTCCAGCCGGACCGGCCTGTCGTTTCGTATCAGGTTGATGTCGGCAATCTCGCGGAGTGCCACATCCTTGAAGTAGTGCGAGAGCGCCAGAAGTTCGCAGCCGCCGCGCACGTAGATGTAGTCGAACGGGCGCAGGCGGTCTTCCGGGGTGGGCAATGCCGCCGCGTGGTCGAGCGTGATCCAGTCGATTGGCGGGCTGTCCGCCTTCACATCCGTCAACACCTCGCCGCGTACCCGCAAATCCGGACGGCCAAGTCGCCGGTAGAGCCAGGTCTCGATCCCCATGTTCAGGATGCGGCAGGAGAAGCAGAATTGTAGCAGCCGCAGCCCGTCCACGCCGGTCTGCAGGACGTAGAGGCCGCACCAGCCGTGGTCGCCGTAGCGGTCTTGGACGTGCAGGATGCCGAACTGCCTGTCGAAGCCGCGCAACAGCCGCATCAGTTCGGCGCGCGCCGCCGGACGATCTTCTGGCAGCCGCGCCTTCGTGTAGTTGAGCTGGTTGGTCCGGTTTATCAGCTCGATGGCGCGGTCCATGTGCAGTTCGGGGTCGTGCTCCAGCCGGACCACGATGCGGCTTTCGCGCAGGAAATCGGTGTTGTCCGCGCCAGAAGCCGGCGCGTGCGCCTGGCGCTGCTGCAGGCGGCGGTACTGGTCCAGGCGGGTGAGCGGCTCGTCCGGCTTGCCGCGCAGGCGCGGGTCGGCCAGCAGGTCCGCCAGGACCGTCTCGCTGGCCGTCTGGATGGCCCGCACATGCGCCTGGGCTTCGGCGAGGTTGGCCGGATTGTCGTCTATGAACAGAACCGTGGGCGGGCGCAGGCCGATGTCACGTATCAGCGCGGCCAGGCGCGGCCCTTTCGGCTGCCAGTTTATGCTGGGAAAGACGAAGTAGTCCCAGATGCCGGACTCGGTCAGCAGGGCGCGGACCCGGTCGTGATCGTTCTTGGAGCAGATGGAGCTGACGATGCCGCGGCGGGCGAGCGCGATCACCGCGTCATGGGCGGCCTGGTTGTAGGTGATGCCGCCTTCGGTGAGCGTGCCGGACCAGAAGGTCTCGTCGAGGTCCCAGATGACGAGCCTCACGGCTTCGACGTGTTGGTCCAAGCGTGGCGACTCCAGCTAGGAAGGAAGGCCTTCTTTTTTGAAAAAAAGAAGCAAAAAACTTTTACCCCGCTGTCGCGCGCCTGTCCCCTAGCACCCGACAGGGAGCAAAAGCTTTTTGCTTCTTTTTCTCGAAAAAGAAGGCCTGGCTTTCCTACTCAGTCAGCCGCCAGCGCCATTGTCTTACGCGCCTGCACCTTCTTCACGTAATCCTCGGTCGCTTCGCCGACCTGCTCGGCATGGTTGGCGAACACGTGGTCGGCGCCGGCGAAGATGCGGTAGTCCACCGTCACGTTCTTCTGCGTGTTCAGCTTGTCCACCAGCTTGCGCACGGACGGCTCAGGGACGAGCTCGTCCTGGTCGCCGTGTATCAGCAGGCCGCCGCAGGGGCAGGGGGCGAGGAAGCCGAAATCGTAGTGGCTGGCGGGCGGGGCCACGGAGATCCAGCCGGACACTTCCGGGCGGCGCATCAGCAGTTGCATGCCGACAAAGGCGCCGAAGGAGTAGCCAGCGATCCACAGGCCGCCATGGCTTGGGTTGACCATCTGCATCCAGTCCAGCGCGGCCGCGGCGTCGCCGATCTCGCCGATGCCGCCGTCATAGCGGCCCTGGCTGCGGCCTACGCCGCGGAAGTTGAATCGCATCACGCTGAAGCCGAGCTTCTGGAAGCTCTGGTACATCGTATAGGTGATGCGGTTGTTCATCGTGCCGCCGTGCAGCGGGTGGGGGTGCATGATGAGCGCCAGCGGGGCGGCACTCTCCTTGCTATGGTGGTAGCGACCCTCCAGGCGCCCGTCAGGGCCGGCGAACATCACCTCAGGCATGGCTTTTCTTCGTTCTTCCAGAGATGGCGCCAGGGCAGGACGGCCGCCTCAAAAACAGGGTGTCTTTACGCCGCGCGCGCACTGCCTCGCCGCCTCGGACAGAAGTTACGAACACGCGCGCCAGACGGATTATGCCTTGCGTTTGCGTCGGGCCGATTGAAGCCAGTCATAAATATAGGCAGAGGACGGGGTGCGTTAACACTGAAATCGTAGTGTCACCTTCCTGTTTGCCCCGCTCCGGCCCACATGGCGGCTATGCAGACAGTGACGTATCTGGACGCCAACGCCACCGAACCGCTGCGTCCCCAGGCGCGGGCGGCTGCCTTGCTGGCGCTCGACCTGGAAGGCAATCCCTCCTCCATACACGCCGCCGGCCGTGCTGCGCGCCGCCTGCTGGAGGACAGCCGCGCCGGGATCGCCGCGCGTTTCGGGGCTGCCCCTGCTGACGTTATTTTTACTTCGGGCGGCACGGAAGCCAACGCGCTTGCCATCGCCAGCCTCTCGCCAGCAAGGCGGATCATCGTCGGCGCGACCGAACACGATGCCGTGCGCGCGGCGACTCCGGGCGCCATCAGCCTGCCCGTGACACAGGGTGGACAGGCGGATCTTGCCGTGCTGGAGCGGCTGCTGGGTGACGGGCCAGCCTTGGTCTGCCTGATGCTGGCCAACAACGAGACGGGCGTGCTGCACCCCATCGCCGAGGCCGCCGCCCTGTGCCGCGCCTATGGTGCCCGTTTGCACGTGGACGGGGTTCAGGCGGCCGGACGCATGCCTTTCACCCTGGCCGCGCTTGGCGCGGATACCATCGCGCTTTCCGGCCACAAGATCGGCGGCCCGAAAGGTGCGGGCGCCCTGGTGATGCGCCCCGGGACGGAGGTGATCGCGCAGATGCAAGGCGGGGGTCAGGAGCGCGGCCGGCGCGGTGGCACCCCGGCTCTGCCTGCCATCGCCGGGTTCGCCGCCGCCTTGCAGGAAGCGGGCGATACCAGCCACCTGGCGGCCTTGCGGGACCGCGCCGAACAGGCAGCCTGCCGGGCAGGTGCCGTCGTGATCGGCGCCGGCCCGCGTCTGCCGAACACCACCTGCCTTGCCCGCCCCGGGCTGCGCGCGGACATGCAGGTCATAGCGCTGGACTTGGCTGGCGTGGCGGTTTCGGCGGGTGCTGCGTGCAGCTCAGGCAAGGTTGCGGCCAGTCATGTTCTGCAGGCGATGGGGCAGGGGGCGCTGGCGGGGTGCGCCATCCGCGTGTCGCTGCCGTGGAACGCGACGGAGGCAGATGTGGACCGGTTTGCGGCGGCTTATGCGGCGCTGCCTGCGGCGCGGGTGGCGGCTTGAGCCTGGCGCTGCAACCAGGATCGGATTGACTCTGGCTGCACACAAGCCGCTGGCCATTGTAAGGCCCTTTGGTGTCGTTGGTGGTTGATTTCTCTTCCGCCGCTGCGGGCCGCCTGGGCAGTCAGGAAAACAGGAAGGCTTCTCTCGCCTGATGATCTATCTCGATAACCAGTCCACCACGCAATGCGACCCCGAAGTGCTCGCCGCGATGCTTCCCTGGTTCACGACCCATTACGGCAACCCGCACAGCGCCGAGCACGCCATGGGCCAGCAAGCGGCCGAGGCGGTGCGCGTCGCCCGTGCCCAGGTGGCCGCGCTGATCGGGGCGGACCCGCGCGAGATCATCCTCACCTCCGGCGCCACCGAGGCCAACAACCTCGCCATCAAAGGTGCCGCGCGCCACGCCGGCCGAACCGGGAGGCGGCGCGTCGTCACGGTGGCTACCGAGCACAAATGCGTCCTCGCCAGCGTGGCCGACCTTGCCGCCGAGGGCTTCGAGCCAGTGGTGCTGCCGGTTAGGCCCAACGGCCTGCTGGACATCGATGCGCTGCACGACGCGCTGCGGACGCCCACGCTCCTGGTCAGCGTCATGGCGGTCAACAACGAGACGGGCGTGTTGCAGGACGTCGCGGCCATCGCGGCCCTGGCGCGGGATGCCGGCGCGCTGTTCCACACGGACCTGGCGCAGGCGGCCGGGCGCCTTCCCGTCGATGTCGGGCCGTTGGGTGTGCACCTGGCCTCGATCAGTGCGCACAAGCTCTACGGCCCAAAGGGGATTGGCGCACTCTATGTACGCCGGCGCCCGCGCACGCGGCTGGAGCCGCTGTTCTCCGGCGGAGGGCAGGAGCGGGGCCTCCGCTCCGGAACGATCCCTACCCCGCTTGCGGTGGGTTTCGGCGAGGCTTGCCGGCTGGCCGCCGCCCGGATGCAAGCCGATACGGCCCGGATCGACGGCCACCGGGAGCGCCTGGCCGGCCTGCTGCACGGAACCATTGCGGGGTTGGTCAGCAACACGGGCGATGCGCCTGTCGCGCCTGGCACGCTCAGCTTGCGCTTTGCCGGCCTGCGTGCGCTGGACATCATCGCGGCGGCGCCGGAACTGTGTGTCTCCACCGGTTCGGCCTGCACCTCGGCCGAGGTGGCGCCCAGCCACGTACTGGCTGCGATGGGGCTGACACAAGCACAGGCGGCACAGACCTTGCGCGTAGGTATCGGACGTTTTACCTCGGCGGCCAACATAGAGGCGGCTGCAGCCATGCTGTCGGACGCCTGCGCCCACCTGTCCCGAACCGCGCCGTCCCAGACGACGGAGAGAATAGAGGCCTGAGGTTCAAATGCCCAAGATGACATTCGCCTTGCGCGACGGCAGCCTGAAGGAGGTGGACGCCCCGCTCGGCCTGTCCGTCCTGGAGGTGGCGCATAAATACGGCATCGACATCGAAGGCGCCTGCGAGGGCTCGCTCGCCTGCTCGACCTGCCACGTCATCGTCGATCCCGCCTGGTATCCGCGGCTCGCCCGCGCCACCGAGGACGAGGAAGACATGCTGGACCTGGCGTTCGGCCTGCAGGCCACCAGCCGGCTCGGCTGCCAGATCGTCATGACCCCGGAACTCGACGGCCTGACCGTGAAGCTGCCGGCCGGCACGAGGAGCCAGCTTGGCTGAGCTCAGCGTGATCCCGCGTCCGATCCCCTCGCTTCTGGACGACACCGTTCGCAACCACCCAGGCAAGCCGGCGATCGCCTTCCTGGGACGAAGCTGGACATACGCGCAGCTCGATGCCGAGGTCACCCGCGCCACGCGCGGCCTGCAGGATATAGGCGTGCAACAGGGCGCGCGCGTGGGCCTGTGCCTGCCGAACACGCCATACTCGGTGATCTACTTCTTCGCCATCCTGCGCGCCGGCGGCATCGTGGTGAACTTCAACCCGCTCTACGTGGAGCGCGAGCTGGTCCACCAGATCACCGACTCGGGCACCGAGGTGATGGTCACGATCGACCTGGCTGCCATCTACCCGAAGGTGGCCGCCGCGGCGGCGCATACCGGCCTGAAGAAGATCGTCGTCTGCTCCATGGCCGCGGCACTTCCCTGGCTGAAGGGCCGGGCATTCCGGCTGGCCAAGCGCGCCGACCTGGCCGCCATCCCGGATGACGGCGTGTCCGTCACCGCAAGCGCGCTGACCCGCGGCACCGCCGCACCCACGCCGGTCACCATCGATCCGTCGGCCATCGCGGTGCTGCAATACACCGGCGGCACCACCGGCGTGCCGAAGGCGGCCGAACTCACCCACGCCAACATCACCTGCAACGCCATGCAGAGCTGGCTAGACTTGGGTCAGCGGCCGCATGGCACGGACCGGGTGCTCGGCGTCCTGCCGTTGTTCCACGTCTTCGCGCTGAACTCCGTCATGATCGTGGGCGTGATGAGCGCCTCCGAGATGATCCTGCTGCCCCGCTTCGAGCTGGAACAGGTGCTCGCCACCATCGCCAGCGCCCGGCCCACCATGTTCCCCGCCGTGCCCACCATCTACACCGCCCTGGTGGCCGCCGCCGGCGCCGCCAAGAAGCCGGTCGACATGAGCTCCATACAGCTTTGCATGTCCGGCGGCGCGCCGCTGCCGGCCGAGGTGCGCACGCGCTTCATGGCGCTGACCGGGTGCTGGCTGATGGAGGGCTACGGCCTGTCGGAGACCTCGCCGGTGGTCAGCTTCACCCCGCCGGGCCGCACCTACAAGGAAGGCTCCATCGGCCTTCCCCTCACCGGCACCATTGTGGAGATACGCGCGGTGGACGATCCCTCGCGCGTGCTGCCGCAAGGCGAACGCGGCGAGATCTGCATACGCGGCCCGCAGGTGATGCGCGGCTACTGGAACCGCCCGGATGAGACCGCCCACGTGATGATCGACGGCGCGCTGCGCACCGGAGACGTCGGCTACCTCGACGAGGACGGCTACCTGTTCCTGGTTGACCGCATCAAGGACGTGATCCTCTGCGGCGGCTACAACGTGTATCCCCGCGTGCTGGAGGAAGCGCTCTACCAGCATGAAGCCGTGCGCGACGCGGTCGTGATCGGCCTGCCGGATGCGTATCGCGGACAGGCGCCGAAAGCGTTCGTCACGCTGAAGGACGGCCAGAACGCGACCCCTGAGGAGCTGCGCAGCTTCCTTTCCGGCTACGTGAGCAAGATCGAAATGCCGCGTGAGGTGGAGATACGGGCCGAGCTGCCCAAGACGGTGATCGGCAAGCTCTCGCGCAAGGAACTTCTGGCGGAGGAGGCGGCCAAGGTCGCCTGAAGGTAAGGCAGGCCTTCTTTTTAGAAAAAAAGAAGCAAAAAACGTTTGTACCGCGCCTGCATGAGCGTGTTTTCGGGTTCTGCCGACGGTCGGTGTGGCAAAAGTTTTTTGCTTCTTTTTTTCAAAAAAGAAGTGCTTCCTTCCTTGGACACCCTCCAGGAGTGTCCCTGCATGTCGAAGTGCCTGCTAGCCGCCGCTCTCCTCGTGCCCGCCGCCGCCTACGCCCAGCTCAGCCCCGCCGCCAAGCTCAGCGAAGTCGCCGCCAATCAGCTCGGCATCATCGAATACTGCCACGACAAGGGCCATGCCGGCGCGGACGCCGTCTCCGCCGAACGCGAAGCATTCCTGGGGGCGCCCTCCACCAACCTTTCCACCGTCCACGCCGAGGAGCTTGGCCGTAACGGATACTCGGTGGCGCCGGACGGCGGGCAGATACCCGTGGCGGACCTGGCCACCCAGCAGAACACGACGGTGCCGGCGCTCTGCAAGGACCTCGCGGACTCCTCGCTGCAGTTCCAGGCTGCCATACACAAGCGGATCGGGCATCTGGAGGGGCCTGGCGACGCTGGGCGTTAGGAAAGGTAGCAAGGCCTTCTTTTCTGAAGAAAAGAAGCAAAAGATTTTTGTTCCTGACGGTGAGGCTGACGCTTCGGTTTAGCTGAGAAGAGCGGTCTGGTTCTGGGCGACCAGGCGCTTGCGTGGCGGGGCCAGGCTGCTATATGTGCGTCATCAGGTTGACGTATAGGGAACCCCGTGACGCGTTCCGGTACTGCGAACAGCAAGGGCGACGAGGAGCCGTTCCACACGGTGACTCAGCTTGCGCGCGACCTCGGGATCACCGCCCGCACCATCCGCTTCTACGAAGACAAAGGGCTCATCTCGCCGCAGCGCGCGGGCAGCACGCGGGTCTACACGCCGCGTGACCGTGCGCGGATGATACTCATCTTGCGCGGCAAGCGGCTTGGCTTCTCGTTGCGCGAAATCAGGGATTACCTGGATCTTTACGGCGTCGATCACACGCAGGCCGAGCAGCTTCGGCTGTTGCGCGCCGGCGTGGCGAAGCGACTTGCTTCGTTGCGCGAGCAGTTCACGGCGCTTGAGCAGACGATCGCGGAGCTGGAGGACGTGCAGCGCCAGGCGGAAGAGGCGTTTTTGGACGTGCCTGTCAGGAAGAAAGCGTAAGGAAGGCCTTCTTTTTTGAAAAAAAGAAGCAAAAAACTTTTGCTACTGACGCCTGCATGGAGGCGCGCACTCTAGATGCAGGCGTTCGCATTGGCAGAACAGGCAAAGCCTTCGTGCAGGCGTGGAAAGTAAAAGTTTTTTGGTTCTTTTTTTCAAAAAAGAACCGCTTGCTTACTTAGGTCTTGGGAGAAAACAAAATGGTCAACGTCGTAATAGCCGGCTACGCCCGCTCACCCTTCACGCTCGCCAAAAAGGGCGCGCTCGCCCGCGTGCGCGCGGACGACATGGCGGCCGCGGTGATACGCGGCCTGATCGAGAAGACGAAGGTGGCGCCGGAGGACATCGAGGACATCATCGTCGGTTCCGCGTTTCCCGAGGGCGAGCAGGGCATGAACGTGGCGCGCCTGATCGGGCTGCTGGCCGACCTGCCGCTGAGCGTGGGCGGCATGACGGTGAACCGGTTCTGTGGCAGCTCGATGAGCAGCGTGCACATCGCGGCAGGCCAGATCGGCATGGGCGCCGGCGAGGTGTTCATTGCCGCGGGCATCGAGAGCATGAGCCGCGTGCCGATGGGCGGGTATAACCCGCTGTTCAACGTGACGCTCGCCGGCAAGAACCCGGGCGCTTACATGGGCATGGGCGAGACGGCGGAGAACGTGGCGCGGAAGTGGCAGATCACGCGCGACCAGCAGGAGGATTTCGCGGTCGCCAGCCACAAGAAAGCGTCCGAGGCGCAGGCGGCCGGCAAATTCGCTGACGAGATCATTCCCATCCAGAGCAAGGGCGGCACGGTCGATCAGGACGGTTGCATACGCGCCGGCACCACGAAAGAGGCGCTGGCCGGGCTGAAGCTGGCGTTCGACCAGGAGGGCACGGTGACGGCGGGCACCTCCTCGCCGCTGACGGATGGTGCCAGCGCGGTTCTGGTGTGCTCGGAGGATTACGCGGTGGCGCATAAGCTGCCGATCCTGGCGCGCATCAAGAGCATAGCCGTCTCCGGCTGCGAGCCGGACATCATGGGCATCGGGCCGGTGCGGGCTTCGCGCAAGGCGCTGGAGCGCGCCGGGCTGAAGGCGTCCGACATGGACGTGGTCGAACTGAACGAGGCGTTTTCCAGCCAGGCGATCGCCAGCATGAAGGAGATCGGTTTCCGTCCGGAGACGGTCAACTTGGATGGCGGGGCCATTGCGCTCGGGCATCCGTTGGGGGCGACGGGCGCGCGCATCGTCGGCAAGGCGGCTTCGTTGCTGAAGCGGGAAGGCGGCAAATACGCCATCGCCACGCAGTGCATCGGCGGCGGGCAGGGCATCGCCACCGTGCTCGAGGCGGTCTGAACCATGGCTGAGATGTTCAAGAAGGTAGCGGTTATCGGCAGCGGCGTTATGGGCTGCGGCATAGCCGCGCAGATCGCCAATGCTGGCGTGCCCGTGCTGCTGCTGGACATCGTGCCTCGCGAGGGTGCGAACCGCAACGCCGTGGCCGAAGCGGCGGTGGCGCGCGCGCTGAAGACCGAGCCGGCGCCGTTCATGTCGGCGGGCGCGGCCAAGCGGATCGAGACCGGCAACATCGACGACGATCTTGGCCGTGTCGCCGAGTGCGACTGGATCGTCGAGGTCGTGGTCGAGCGGCTGGACATCAAGCAGGCACTGTACCGCAAGCTGGACGCGGTGCGCCGGCCGGGCACTGCCATCTCCTCCAACACGTCCACCATCCCGCTGGCGCGCCTGATTGAGGGCATGCCGGAGAGCTTTGCGCGCGATTTCACCATAACGCATTTCTTCAACCCGCCGCGCTACATGCGTCTGATGGAGCTGGTCACCGGGCCGCTCACGGATCGCACGCTTGCCGCGCGCGTGGCGGATTTCTGTGACGTCGCCCTGGGCAAGTCCGTTGTGTCTTGCAAGGACTCGCCCGGTTTCATCGCCAACCGGCTCGGCATCTTCTGGATGACCGGCGGGGTGAGCGCCACGATGGAACAGGGCCTGACCGTGGAAGAGGCCGACGCCATCATGGGCCGGCCGTTCGGCATCCCCAAGACGGGCGTGTTCGGGTTGATGGATCTGGTGGGGCTGGACCTCGGCCCGCACATCAACGCCAGCATGGCCGGTGCGCTGTTGAAGGACGACGAGTTCCACGCGATCAATCAAGAAGCGCCGATGCTGCAGAAGATGATCGCCGAAGGCTACACCGGCCGGAAAGGCAAAGGCGGCTTCTACCGGCTGAACAAGGCAGGGGGGAAGCGCATCAAGGAAACGATCGACCTGCAGACCGGTGAATACCGTGCCGAGCGTGCGGCGGAGCTGCCCGAGCTGGCCGCTTCCGGGCGCGATCTGCGGGCGTTGATGTCCGGGCAAAGCAAGGTCGCCCGCTTTGCCTGGCGCGTGATGGGCCACGTGATGGGCTACGCCGCGAAGCTGGTGCCCGAAGCGACCGACGAGATCGTCGCCATCGATGAGGCGATGCGGCTTGGCTACAACTGGAAACACGGTCCGTTCGAGCTGATCGACATGGTCGGCGCAGACTGGCTGATCGAGCGGCTGCGGGCGGACAACTTCGCCGTGGCGCCGATGCTGGAACGCGCGGCCGGACGTACGTTCTACCGTGTCGAGAACGGCGTGCGCCAGCAGCTCGGGCTAGACGGCAACTACCATGACATCGTGCGCCCGGACGGCGTGCTGATGCTGGAAGACCTTAAGCGCACGGCGAAGCCGGTGCTGCGCAACAGCTCCGCCTCCGTATGGGACATCGGCGACGGCGTGCTGTGCTTCGAGTTCACCAGCAAGAGCAACGCGCTGGACGAGCAGATCATGACGCTGATCGGCAAGACGATCGCGCTGGTCAAGAAGGACTACAAGGCGCTCGTTATCTACAACGAGGCCACGAACTTTTCGGTGGGCGCGAATATCGGCCTCGCGTTGTTTGCAGCGAACATCGCGGCGTGGATGCAGGTGGAGAGCCTGATCGCCACCGGCCAGGACATGATGCAGAAGCTGAAATACGCGCCGTTCCCGGTGGTCGCGGCACCCGCCGGCATGGCGCTGGGCGGCGGTTGCGAGTTCCTGCTGCATAGCGATGCGGTGCAGGCCTACGCGGAAACCTATGCCGGCCTGGTGGAATGCGGCGTGGGCCTGCTGCCTGGCTGGGGCGGCTGCAAGGAAATGCTCGGCCGCTGGTCCACCAATCCGGCGCTGCCGAAAGGACCCATGCCGGCGCCGATGAAGGTGTTCGAAATGGTCAGCACGGCCAAGGTTGCGAAATCCGCGGCCGAAGCAGGCGAGATGCTGATCCTGCGCAAGACGGATCGCGTGACGATGAACCGCTACCGCCTGCTGGCGGACGCCAAAAGCCGCGCGCTGGAGCTGGCGGTGGATTACAAGGCGCCGGAACCGCGCGAGATCGTGCTGCCCGGTCCGTCCGGCAAGCTGGTGCTGGACCAGGCGGTGGCCGGGTTCGCCAAGACGGGCATGGCGACGAAGCACGACGTGACGGTGTCCGGCGAGCTCGCGCGCGTGCTGACAGGCGGCGACACGGACGTCATCGACACGGTGAAAGAGAGCAAGCTGCTGGATCTGGAGCGTGAGTCGTTCCTGCGTCTGCTGCGCACCTCTGGAACTTTGGCGCGTATCGAGCACATGCTGGAGACTGGGAAGCCGTTACGTAATTAAGCAAGGAAGCAAGGCCATCTTTTTTTAAAAAAAGAAGCAAAAAACTTTTGCTCTCTGTTGGCGGCTTACCGGATAAATCCGCGACAGCACAGATAAAAGTCTTTTGCTTCTTTTCTTCAGAAAAGAAGGCCTTCCTTTCTTCCTTTAGGGAGCAAACCAAATGCAAGTCTACAACGCCCCGCTAAGAGACATGCGCTTCGTCATGCACGAGCTGCACAACTCCGCCGCCCACGTGGCAGAGATCGGCCAGCCGGACGTGACCGAGGAGCTGATGGACAGCATCCTGGAGGAAGCAGGCAAGTTCGCCGCCGACGTGCTGCTGCCGATTAACGCCAGCGGTGACGAGGAAGGCTGCCGGCTGGAGAACGGCGTGGTGCGCACGCCGAAAGGCTTCGTCGAGGCCTACAAGAAGTTCTGCGAGGCGGGTTGGGGCGCGTTGTCCTCGCCGGTGGAATATGGCGGACAGGGGCTGCCGGAAATCCTCGGCAAGATGGTCGAGGAGATGCAGTGTTCCGCCAACCTCAGCTTCGGCCTGTATCCCGGCCTGACGCATGGCGCCACGCTGGCGCTGGAAGGCCACGGCACAGAGGAGCTGAAGCGCCGCTATCTGCCAAAGATGATCGACGGCACCTGGTCCGGCACGATGTGCCTGACCGAGGCGCATTGCGGCACGGACCTCGGCATGATGCGCACCAAGGCGTCACCGCAGGCTGACGGCAGCTACAAGATAAACGGCGCCAAGATCTTCATCAGCGCCGGCGAGCATGACCTGACGGAGAACATCGTCCACCTCGTGCTGGCGCGTATGGATGGGGCGCCAAAGGGGATCAAGGGCGTCAGCATGTTCCTGGTGCCGAAATTCATCCCTAATGACGAGGGGCGGCCGGGCGCGCGCAACGGCGTCACCTGCACCGCCATCGAGCACAAGATGGGGCTGAAAGCGTCCGCCACCACGCAGCTCTACTTCGATGACGCGACAGGCTGGCTGGTGGGCGAGGCGCACAAGGGCATGCGCGCGATGTTCACGATGATGAACGCCGAGCGGCTTTCCGTGGGCATCCAGGGGCTGGGCGTGGCGGAGACGGCGTATCAGTCGGCTGCGTTCTACGCGAAGGACCGTATCCAGGGGCGCGCGTTGTCTGGGGCAAAATATCCGGACCGTGCGGCGGACCCGATCATCGTGCATCCGGACGTCCGCCGCTCGCTGATGACGGTGCGCGCCTATGTCGAGGGGTGCCGCGCGTTGTCCGGCTGGGTTGCCACCTCGCTGGACCTGGAGAGCAAGGCATCCGACCCGCAGCGGCGCCAGGAGGCCGAAGACTTCACGGCGCTGATGACGCCGGTGGTCAAGGCGCTGTTCACCGACCTCGGTTTCGAACTCTCCAGCATGGCGATGCAGGTTTACGGCGGCCACGGCTACATACGCGACCACGGCATGGAGCAGCTGGTGCGTGATGCGCGCATCTGCATGATCTACGAGGGCGCCAACGGCATCCAGGCGCTGGACCTGGTGGGCCGCAAGATGCCGGCGCATATGGGCCGCTTCCTGCGCCAGTTCTTCCATCCGGTGCAGGAATTCATCGAGTCGAATGCTGCGGACCCGAAGGTGCTGCCGCTGGCCAAGTCGTTTGCGGCCTTGCAGCAGGCGACGGCGCATATCGCAACCGTGTCGATGAAGGACCCTGAAGAGGCAGGTGCGGCAGCCACCGACTACCTGCGGCTGATGGGGTTGGTGGCCCTCGGGTTCATGTGGGCGAAGGCGGCGAAAGTAGCGGAGGCCAAGCTGCCGGAGGCCAACGGCGACGCCGGTTTCTACAAAGCCAAGCTGACGACGGCGCAGTTCTTCGCCGACCGGCTGTTGCCGCAGACCGGCGCGCTTTGGAGCGCGATAAAGGCCGGGAAGGCGAGCATGATGGAACTGGAGGAGGCGGCGTTCTGAGAAAGGAAGGCCTTCTTTTCTGAAGAAAAGAAGCAAAAGACTTTTGCTCCCTGTCGGCGGGTCACCGGAAAGTCCGCGACAGCGGAGGAAAAGTTTTTTGCTTCTTTTTTGCAAAAAAGAAGGCCTTGCTTTTTTCCTTAAGCAGCCAGCCTCTCCACCGCCCCCACAGCCGTCAACCGCACCATGATCGGCCGGTGATCCGACCCTGCCCGATCCAGCGCCGCCGCCATGCCGCACGCCAGCCCGCGCACGTAACACCGGTCCAGCCGCAGCGGCACAACATCAGCGCACACATGCGTAGGCTCCCGCGGCCCCACGTCCCGGAACCCCGGCAGCAACGCCGGTCCCAGCAGGTTATAATCCCCAAGCACGGCCGCCCGTGCAGGCAAATACTCGGCCACGTGGCGCAACTGGCGCCTGTTCAGCAACTGCCCGTGGGAAAGATGCACGTTGGCCACGGAGAACCCGGGCAGGTCGACGATCTGGCACACCCGGTCCACCACCGCGCCGGAGGGCAGGCGGATTACCCGGGGCACCGCCATCGGCAGCGGGCTCCACATGGCCAGGCCATGGATGCGGCCGGGCAGCGGCACGCGCGCGTAATGCCCGCCGAGCCGGCCTGGCAGCGCGTTCATCGCCACCGTCGCTTCCTGCATCAGGAACAGGTCCGGCCGCTCGCGCTCGACCAGGCGCACCACCTCGTCCACGGTCGCCCCGGTCAGGCGAAGCAGGTTCCAGCTTATGATCTTGGTCACGAGTGGCAGGTGTCCGTGGCGATTGCTGCACCGCGTCTATCATCGATGGGGTTAGCGGTGGGTGTAAAAATCTACAACTTCAACCGCCGCGAGCACCAGGGCGGCCTTTACCCAAGATAGAGCCACACTACCCAGATACTGCCGGCAAGGAACGGCCCGAACGGCACCCGCGCCGACAGGTCCGGCCGGCCGCGCCGCATTGCCCAGAGCAGCCCGGCCAAGGCGGCTCCCAGCACGACGTCACCCAGCAGCCAGACGCCCACCCAGGCGCCGCCCGCCGCCAGCAGTTTGGCATCCCCCAACCCAAGCCCCTCGCGGCCCCGCGCCCGGCGGTAGGCCCAGGCCACAGCCCAAAGCGCCGTGTAGCCGAAGGCGGCGCCAAACGCCCGGGCGCGCAGCGCCTCGGGTTCCAGCCAGGCGGCTTCCACCAGCCCCCCCAGGATCAGCGGCAGGGTCAGCACATCCGGCAGCCGCAGGCAGACCGCGTCTATCCATGCGAGCGTCAGCAGCGCCCAGCCCAGCGCACAGCTCGCCCAAAGCACCGCGCCGTCCAATCCGGCCAGCACAGCCCAGGCCGCCACCACGGTTGCGGCAAGCTCCATCGCCAGCGTGTCCCACCCGATTGCCGCGCCGCAGAACCGGCACCGCCCCCGTAGTGCCAG
Organism: uncultured Acetobacteraceae bacterium; assembly: GCA_964244695.1. Taxonomy (GTDB): domain Bacteria; phylum Pseudomonadota; class Alphaproteobacteria; order Acetobacterales; family Acetobacteraceae; genus BOG-908. The sequence goes on from CAXTJZ010000030.1 coordinate 23,721, forward strand.
GAAGCTCGCCACCGGCACCAGGTCGCGCACGCCGAGCGCATGGCCGCACGCCTCGCAGGCGGACCGGCCGCCAACCACCCCGCGTCCCGCAGGCAAGCGCCGGATGAGCACGCCGCAGAAACTGCCCACGAACGGCGCCGCCGCCACCGGCCACAGCGCCCCGCTCGCAATCCATCCGTTGATTAACTCGACCGCGCCCATGCTTCCCCTGCACAATGGGCACATACAGCAGCGGGAGACCCGGACGCCACCAGCCACGGCGTGCCGGCACAGGAGCGGACACATGACGGCACAGGGCGCACGCGGCACGCTGACCCAACCCCCCGGCCAACAAGGCCAGATCAGCCACGCGCTGCTGGAGCGTCAGGTGAACCTGCTCGCCAGCATCCTGCTGCGCCAGAACCAGTGCGACACCCAGACCATCGACCGCGGCCGGCGGGTGGCCACGGAAAGCGGCCAGCGGTTGGACCTGGTGCTCATCCAGCTCGGCCTGGTCACCGAACGCGGCCTGGCGGAAGCCTACGCCACGCTGCTGGGCGCGCCGCTCGCCGGGCCTGCGCGGTTCCCCGAGGCGCCGCTGTTCCCCGAGCGCCTGACGCCGCGCTTCCTGCGCACCGCGCGCGCGTGCCCGCTGGCGGTGGAGGACAACACGCTGGTCCTCGGCGTGGCCGACGCGCTGGACGACTTCACGCCGGCCGCCATCTCGGCGGCTACCGGCCTGCCGACGCGGCTGGAGATCGTGGTGCCCATTGAGCTGGAAGCCGCCTTCAGCCGGCTATATCCGGAGGGCGAGGCGGCAGACACCGAGCACCATGGCGAGGGCGGCGCAGGGCTGGAGGAGGATGCCGAACGCCTGAAGGACCTGGCCAGCGAGGCGCCTGTCATACGCCTGGTCAACCAGATCATCGGCCGCGCGGTGGAGACACGCGCGAGCGACATACATGTCGAGCCGTTCGAGGACCGCCTGCGCGTGCGCTACCGTTATGACGGCGTGCTGCATGAGGCGGACAGTCCGGGCGCGCGCCTGGCGCCGGCGATCATCAGCCGCATCAAGATCATGGCCAAGCTGGACATCGCAGAGCGCCGCCTGCCGCAGGACGGGCGCATCAAGCTGGCCGTGCGCGGCACGGAGATCGACTTCCGTGTCTCCACCATTCCCTCGCTATACGGCGAGAAGGTGGTGCTGCGCGTGCTGGACCGCAGCAGCGTCAGTTTCGACTACGTCAAGCTCGGGCTGCCGGCGAACGTGGTGCGCGAGTGGTCGCGCGCGCTGGAGCTGCCGAACGGCATCCTGCTCGTCACCGGCCCCACCGGCTCCGGCAAGACCACCACGCTCTACACGGGCCTGACCGCCATCAATGCCGTCAGCCGCAACATCGTCACCGTCGAAGACCCGATCGAATACCAGCTCAACGGCATCAACCAGATACAGACCAAGCCGCAGATCGGCCTCACCTTCGCCGCCCTGCTGCGCTCCATCCTGCGCCAGGACCCCGACGTGATCATGGTGGGCGAG
>CAXTJZ010000031.1:0-24699 GCA_964244695.1 uncultured Acetobacteraceae bacterium
TTTTCAAAAAAGGACTGCTTGCTTTCTCCCTTGCATCAGAGCGGCTTATGCGCGGGGTCCAGAAGCCGCTTGATCAAGCCTGGCGGCTTCGTGGGCTTGGCCTCGGCCAGGCGCGCCTTTTCCTGCGCGCGCGCCGCTTCGGCCGCATCGCGGTCCTTTGCGGCAAGCCATTTGTCGAGAGACATGCCGGCTTTCGCCGCGCGCTTGGCCTCGTAGGCGCGCTGGCCGTCCGTCAGGCTGCGCTGTGGGGGTTTGCTCATGGGTGGGGGTTTTACGCGCAGGGTGGGCCAGGAAGGAAGACAGGCAGTTCCTTTTTGAACAGAAAGGCCAAGAAACTCGTGCTCCCTGTCGACGGGCCGGCAGAACAGGCCCGCGACAGCGGAGTCAAAGTTTTTTGCTTCTTTTTTCAAAAAAGAAGGCCTTCCTTCCTTCAGCCATAACGCCCGAGCGCCCGCCGGCTGACCCACCCCAGCGACGCACTGATCGCCAGCCCGGCCGCCGAAAGCAGCGCCAGCGCCGCGAACATGCGCGCCGTCTGCAGCCGGTAGCCGGCCTCGAGGATGCGGAACGCAAGCCCCGAAGCCACACCTCCGGCGCCGGTGACGAACTCGGCCACCACGGCGCCCACCAGGGCCAGCCCGCCGGAGACGCGCAACCCGGAGAGGAAGTATGGCACCGCGGCGGGCAGGCGCAGCCGCGTGACTGTCTGCCACGTCGTCGCACCATTCAGCCGGAACAGGTCCAGCAGCTCGGGCGGGGTGGCGGCCAGGCCGGAGGCGGTGCCGGCGAACACGGGGAAGAACGCCACGACCGTGGCGCAGACCACCATGGCGGCGAACGGGTCGCCGATCCACACGATGATCAGCGGGGCGACGGCCACTACGGGTGTGACCTGGGCGATCACCGTCCAGGGTTCCAGCGCAGCGCGGGCCCAGCGGCTGGCGGACATGGCAGCGGCGAGCGCCACGCCCAGCACGCAGGCCAGCAGCAGGGCGGCGCCAGTGACGGACAGGGTGGCCAGCAGCGCGCGCAGCAGCCCGGGTGCGTCCGCGGCGAAGGCGGCGCCAATCGCCAGCGGTGTGGGCACCAGGTAGGACGGCACGCCGGTTGCCATGACCACGGCCTGCCACAGCAGCAGGGCCGCCGCGAAGGAGAGCCAGGGGGCGAGGCGGTTCATGCTCAAAGTGTCATGCAACATCCGGCAGCCGACGCACGGCGTGGGTCAGCGCTGCCACGCGTGCGGTGAACGCCGAGCCTTCCCGGCTGCGCGCGCCGGCGGCGCCGGCCAGCTCGGCGGCAAGCCGTCCGGGCCGTGCGGAGAGCACGACCACGCGCGTCGCCAGATAGGCCGCCTAGTAGAGCGAATGGGTGACGAACACGGTGGTGCAGCCTAGCTCGTCCGCCAACGCCAGGCACTGGTCTTGCAGCTTGTGCCTGGTGAACTCGTCCAGAGCGGCAAATGGCTCGTCCATCAGCAGCAGCTGGGGGCGGGAGACTAGGGCGCGGGCGATGGACACGCGCATGCGCATGCCGCCGGACAGCGCGCGCGGCCTCGCGGCGGCGAAGCCTTCCAGCCCCACCTGGGCCAGCGCCGCTTCGGCCAGCGGCAGCGCTTCGCGTCCGTAGCCGCGCAGGCGCAGCGGCAGGGCCACGTTCTCAAGCGCGGTGGCCCAGGGCATCAGGACGGGATCCTGGAAGACGTAGCCGAGCTGGCCCGGGCGCGGTTTGCCGCGGGTCCAGGCGATCTCGCCGGCAGTGGGTGCCTCAAGGCCTGCGATCAGGCGCAACAGGGTGGATTTGCCGCAGCCTGACGGGCCTAGCAGGACCAGGAACTCGCCACGTTTTACGTGGAGGTTTATGCCATCGAGTGCGGTCGTGCCGCCCGGAAAGGTTCGGCTTACGGACGAGAGAGTCAGCAAGAAAAGAAAGCAGTCCTTTTTTGCAAAAAAGGACCAAAAAACTTTTTCTCCCTGTCGGCGACTGAAGGACAGGTGCGCGACAGCGGAGTAAAAGTCTTTTGCTTCTTTTCTTCAGAAAAGAAGGCCTTTCTTGCTGTCATTGCGGCGTCGGCTTGTGCACGAATTGCAGCGTATATGCTTTCTTATAGTCCATGCTGGACGGATAAAGCCCCGCCTGCACCATTTCGGCAAAAAAATCCTGCCAGCGCAGATCCGTCATCACCCCGATTCCGCCCGTCACCGCATCACCCGACTCCACGATACCGTGCGAGCGCAACGCCTCCCGCCCGTAATCCAGCAGCGCGTCCGTCATGTCCGGGTTGGCCTGCTTGATCAGCACGTTGCCCGGCGCTGGATCGCTTTCCAGGTAGGATTGCCAGCCCTCCGCCGTCGCGTCGATGAAACGCTGCACCAGAGCAGGATTGCTGTGCACCAGCGCCTGGCTGGTGGTGATCAGGCTGGCATAGCCGGTGAACCCGGCATCCGACAACAGCAGCACCACAGGGTCGAACCCGCCCTGCTGCTTTATCAGGAACGGCTCGGAGCCGAGATAGCCCTGCTGGATCGCGTGCTTGTCCGCCAGGAAAGGCGCCAGGCTGAACGCGTAAGGGCGTATCTGGTCGTCCGTGTAGCCGAAGCGCTGCTTCATGAAGTTCCACCAGCCGATGCGGGTGTCCGCACCGATCATGATCGGCTGGCCCTTCATCGCCAGGAAGCTGTCATTGCCCACGCCGGGATGGGCGATGATCACCGACGGGTCCTTCTGGAACATCGCGGCCACCGCCACGAACGGCAGGTCCTCCCGAGCGAAGTTCAGCGCGATGAAGCTGTTGCCGGCAATGGTGAAATCCAGCCTGCCGCCCAGCAGGAGCTGCGCCTGGTTCACCTGCGGGCCGCCCTGGCGTATGGTCACGTCCAGGCCGTGCTTGGCGTAGATGCCCTGGGCGATGGCTTGGTAGTAGCCGCCGTACTCGGCCTCGGCCAGCCAGTCTATGCCGAAGGTGACTTTGTCTGCCGCTTGGGCGGGGCCAAAGGCGAAAACAAAGGCAAGGAAGACAGCAGTTCTTTTTTGAAAAAAAGAACCAAAAAACTTTTGCTTCCCCGCTTGCACCATGGTGCGTTTTAGGCGGGACAGGGCAGTGCCTGCACGGACGGCTTCTGCGGGGTGCGGCTTGCTTTGGGCGGTCATCGGTCTATCCCGGCGGGGGAGCGCGCAAACTGACGCAATCCTGCGCGGAAGGAAACGCCACGCCATGGCTGACGCACGTATCAAGGCCGGCATGTGGGTGTCGGCCGCCCTCAGGCTGGCATTCAACGACGGCCGCGGCGGCGCCGTGCTGCGGCGTGGCGACTCGGACGCCGGCGGGCTGCTGGTGGTGCTGCGCGGCGCCGCGGGCCTGTGCGTGCTGAGCCAGGTGAGCGCCGCAGACGGTGAGCCGGCCTGGATGCGCGCCACCGGCGCCGCGCCCGTGGCCCAGGACGTGGCCGATGCCTACGTGGACCGCCAGGTCGGGCGCGATCCCGACCTGTGGGTGGTGGAATTCGACGCGCCGGACTATCTGCCGCCCTTCGACGGCCGGATCGTGTAGGCCGCACGGGGAGACCGGTTCAGCGTGGCACAATCCGTCGTCGTCTTCTGCGGCTCCCGCCAGGGCCGCGACCCCGCCTGGCTGGCGGCCGCCACCGAACTGGGGCACGGCCTGGGGCGGGCCGGCATACGGCTGGTGTATGGCGGCGGCCGCGTGGGGCTGATGGGCGCGGTGGCGGACGCTGCGCTGGCGGCGGGTGGCGCGGTGCTGGGCGTGATACCCGAATTCCTGACGCGCATGGAGGTGGCCCATACCGGCCTGTCCGCACTGGAGATCACCGACAGCATGCACACGCGCAAGCGGCGGATGTTCGATTGTGCGGACGCGTTCGTGACCATGCCCGGCGGGTTGGGAACGCTGGACGAGACAGTCGAGGTGATCACCTGGCGTCAACTGGGTTTGCACGACAAGCCTGTGCTGATCTGCAACGTGGGCGGCTGGGCTGACAGTTTGCTCAGCACGTTTGAGGCAGCGGTTAGGGATGACTTTGCCTCGGAACGCGCACGCGAGCTCTATGAGGTGGTTCCGGATGTTGCGGCCGTGCTGGCGCGGCTGCTGGCGCTGGCGCCCGCACCGGTTTCGGACGCGAGCCGGCTGTAGGCGTGCTGCTCGCTCGGCGGGCTGGAGCGCATGATCCGCGGAACGACACCAAGCCATGGCTTGGCCAAACCCCCAAATGTCAGTTTTCCGAAAGAGCAGACTCGAACGTTGCAGCTTCGGGAAACGACATAACGTGCTGATACACGGCCGGTTTGCTGAGGCTCAAGCTCATGTAAGCCGATTCTGATAACCGACCCGGTGAAGGACGTAACCTCCACAAGCTCCTGCGAATACCGGCGCAAGTTCAAAGGGCAGCGTCAGATAATGGCGCCGATGTCCCAGGACGAAATAGAAGCAGGCGGTAGCAATCAGCATTCCGACACCGACGAAAGCAGGCGATCTTCTGATATGGAGGCGGTGCATGACCAGCCATGCCGGGCCGCCAACGAAAACAGTGGCAAACGTGGCCGGGAGATACGCGATCAGCAGCACCCAAATTAACTCGTTGCCTGTAGACGGCGCGGATTGACTATAGGCAAACGCCCAAATGGCTTTGTCCAAAACGAATAAAGCCAGCACCGCGGCGGCGGGGCTGGCAGCTAGGGCTAAACATATGCTGAGGTCCGCCGTTGTTCGGCCTACCCCGGTCATGCTTACACATCCGAAAAACAACGAAGGCTCCGAAACAGGGTCCCGGAGCCTTCGCATTGTGTGACGGCCTCAGCGGCCGCCTCGCCAGGGGGATTAACCCGCTGAGGTGACCTCTGCAGTGTTGCTCCACGTCGCGACGGCGCTCGGCTTCATGACACAATGAGACACTGGATCACCTCCTTTCGGTTGTTGATGCCTTATACGAGGTGATTGCCAGCCGCGCCGTCAAGGAAAAAAACGCGCCGCCCGTCGGAAATGTATCGCATAAACCAAAGCCCCGCCCACCGCCAAAGGCGAGAGTTTTTGCTTGTTTCTAAAAAAGATGGCCTTGCCTCTCTCACCCCATACCGCCTTGCGCCCACCGGGCCACCCCGCTATAGCCGCGCCTCGGCCGGAGTGTAGCTCAGCCTGGTAGAGCACTGTGTTCGGGACGCAGGGGCCGGAGGTTCGAATCCTCTCACTCCGACCAAAAAATTCGCTCCCTATCGTCGGCTGGTCAGCAGTCGCCGACAGGGAGCAGAAATTTTCTGCTTCTTTTTTCCAGAAAAGAAGGCCTTCCTTGACCTTATTGAGGCTGCGGCTTCACGATCCCCGAAGCCGGATAAGGCGGCAGCAAAGGCGGCGGCGCGGGCAGCCCGGCCGGCTTGTTGCCGATCGCCTGCACCATAAGCTGCACCGCGGTCTCGAGCTGCTTGTCGTGACCTGCAAGCAGGTCGGCGGGCTCGTTCTCTATCACGATGTCCGGGTCCACGCCGTGGTTCTCCACCGCCCAGGTGCTGTCCGGCAGATACAGCGCGTCTTCTGGGATGGTGACGTAGCCGCCGTCCATCATCTTCCAGTTGCCGCGTATGCCGCGCACGCCACCCCAGGAGCGAGTGCCTAGCAGCTTGCCTAGATGGTAGCGCTGGAACAGCCACGGGAAGATGTCGCCGTCCGAGGCGGACCAGTGGTTCAGCAAGGCAATCTTGGGGCCGGAGACCATCTCGTTGGGTTCGGTGCTGGACGCACTTTCGCGGTTCACGCCGAGGGAGACGAGCACGCGGCGCAGGCGTTCGAGCGCCATAGGGGCCACGAAGCCGCCGCCGTTCCAGCGGTCGTCCATGATCAGCGCCTGCTTGTCCATCTGGCTGTAGAACTGGCGGACGAATTGCTGGAGGCCGAGCTGCTCCATGTCCGACATGTAGACGTAGCCGACGCGGCCGCCGGACAGGCGGTCCACCGTTGCGCGGTTATGGTCGATCCAGGCCTGTTCGCGCAGGCTCAGCTCCTTCTGCACCGGCTTTACGAGGATTTCACGCGTGGCGCCGGCGGGGGAATCGGCGATGGTGAGGTCGATGGGCTCCTTGGGGTCGGAGAGCTGCAGGAGGGTGTCCGGGTCGGCCGGCGCGTGCAGGGTCTGGCCGTTGATCGCCAGCACGTAATCGCCGGCGTGCACGTTCAGGCCGGGTTCGGCGAGCGGGCTGCGGTAGTCCTCGCGTGTGTTGTCGCCGGGGTAGATGGTGGCGATCCTGTAGCGGCCGGAGGCGGCGTCCAGCGCCCAATCGACGCCGAGCAAGGCGGGATGGACCTTCGGCGTGGTGTCGCCGTCATCGCCGCCGCCGACATAGGTGTGGGAGTTGCCGATCTCACCGTTCACCTGGCCGATGATGTAGTTGAGGTCCTCGCGCGAGCCGGCGAGCGGGACGAGCTTGGCATAGCTGTCGTGTATGGCCTGCCAGTTCTGGCCGTTCATCACCGGCGAGTAGAACAGGTCGCGTTCCAGGCGCCAGGCGTTGTTGAACATCTCCGCCCATTCCGCGCGCGGATCGACAACCATCCGCAGGTTTGCCAGGTCCAGCTTGTGGGTCTCGTCCTTGTCCTTCTCCGCGTCGGGCTTGGCGGCCAGCACGGTGAAGTCTTTCTTGTGCTGGATGAGCACGTGCGCGCCGTCCAGTGCCAGCGCGTAGCTGTCCACGTCCTCGGCCACGGTCTCGTCCTTACGCTTGGCGAAGTCATAGACGTGCAGCGCGGATTTCTCGCCCGTGAGGTCCCCTTCTATGAGCGAGATGGGCTGGGTGAGGTAGAAGATCTTCTGCCCCGTGGCGTCCATCTGGGCGATGTTCGCGGGATCGACGGGGATTTGGACGGCGCGGTCCATCATGTGGTCGAGATCGACATGGATCTGCGGGACGCTGGCGGGTTTTGCTGCCGGCTTGTCCTTGGGTTTTGCGGACTCGTCCGCGGCGGCCGCAGCGCTTTCATCCGATTGCGGCGCCAGTGGCGAGGGCGTGTTGGCGGCGAGAGGAATGGCGTAGATGCCGGTCGATTTCAGCACGGCAAAATCGAACTCGGTGTCGGAGATCACGGTGTTCTCGTGCCGGCTGGACTGGAAGTAGAGGTATTTGCCGTCCGGCGACCAGACGGGACTCGCGTCCGTGCTGTCGCCTGCGCCCAGGCGGGTGAGTTTGCCCGAGGCCACTTCGAACATATAGATGTCGCGCCGGCGCTGGTGGTCGCGAAACGCCATGCTGAAGGCGAGCCAGCGGCTGTCCGGTGAAAAGGCCTGGTCGTGAATTTCCGTGAGCTTGTCCTGGGCGACCTGGCGGGGCGCGCCGCCTGCGGCCGGCACGGTCCACAGGCGATGCGCACCGTCCGAGAAAGCCAGCGTCTTGCCGTCCGGCGACCAGACAGGGCCGTAGAGATAGCCGCTGGTAAAGCTGGTGAGCAGCTTTTCTGCACCACCTTCGGCGGGGCGCGTGGCGATCTGCTGGTTGCCGTTGGCGTCGGTGGTGTAGGCGACCATGCGGCCGTCCGGCGAGAAGACGGGGTGGTCCTCGTCGGCGTTCTGCGTGTTGGTGAGGTTGCGCGTGGCGCCGTGCTCGGCGGGGACGCTGAAGATGTCCCCGCGGGCGGAGAAGATTGCGCGCTTGCCGTTCGGGCTGAGCGCGTAATCCACGTTCTGCGCCATGTCCTTGTCGCGCAGCATGTCTTTTACGTCGGCCACGTGCGTGCGGGTGCGTGTGTTGTCGTCCGGCAGGCCGACCGTGACCGCGTGCATCTGCTCGCCTGGCAGGTCCAGCGTGTAGAGCTTGCCGCCCTGCTGGAAGGCGATGGCGTTGCTGCCGTAGGCGGGAAAGTCGATGTCGTAATCGGTGAAGTGGGTGACTTCGTGCGTCTGTTTCGTGTCGAGATCGTAGCACCAGATGTTGGCGCGGCGGGCTTGGTCCTGGTCCGAGAGGTAGTAGATTTTGCGGCCGGCCCACATGGGCGAGGTGTTGGTGCCGGACCAGTTGGTGATCTGGGTGAGCTGGTGGTTGTTCAGGTCATAGGTGAACACCTGCTGGGCCAGGCCGCCGTTGTAGCGCTTCCAGGTGCGGAAGTTCCGGAAGATGCGGTTGTAGGCGATGGTGTGGCCGTCCGGCCCGTAGGTGAGCAGGCCTACGGCATCGTCGATCGGCAGCTTCACCGAGGCGCCGCCATTGACGGAGACGGCATAGGCCTCGTCGATCCAGCTGTTCCACTGTGCGGCTTTCGAGAGGTACACGACGGCGCTGGAATCCGGTGTCCAGGTGACCACCATATTGTCGGGCGCGTGGCGGCCGCCTGTGCCGGCTTCGACCGTGGGGTGGAAGGTGAGGCGTCTTGCGGGGCCGCCTGCCGAGGGGATGACCCAGACGTCGGTGCCGGCGTTGCTGGCTTCCGTGTAGGCGATCCATTTGCCGTCGGGCGAGACGCGGGGGAACATGTCCTGGCCCGGCGCGCTGGTGAGGCGCACGGCCACACCGCCGGCGCGCGGCACTTCCCAGATGTTGCCGTCCGCCACGAAGACCACGCCTGCAGCGGTGGGCTGCGGAAAGCGCGGGATGGCGGCGCGGGCGGCGGGTGCGATCCCTGCAAGAGCGGTGGTGGCGAGGAGGGCTGCGGCGACAAGATGGGGGGCGGCCAGGCGGAGACGGCTCACGTGTAACCCTCGGGGCTGTTTGCGGGGCGGACGTTACTGCAAAACGACGGGGCGTCCAGACAAACCGGCCCGCTTTGCTTGGGCTTCATCTTCAGGCAATCATCACCCTTGTTACCGGATGAGAAGTGTTATGGGATTTCCAGCCTCGGCCAGGACCATGTCATTCGTGATTACGCGCGACAGGCCTCGGGCGGTGGCGTTCTACACCGGCGTGCTCGGGTTCCGGCTGACCGGCGAGGACGATTTCGCCGCGGTGTTCGACCTGAACGGCACGATGATGCGCATGGCGACCGTGGCGGAACATGTGCCCGCGGACCACACCGTGCTGGGGTGGGAGGTGGACGACATAGAGGCAGCGGTGCGCGGGCTGCGCGACGCTGGGGTGACGTTCAAGGTGTATGACGGGTTTGGGCAGGATGAGCTGGGGATCTGGGCCGCGCCTGCTGGCGGATCCCGGGTGGCCTGGTTTCTCGACCCGGATGGGAATGTGCTTAGCCTGGCACAGTTTTAGGCAAGTAAGGCCTTCTTTTTTGAAAAAAAGAAGCAAAAAACTTTGGCTCCCTGTCGGCGGCTGCTGATACAGCCGCCGACAGGGAGCAGAAGTTTTTTGGTCCTTTTTTCAAAAAAGGACTGCTTGCCTTGCCTTCCGTTGCACCTGCACCTCCCAAAGGTTAGGCTGAGAGCATGCAAGCAAACCCCTATGCCGGCCGGGCGGATTATACATTCTGGCGGCGCACCATGGCCGGGCGGCCGATGCAGGACGTCGACCCCGTAGCGGGTGCTGCGTTCCGCATCAGCGATACCGACCAGGTAGCCACGGCCGGCAGCTGCTTCGCGCAGCACATCGCGCGCACGCTGGTCCGGCTTGGGTTCTCCTATCTGGTTACGGAACACGCGGCTTCGGGCGACGACGAGGCCGGCGGCTACGGCGTGTTCCCTGCCCGCTTCGGCAACATCTACACCGCGCGGCAATTGCTGCAGCTGTTCCGGCGGGCCTACGCGGTCTTCGAGCCGCGGGACGTGTGCTGGCAGCGTAAGGACGGCCGGTACGTCGATCCGTTCCGGCCGCGCGTGGAGGAGGCCGGTTTCGCAACCCAAGCGGCGCTGGCCGCGGATACCGAGGCGCATCTGGCGGCGGTGCGCGAAATGTTCGAGACGTGCGACGTGTTCATCTTCACGCTCGGGCTGACCGAGGCGTGGGTTTCGCGCCACGATGGCGCAGTGTTTCCGCTCGCGCCCGGCGTCGTGGCGAGCAGCCCCGATCCTGAGGATTATGCGTTCAAGAACTTTACCGTGGGCGAGGTCGAGGCGGACCTGCTCGCGTTCGTCGACTTGTTGCGCAAGATTAATCCGGCGGTGCGGATGATACTCACCGTATCGCCGGTGGCGCTGATGGCGACGTATGAGGACCGGCATGTCCTCGTCTCGACGGTTTACAGCAAGTCCGTGTTGCGCGTGGTGGCCGGATCGGTGTCCGCGGCGCGGGCGAACGTGGCGTATTTCCCGTCCTACGAGGTGATCACCGGGCCGCATGGCGGCCGGGCGATGTACGAGGATGATTTGCGCGAGGTTCGGCCGGAGGCGGTGCAGCACGTGATGTCACTGTTCGCCAAGCACTACCTGGGCGGCGGGCCAGCAGCGGCGCCCGCGCCGGCGCTGACGGCGGCGCCCGCACAAGCGCTGGACCGGGCGGTGAGCTTGCAGGAGTTCCTCGATACGCAGGCGGTGATCTGCGACGAGGAAGAGCTCGACCCTGTAAGATGAGCGGCGCGTCAGGCGGACCACGTATAGGGGTGGTCGGAACGTGCCAGGTGGTCGGGCTGGGCGCCACGTTCCGCAAGATCTGGCCGGATGCCGAGGTGAAGACCTGGCATATGAAGCCGACCTGTCCGGACAGTCCGGAATCGATCGCGGAACAGCTCGCCGAGTGCGACCTTGCCGTCTCTCAGGTAAGAGGACCGGACCCGGAGGCGCCGTTGGCCTTTCCGCGCTTGCGCGAGACGGCCAAGCGCGCGGTGTTCATACCGGTGGTCGTGTTCAACGGCTTCCATCCGGACTGCATCTATCTGGTGGCCGGCGGCACCCCGGTGGCCGGGCCATTCCAACTGCTGCACTCCGCAATCATAGCCGGCGGCTATGCGCTTGGCCTTTCAGAGGCCAGGGTCGCACGCCTGTTCAACGCACTCACCTATGCGAGCCTCGGCTATTTCGAGGCTTTCGGCACCGCGCGTGACTTGCTGACGGCGAGTTTCACCGCGTCAGGATACGATCTTGCGCCAGTATTGGATCGCGGGCTGGCGCGCGAAGGCACGTTCATGCACACCGGAAACCACCCGCGCATTTCCATACTGACCGCACTTGGGCACATGGCGGCCGTGCGCGCCGGAATGGTTGATGCCGAAGCCGGCGCGCCCGAGGACGTTGAGGATTTCCTGGCCCACAGCTTCCAATGGCCGGTCTATCCCGAACTGGCACGCAAGCTGGCATTGCCCAAGAGCGACCTGGTCGTGAAGATGCCGAGCCGCACACTGGAACGCGCGCCGGCGCATATGCGCAAGCTGCCGGAGATGGTCGGTGCGTTCTATGCCGTTTATGCGCAGCAGGACCAGGCGGCGTTCCGGGCGGCGGTGCCGGCTCGGGTGCTGGCGGGGTTGGAGGAGATTTTAGGTAAGTAAGGAAGGCCTTCTTTTTTGAAAAAAAGAAGCAAAAAACTTTTGCTACCTCGCCTGCACCGAAGGCCCAGTCCAGTTCTGCGAGTGCGGATGCCTGCACGCGCAGGACCCGCCGCGACGCAAGCGAAGTAGTAAAAGTTTTTTGCTTCTTTTTTTCAAAAAAGAAGGCCTTCCTTACTGCTTTTCCTCCAAAATCTCCTCGTCACAATTCACCGCCACAAGCTCCGCCATCTCCTGCACATGCCTGTCCGTCATCGCAACAGGCGCCACCGCCACGCCGGAGGTATATTGCCCCAGGAATACGCGCATCACGTGCGACACGCCGGCCTCGGTCACCGAACGCAAATCCTCGGCGAAATACCGCCCGCGCGAAAAGCTTGCCGTGATGATCTCGTAAGACGGGAAGTAGGCGACATCCGCACGGGCGGCCGCCACCTGCTCGCAGCACACGCGCAACACGGATTTGGAATATGTGGTGGCGACGAGCACGTGCTGGCCGCCGGCTGTGGCGATCAGCGGCACAGGCGACACGGTCAGGATGACGCGCGCGCGGGGGTTGACGCTGCGGAGCTGGTCGATGAAGGCCAGCGTGTCGTCATGGGTCTCCGCCAGGGTGAAGTTGTGGAAGTGGTAGCGTGCGGGGTCGTACGTGCCGCCAGCCACGCCCGGGCAGAGCGGCAGCACGGCGCCGTCCGTGGTGGACACCCAGGCTTCCGTCAGGCCCAGTGTGAAGACGAACACGTCGAGGTTTTCGAACGCTTCGCGTACGGCGCCCAGGTGTTTGGCGCGGTCCCGGTGCAGTTCGGCAAGCGTGTCGTAGCCGCCCGGCTGTATCTGCGGGCGGAACGGATCGACGAAGGCGCCGTGGCGGTCGGTCCAGTGGTCGTCGTCCGGCGTGAATGTGCCGTAGGCGCGGGCGAACAGCTGGGTGAGCTGACGGGCGGTGTAGATGTTGCCGTAGCGCGCCGTGAAGGTCCCGTAATTGAATTCGGACGCGATCTCCGGCGAGACGATGGGGTGGGCCGGTTCGGTGACGTAGTAATTGTAGCCGCTCTTCTGCAGATGGCGGGCGATGTGCTGGGCGAAGCAGCTGCCGCCTGTGGCCACGCGGTCCGCGCGGCCGATCTGGAACGGCCGATGGGCGGTAGGTTCCACCTGCGCCGGGTCGGGTGCGGCGACGGCCTGCCGCCAGAAGGCGGATTTCGGCAGGGATCTGTAAGGCGTGTCCATGGTCACGTCTCCTGGTTACGGGCGAGGTGTGCGGCGAGGTCGCGCAGCACGCGGGCGCCATACCAGGCGTTCGCATGGGTGGGGTCCGGGTTCCAGCCATCCTGCAGCAGCATGCCGTCTGCGTCCTGCGTGTCGGCGGGAACCGGCAGCAGCGTCACGCCCAGGTCGCGGAACAGATCGGCAAGTATGGCCGAGTGCAGGCGCCATAGCTTGTAGCGCAGGGTCGCGGGCGAGACGCCGAGTTCCGCCATCTTGCCGGCGAACACGCCGGGATGGGCGCGTATGTGCGCTGCGCTGGGCACCGGCGGGGGCGGCTCCAGGTGGATCAGCGCGCCGGGCACGCGCGCGCGCAGCGCCGTCAGCAGTTGCACGGAGATGCCCATGCGCGCGCGCAGCGTGGCGCGCACCAGCCTCGCGGGCAGTATCTCCGCATCCGGAGACAACGGCAGGTCCGGCTCGCTCGCGAGTGTGAAGTCGAAAGGGCGCGGATGGTTGAGCAGCCCGAACACCGTGTGGTCGTTGCCGCCGATGCAGGATATGACGGCAGGACCGGTGAAACCGCCAAGCGCCGCAATGGCAGGCGGGGGCAGCTCGCCAAGCGGCGTTCCGGGGTCGAACGTCACGTCCTTCGCACGGCCGATATAGAGGAAGTCTGGCGCCAGGGCAGCAAGGGACGGATCGGCGTCCAGCACCTTGCGCGCATGCGCCATCTGCAAGGCCGCCAGATGGCTGTGGCCCAGGATGAGAGGTGTCAGCTTTGCCGTGCCCATGCTGGCGCGTCAGTTCTGTGGCTGCAGGATAGCACCGAGCACATCGGCCAGGCTTACCGAATCGAGCTGCGGCGCCGGCTCCGGCGGGTCTGGCGGCTGCATCCAGTAGGCGCGCTCGGCATCACCATGGTCATGCAGGAAATCGGCCAGCAGCGCGGCATTGCCGGCCATGAACTGTTCCGCGACGGTGGCGGCGACCCCTGCGTCGTAATAATAGCGCCACGCCCGCCGTCCGGCGCCCGGCTTCGTCTCGCCGGGCCGCGCCAGCACCTGTTTCACCAGGTCAGGCCGTTTCAGGGCGTTGAGCGCCCGCAGCACCTCCAGGGTCTCGAGCGGCAGACCCTGGTTGACGCGTTCCTGCCGCAGACCGGCGGCAGGGTGCGGGAGGTGCACGCCGAGAAGGGTCGTGAAATCCTCGATGATGTCGCCGCCGGCCAGGAATTCCGGTTCGAATGTGCGCAGGACGAGGCGGTTCGGGGCGGCCACGCCATACATCGCCATCACCTCATGATAGCGGAAATAGCGCACGCCTTCCGTCTCAGCGAGGAATGCCGCCAGGTCCTTGTGGTAGGAATGGTTGCGTACGTTCTGGTAATAGGTGGGCACCACCATACGGTCCTGGCGGCGCAGATAGGCGATAAGGGTGACGGCGAACCCGCGCGCGTTGGCGGCCTGGAGTATGTCGCGGACCATGTATTTGTAGTAGAAAACGAGCTCGGTGCTGAGCAGTACGTCGGTATCGCGCGAGAACACGTGGTCCAGAAGCGCGGTGAACAGCTCGTTCTTCTTGGCGACGTGCGCGTTAAAGATGGGGCCGAAATTGCCGGAGAACTCCCTGCCCGACCGCGCGATCGCCTTGCAATCATGCGACTTGAACCCGCGGTAGTCGGCAGGGACCCATATGCCGTGCGCGGCGAACAGATCGTCGTTCACGTGCATGAAGTGCTGCAGCGAGCTGGTCGCGGTCTTTGCGTGGCCGATGTGCAGGTAGCAGGTTTTCAAAGTCTGAGTGTTCCGTAGTCAGAAAGAAAGCAGTCCCTTTTAAAGAAGGACCAAAAAACCTCTGCTCCGCTGTCGCGGACTCGTCCCCAGCCGCCGATAGGGAGAAAAAGTTTTTTGCTTCTTTTTTTCAAAAAAGAAGGCCTTTCTTTCTTTCTCCCAGTCCCAGCCCAAGCGCCTCCAACATGGCCGCACCCACGACGGAAGGCGCATAAAGCTGTTCGATACGCGCCCGCCCCCGCGCGCCCAGCGCGCGCGCCTCGTCACGGTGCGCGTGGACCCAGCGCATGTGCGCAGCCGCCGTCGCCACATTCGCCTCCGCCCAGGACTGGCCGGTGACGCCGGGGTAGTCCGCGGGGCTGACGGGCACCAGGGTGTGATCAACCAGGAGCGCGCAGCCCGACGTGGCGTAGTCGGCCGAGCCGGAATAATCCGTGAGTATGACAGGGGTGCCGAGCAGCATGGCTTCGGCCGGGCCGCGTCCGAAGCCTTCCGAGCGGTGCAGGGAGACAAAGGCGTCCGCGGCGCCGATCAGGCCGAGCAGCTCGGGCCTGGCGAGCTTGACGTCGCGTAGCTCGATGCGCAGGTCGTGCGCCGCCAGAACGGCCAGCGCCACGGCCTCCTCCTCGCATTCGGCGGCGCCGCTGGTCTTGATGAGCAGGTGGACCGGCTCGTCGCCCTGGGTAAAGGCTTCGGCAAAGGCGCGCAGAACGGCGCCGGGGTTCTTGCGCGCCGCATAGGAGCGGAAATCGAACATGAAGAGGAAAAGGGTGGCTTCTTCCGGCAGCCCGAGGGCGGCGCGGCCGGGTGCGCGCTCCCGCTCCGGCTCGCTGACGGCCATGGGGACCAGCGTCACGAGGCGGGCATCGTCGCGGCGGAACGCCGCCTCGGCAAACCTGGTCGAGGCCCAGATCTCGTCGTAGAAATTGTAGGCGTGGCGCCAGTAGGCCGGCAGCCATTCGAGCTCCCACGCCCAGAAGCCGATGGCACGCTGGGCACGCACGCCGAGGCGGCGCAGGCGGACGGCATCCTCCATCGCGGTATCAGCGTTGGTGTGAACGATGTTGGTGCCGGCTTCCACTTCGGTGCCGGCGGCAAGCGAGGTGCCGTCCGGCAGGAAAACACCGCCAGTTTGCAGATCGACGACAACATAGTCGGTGAGCCCTACGGCATCGAGTGCCCTGGCCGAGCCGCGCAGATCCTCGCCGCGGCCGGAAGGCTCTGTCCATGCGCCTGTCAGCGCCAAGGCGGTCCGATGTGCCGGCGGAAGCACACCAGCAGGCAGGGTGTCGGGAGGCGGCCGCAGAGCCGCGCCGAGCGGGAGGGATTTCGTCTCCGGGACCAGATGGCGCGCTGCCCAGGCGAGCATCTGGTTCCGCTGTGCAGGGTCGTTCAGGTCGTAGCGCGCCTGCAGGTCCGTCCGGAAACTATAGACGATCTCCAGCAACTGCGAGGCGCCTTCCACGCGCGGCGATGGGCTGAGCAGGAAGTCGCGCAGGCCGGGGTCGAACATGTCGAGCGGCACGCCGAGGTCGCGCAGGCCGTTCAGCATCAGCCAGCGGAGCAGCTTCCAGACAGAACCCGGCTCTGCCGGCGGGAAAGCCGCAAGCAGGTCGGAGCGGAGCTCCCAGATAGCGGCGGCGGCGCGGTTGAGCGTATAGCCATCGATGCTGATTTCGGACGGCGCGTGGAAATACGCGCGCACCGGTGCCGTGAGGCTGTCCGGCCAGCCGAACAGCCTGGGGGCGACGAAGGCGAACCAGAGCCCGTGGGCGAGCCGCCCCGCGCGTTCGGCGGGGAAGTGGCGCCAGTTCGGCAGCGGGTTGCGCCCGGTTGCGATGTTGCGGAACAGGATCATGCCGTCCGTGATCGGCACGTCCGCGTAATGCGAGGACAGCGAGGAGCGGCGCACGAAGCTCTCGATGAACGCAGGCGACAGGCAGCCCAGATCGAGCGCGCCTTCGCGCACGCCGTTGGTCAGGGCCCAGGCGAGGTAATCGCGGAGCTGGCCCGGATCGTTCACGTTGAACGCGTGGCGCAGGTCCTGCCGGCGTTCCCAGGCCAGCGCGGCCTGCCTGGGAATGCGCGCGGCGATGCCCGAGGATGCCAGCACGGCATCCTCGGCCAGTCCAGCGAAGGCGTCCGTGCTGCGCGCCGCCCAGATCTGCTCGGCGATGGGCGGCCAGGGCGGCGCCTGACCGGCCTGGCCGGCGGGTTCTGCCGGTGCCGGAGCAGCGGGGGCGGCATCGGGCTGGCACAAAGCGCGTGCCGCTTCGACGGAGGCGGGATCGGCATGCTGGCGCACCGCATCGCCGCCAAAAAACCAGTCGGTGTAGGATTTCAGGCCGGACGGGGCGGCAATGTCGAAGACGGCGCGCAGGTCGGCGCGGTCCAGCCAGAACTGGTGCATGTAGCGGGTGAGCACCGCGCCTTTCGCCGCGGCGGCCTCGTCCTGCTGGTCGAAGTAGTCCGAGCGGAAGGCGATTTTCGTTCTGCCATCGACGTCGCCCTGTTCGACGGCGCGGGCGATCCAGTGGCGCATGTGGTCGTCCATGCGTCGGCCGTCTGCAAACGCGCCGAATCCGTAAGGCCGTTTGCTGAACGCCTCCCATTTGTTGGCGAGCACGAGGCGGCTGTACAGGTCGCATAGATCTGTCACCAAACCGAGGTTCTCGGCGGAGAAGCGGTTCTGGTGCTTGGAGAAGCTGCCCGGCACGTTCGGGCTGATGCCGCTGAAATGGAAGAACACCAGACGTTCGCCATTCACCTGCCATTCGCCCGAAGCGGTACGGGTGACCGTGCGGTGCGCCAGGTTCCAGTAGGCGACGTTGTAGCCGGGGTGGCGCAGGATGAACGGGCGCCTGACAAAGGCGGGAGCCAAATCCATCCAGCGCTGGTCGGTGAACATGTTGCCCGCGATGTCCACCCGGCAGTGCCGGAAGCAGCGGTCCGCCCACCAGCGGGCCAAAGCCAGGCCGTCCTCGTCATGACGCAGGCCGAGGAAGCCGAGGTTGTAGACGCCCGATTTCATGATGGTGAGGTCGGACGGCTCGCGTCCGTCCTGCAGCGGCTGCATCATGTGCGGGGTCAGCACGCAGGAATGGTCCGCCAGCGCGTCGAACACCTCCTTCATGCCGCTGAACAGCAGTATGTCGGGGTCGATGTAGCAGACCTCGTCGAAGCCGAGCGTCTCGAACAGATGCAGGAAGGCGTACGGCTTGATCGCGGTGTTGAACTCGATGACGGTGTACCACGCCTTCATGTTGTCGATCAGCTCTATGCCGAGCTGGTCGCACGCCAACAGCGTGGCCGCGAGGTTAATTTCGGAGAAGTCGCAGCCTGTATCGGCAAGAACGATGTAGCGCTCAACTCCCAAAACATGGGACGCGAGCGACTGCATGAGGGTCGCCGCGTAGCCGATGTAGTTTGCCGACACGATCGTGAAAACGGCACGCCGGCGTGCCGCCTGGTTGGGCCGTGGCCGGCGTGGCTGCCGCGCTTTGGAAAGCTGCGAGACCTTCTCCGGCTTCATGATCGTGAGGACAAAAGCGGAGGCTTTCGGGGAATGCAGCGGCAGGGCGGCCTGCCTGGTTCAGGCACCGGCCTGCACGCTCGCTTGGCAGCTCGTGGTCAGGAAATCTGGCCAAACCGCCGCGAAGAGTCAATCACGCGGCAAGCCGCCGGCCCAGCGGCCGGCCGCCTGGAAGTGCTGTTCCACGCCAGCACGGCCCTCAAGATAGCCCCTTGTTTCGTAGTGGTGCTGCAGGCCCTTGTAGTCCGTGCGCTCGAAGGCCGCGGCAAGGTCGGTGTACGTTGCGAAATAGAAATCAGGGTCGAACGGCAGCGGATGTGGCAGGCGGCCCTCACGATAGCCGGCTGCCCGGAAATGTGCCGTGGCCGAGGGCGTGCGCCCGGCCAGGATGGCGGCGTGCACGTCCGGGTAGCGATCGATGTACCAGGCCTCATCCACGTCGGCAGCGGCGAACGCCTCCGCCACGAGGCGAAGCAGTTGCGAGACGGGCACGGTAACGGTCTCGGCCTGCAGGGATTGCGCGGTGAGACCGAGCGAGGCAAGCACCTGGCGGAACGGCGGGCGATACGGCTCGCCGTCCTGCTGCCCTATTTCGCTAAGCTGTGGCTGGCTTGCTGACTTCATGAGTTGAGTGACCTGTCCGCGCGCGGCCATGAGCGACGTTCCGTAAGTTTGTGTGCTGTGCAACAATGGCGTTGAACTAAAACACAAAGAGGCCGGCAATCCACGGAAAAAATGCCGGTGGCAGGGTCGGCGGGCTATGTTCATCCAGCGGTTGAGTCTCGGCTTGCCGGTTCAACCAAACTCGGCCGGAAGCCTTTCGTCCAGCGCCGTTCAGCAACCTCGATCGTCCGGAACCGACCGATGCATTGAAGCAGGCGCCGCAGCAAAAGTTTTCCGCTTCGTTCTTCAAAGAGAACGGCCTGCTTGCTCGCTTCAAGCTATCCGGGAAGTCTCCATAGGCAGCTCAGCCTCGCTGCCAGGCAGAGGCGCCACATGCGACACGGCATCGGCCAAAGCCGCCAGGCGCTCGCGGTGGTCGGCCTCGCCCAGCGGAAACAACGACAGCACTCCGGCCGAAGCGACTCCGAACAGGACAGTCAGCGCGCAATAGGTGAACGTCAGGCGGTCGAGCACACCCTGCCCTACCGTGCCCGGCACCGCCGCCGCTGGGAAGTGCGACCACGTGAGGATGGCGCCGGAGAGGAACAGCCCCACGCCCGAGACGCATTTCTGCATAAAGAACGATCCGGCGAAGAACACGCCCTCGGTGCGCTCGCCGGTGCGCGACTGGGAGTCCTCCACCACGTCCGACATCATCGACGCGCCGAGTATGAAGCCTGCCACGCCCGCGCCGATGGCCAAGGCTGTGGCCGCCAGCAGCAAGGGGAGCAGGACAGGGCTGCCGTTGGCAGGAAACCAGCCTTGCAGCCGCAGGAAAAGCGGACCGACGGCGAAGATTATATAGATCAGGCCGAAGCTCACTGCGGCCCGGCGCTTGCCCACCCGGCGTGAGGCGAAGGAGGCCATCACGAAGGCCAGCACGACGCCCGCGAGGATGCTGAGCACGAACAAAGCGAGCGCAGAGGCGGAGAAGCCCCAGAGGAACGTGTTGAAATACGTGTTGAGCGCGAACGTCACGCCCTGGTTTGTGTAGGCGAATATGCCGGAGACCATCAGGATCAGGAAGGGGCGGTTGTGCAGCGTGGCAGTGATGCCGCGCCAGGTTCCTTCCAGGCTCATGCGCGTAGGCGAGGCTTTCGGCAGGTGCGCGATTTCCCTGTGCGTGCCCAAAGCGGAGAGCAGGATGGCGGCCGTCATCGCCACGCTCGCGGCGATGGCATAACGATGATAGCCCGCAGGATTGAGCTGCCCGACCGGGTATTCCGCCGTGGGCACCAGGAAGACGGCAAAGACGATCAGCAGCATGCCGACGCCGCCCAGCCACCCGAACAGGTAACGGTAACCCAGCACGGACGTGCGTTCGTGATAGTCCGTCGTCAACTCGGGAGCGAGCGCGCTGGAGGGTATCTCATAGCAGGAGATGGCGGTGCGCACGAGTATGGCGGCGACCACCAGGTACAGCAGGATCACCGCATGCGAGGCGTGCACCGGCGGGTTCCACAGCAGCAGATAGAGCACGCCCACCGGTACGGCGGCCGCATACATGAACGGATGGCGGCGGCCCCAGCGCGAGCGCGTGTGGTCCGAAATGTGGCCGATCAGCGGATCCAGCACGGCATCGAGCACCAGGGCCACGAGTATGGCGGTGCCGACCAGGCCGGCGGGCAGGCCCACCACCTGGTTGTAGAACAGCAGCAGCAGGGTGGAGAAGCCGTTGTCCTTTATTCCGTAGGCGATGGAGCCGAAGCCGTACGCTAGCTTTGTCGCTAGGCGTAGCTTTCGCGCTGGCGGCAAGTCGGCTTTTTGCATCTTGATCAGCCTTGGCAGGAAGGGAGGACGGCCTTCTTTTTTGAAGAAAAGAAGCAAAAAACTTTTGGCTCCCGCTGCTTCGCGGCCTCTGTGCCTTCTTGCTAAAGCCCGAACGTTTGCCTGACCGAGCGCCCGCTGGTCAGGCTTTCGATCCACCCCGCCTCGCGCACCAGTTTCGCTTCGGCCTCGGCGATCCGGCCGGTGATCGCCGCCTCGGGGAGGACGGCCAGCCCGTCATCGTCGCCGATGATCAGGTCACTAGGCGCCACACGCTGGCCGCCGACAGTGACAGGCAGGTTGACGGCGCCGCGTTCGGCGCCGATCGGGCCGCGCGGTGTCACCGAGCGGGTGAAGACCGGGAGATCCGCCCAGGCGGCCAAGGCTGCCACGTCGCGCACCGCGCCGTCGCAGACGAGGCCGCGTGCGCCGCGACGGCGGAGCTGGCCGCCCAGTATCTCGCCGATCATGGCGTGCGCGGCATGGCCGCCGGCGGCGATGACGAGGATGTCGCCTGGCAAGATCACGTCGAGCGCGTGCAGGACGGCGCCGAAATCCGGCGGCTCGCACAAGGCGGTCACGGCGCTGCCGAACAGGCGGGGCTGCCGCCCGGGCGGGTTGAGCGGGCGCAGGGCGGAGTCGATCAGGCCGATGGCGCCGCCCAGATCGACGGCAACCGCGGCCGGTATGGTGCGCCAGCGATCAACCTCCGACTGCGTAGGACGGCAGGACGCCCGGTTGTGAATGATGACCGCCAAACACCTTCATCCTTTGCGGCAAATCCGCCTGCCCGCCTCGCGGAGCCTTCGCGTCGGCGGAGCTTTGGCAAGCAGGAGAAGACTGGTCAACACGCCTCCCGCCGGGGAGCGGCTTGCGCACATATTGACGGTCGCAAAATTAGGCCGTCGCGTGCATATGCTGTGTTATCAAGAGCCGTCGCTCAACCGCCAATATTATCAAGCTTACGGCTGTCGCGCGGAATGGTTGATATTGTTAGGAGCGGGCGCGAAATGCGGTGTCGGCTACAACTATAAACTAACAGACATCTCACTTTGTACAAACATTCTAAATTTTGTTTCTTATATGCTCAAATATAGAAGTTCCGTTTCGTTAATTATATTCGCTTTTCATGTGCGTTTTACCGTTGAATAAGGTCAACTTGTCTCTTATGGTAATATAAGCCGGGAAAATGGTCCGGCGAACTAACGCAAGGATTGGTCATGGTCACTGTTTCTCGCCGCATTGGTGTATTCGCTGCTGTTTTCGCCCTCGCCGCAGTTGTGCAGTCGGCGTCGGCTGCCCAGCCGGCTGCTGCAACTGCCGCGCAGGTCAAGGCACCCACGCCGGCTTCCGCCAAGATGTCCGTTCTGACCAGCCCGGGCACCGTCCACCGCGACACGCCGGCCGTGATCCATCGCTGGCCCTGATTAGCCTGGCTACTCCAGTAGCCGCCCTCTGCGCTCCATCGGGCGCAGCAGGGCGGCCTGCTTCTAACCCGCAACATCGATACGGGATTCCGCTTGCGCGCCTCGGCTCGTTACATCTGGAAGTTGTATCGGCTACCAATTCTTGTATGCTCTCCGGGCAGCGGCACCGAAACATGTTCCGGTCTGGGCGGGGTAACTTGGATCGATGGCAATCAGACGTGTAGCCGCACTTGTTCTTCGCAGATGGCTTGGTCTGGCCACATTCTCGGTCATCGTGTCGGTCCTGCAATGCGGTCCCGCCCGAGCCGATAGAACCTCTTTCAAAACCTATGACGCGGACCAGGGCCTCGCTAGCCTGGGCGGCGGATGCATGTCGCAAGACCAGACCGGCTATCTGCTCGTCTGCACAGAGCACGGCGTGTTCTGGTATGATGGCAGGCGGTTTACCAACCTGGGTACCAACCAGGGATTGCGGGCAGGGGGTGACGTTTTCGACATCGCACTGACCCAGTCTGGCCGCGTTGCGGTGAACTTCGCCGACGAGGTGTTCGTCTCCGACCAGACATCCGACTCGGCGCACTCGCCGGACTCGCTTCGGTTCCATCGGGTCATGCATCGTGGTCCGTCGGCCTACGAAACCCGCCCTCACCGCCTGGTGGCGTGGCGGGATGGGTTGGTACTGCTCGCAGGCGGCATGACGTCCCGGATCGTATTGTCCGACACCATGCCGTCCCTGATGGAGTCGATGGGCTACGCTCCGAACGAGCGGCGCATGCTCGATGGCGCTGTGAGCGTGTTCGTCATACGCGGCCATCTTTGGGAGACTTTCGACGACGACAGGGTATGCGAGGCCGATCCCGGCGCGGTGCATTGCTACGGCGCTGCGGACGGCCTGGCTGGCGGCCCTTGGTCAGACGTACAGGCCGGGCCTAACGGCGCGGTACTGGCGCGTGACCCGATGACCGTGGCCAGCCTGGCGTCTGGTTCCCGCCGCTGGACCATGAGCGAGCTTCCCGACCAGGGCGGCCGGTATGTGAACTACCGCACCTTCCTGGGGCTGTTCGCGACCCCGGACGGCGGCTTGGTGACCCAGGCCGAACATGGCCTGGCGGTGCTCAGGGCGGGAGTCTGGCACGTCGTGAAGGTGGAGGACGGCGCACCTTCCGGAATCATCAAGAGTGCGATGACGGATGCGTCCGGTGAGATCTGGTTCCAGGTGCTGGGCCGTGGGCTGGTCCGCTGGGTTGGCTACGGACACTGGGAAGCCATACAGAAAGCAGATGGCCTGTCGGACGGCATGGCCTGGCGCACAGCGCGCACGACCGATGGCACTGTGTGGATCGCCACCGACACGGGTGTGGATCAGGTGGTGCGGCGGGGAGCCCTACTCCGCGTGGGCAAGGTGCTCCAAGGGGCGTCTTTCGCCATGGCGGCCGGTTTGCATGGCGAGTTATGGCGCGGGCTAGGCAATGACGGCGTACGCGTGGTCGATCCGGCAACTGACGCCACCGTTCGTGTTACCTCGCCGGCGGTGAATGCGATAGTAATAGACAAGGACGGGATCGCATGGCTCGCGACGCAGGCGGGACTGTTCACGGTCGTGTCTCATACGGGCGCTCCGCCCACGGCGGTTCCGGTCAGCGGCCGGAACGCGCCGGTGATCGATGCGATCTGCGACCTGAACCACGGTGTGTTCTATCTGTCGGCCGGGCGCCTTCGGCATGTCCGGCCGGACGGCAGCGATGTCGCGGTATCCGGCCCCTGGCCGGGCGACGGGTTCGAGCCGCTTGTCCTGGCGGTAGGGCACGATGGCACGGTGTGGGTCGGCGGAGATGGTGGCCTGTACGGGCTAACGCTCGCGGACGACCGGGTCGTCAGCTACCGCGACATCCCCGTCAGCCAAACACGCACCAACAGCATCGTGGCCTTGCTTGTGGACCATCGCGGGTGGCTCTGGGTGGGCACGGCGCTCGGCGTGTCGGTCAATGACGGAAAGCGCTGGGTGTCCGTCGATTCGGACGGCGGCCTGCTCTCGGACGACGTCAACGAAGGCGGCATGCGGGAAGACCCTGACGGCTCCGTCTGGATCGTGACCACCCAGGGTGTCTCCCACCTGGTCGATCCCGAATGGCTGTTTATCGAGCGGCCGATCCAGGCCGTGGTCAGCGCGGCCACGCTGGGCGCAAGCCCCGTGCAAGCCGGCATCATGCCCTACACCGACGAGGCGCTCAGCTTGCAGTTCGGCTCGCCCAGCCACGGCGCGGAACGCTCGTTCAAGTTCCGCTACCAGCTCTCCGGTGTGGATGCTGAATGGGCGGAATCACCCACCGGGCAGGTGCGTTACCCGTTCGTGCCACCTGGCAACCACACGCTGACGGTCGTGGGATATGACGAACTTACTCACAGGGCGTCGCCGCCCGCCACCCTGACCATAGACATGGCCTACCCCTGGTGGCGCCAATGGTGGGCTGAGACGATGTGGGTGCTGCTGGCGGCCTGGGCGATTTACGGCGGCATGCGCCTGCGCTTCCGGACCATGCTGGCGCGGCAGGCGGAGCTGAAGCGCTACGTGGCCGAGGGCACCGAGCAGCTGCGCTACCAGGCCGCGCATGACGCCCTGACCGGGCTGCTCAACCGCTCGGAAATCGAGCGGCGCCTTGCGTCCAAGCTCACCCGCGGCCCGGCGAATGGTGAAATGATCGTGGCGCTGGTCGACATTGACAACTTCAAGGCGGTGAACGACCGCTACGGCCACCTGGGCGGCGACGACGTGCTGCGCGCCATGGGGCGGCTGGTGCGCAAGGCTGTGCGTGTGGGCGAATATGCCGGCCGGTATGGCGGCGAGGAGATATTGCTGGTTCTCGACGACTCGGACGGCCGCGGCGCCGAACGGGGGCTTGACGTGCACCATGCGGTGCTCGGCGAGGCATTCAGTGCGGGGGGCGAGGCGTTGCGCGTGAC
>CAXTJZ010000032.1:0-24455 GCA_964244695.1 uncultured Acetobacteraceae bacterium
GCCCTGCACCGCGGCCAGGAACGGCGGAAGCTGGCCGCCCTCGGCCATGGCGAACACCAGGCGCGGCCCGGTAAACAGGATGGTGAACAGCGTGCCGGCCATGATCAGCACGGCGCCGGCGGCCACCAGCCGGCCCGCCGTGGGCCCGAGCATGGCGACCATGCCGTCGAACACCGGGCGCTGCGAGCTGGCCAGATGCGGCACCACGCCGGCGCAGACCAGCAGGATGACGGAGTACAGCGCCACCACGGCGACCATGCCGACGCCCAGGCCGAACGGCACGTCACGCCGCGGATCGCGCATCTCGCCGCCGTTGACCACGGCGGAGTCCATGCCGATCAGCCCGAACAGCAGCAGCACGATGCTGGGCGCCCAATGCGCGACGGGCGGGACCGGCTGCCACGCAGGCGCGTGCAGCGGCCACAGCACGGCCACGCCGGTTGCCACGAAGCCGCCGAGCAGGATGAGCTTGGCCGCGGTGAAGGCGGCGTTCGCGCGTGCGGAGAGGCTGACGCCGAGCGCGATGATGCCGCCCAGCCCCCAGGTGAGCGCGGTGATGGCCAGCACGCGCCAGAGCGGCTGACCCAAGGCGGGCAACACGCCGGACGCGTAGCCCACCGCCAGGTTGGTTATGCTGGCATAGGCGAGCAGGCGCGTGGCGATGGCGAGCCAGCCCGCCAGAAAGGCGGCGTTCCGTCCGAAGGCGGCGCGTGCGTAAAGATAGGTGCCGCCTGTTCCGTGGAAGCGGCTGGCGGCTTCGGCGTAGCAGACGGCCACCAGGCCCATCAGCGTGCCGCCGGCCAGGCAGGAGAGCACGCTGTAGGGGCCAACCAGCGCGTAGACCCGGCCGGGGAGGCCCAGTATGCCGGCGCCGATCGTGCTGTTTATGGTGATCGCGGCCAGGTCCCACCGGCCTAGGGCCTTGACCAGGGGCTGTTCGGGCATGCGGTGTTTATCCGGCTGGGAAGGCAAGCAAGGCCTTCTTTTTCGAGAGAAAGAAGCAAAAAGCTTTTGGTCCGCTGTCGCGGGAACGCTGGCGCGCGCGCTTCAACGATGCGCACCCGCCGGGGATAAAAGTTTTTTGGTTCTTTTTTTCAAAAAAGAACTGCTTTCTTGCCTTCGGCCCAGACTATCAACCAAAGCATGGCTGTCTACACCGAAGTCTCCGACGAAGCCCTGACCGCATTCCTGGCCGATTACGACATCGGCGGCCTGGTGGCGTTCCGCGGCATCGCCGAGGGCGTGGAGAACAGCAATTTCTCCCTGCGCACCACGGGCGGCGACTTCATCCTGACGCTGTATGAGCGGCGGGTGGACCCGGCCGAGCTGCCCTGGTTTCTCGGCCTGATGCGGCATTTGGCGGCGGAGGGGATCACCTGCCCGCTGCCCGTGGAAGGGTGCGACGGCAGTGCGCTGCGGCTGCTGTGCGGCCGGCATGCCGCGGTGACCACCTTCCTGCCTGGCGTGTGGCCGCGCCGGGTGCGGCGGGCGCATTGCGCGCCGCTGGGCGAGGCGCTGGCGCGGCTGCATCTGGCAGGTGCGGGGTATGCGCCGGCGCGTGCCAACGGGCTTGGGCCGTCTGCCTGGGCGCCGCTGCTGGAGCGTTGCCGCGCGCGGGCTGACGAGGTGGCCGGCGGGCTGGCGGCCGAGCTGGATGCGGCCACGCCGCGCATACTGGCGGCCTGGCCGCACGGGCTGCCGACCGGGCACATCCACGCCGATCTGTTTCCCGACAACGTGTTCTTCCTGGACGGCGCGCTGTCCGGGCTGATCGACTTCTACTTCGCCTGCACGGATGTGCTGGCCTATGACATCGCGGTTTGCCTGAACGCCTGGTGCTTCGAGCCGGATTTCAGCTTCAACGTGACCTATGCGCGTGACCTGCTGCGGGGCTACGCGTCCGTGCGGCCGCTGAGCGAAGCCGAGCAGGCGGGACTTCCCGTGCTGGCGCAAGGCGCGGCGCTGCGCTTCCTGCTGACCCGGCTGTTCGACTGGCTGAACACGCCGGCAGGCGCGCTGGTGGTGCGCAAGAGCCCGATCGACTATCTGCGCCGCCTGCGGTTCCATCTGGCCGCCAAGGATGCGCATGACTACGGACTTTGAACTGCCCGACGCCGACGCCACCGATGCCGTGCAGATCTGGACGGATGGCGGCTGCAAGCCGAACCCCGGCCCTGGCGGCTGGGGTGCGATCCTGCTGTTCCGCGGGCGGGAGCGCGAGATGTCCGGCGCGGAGGCGGCCACCACGAACAACCGCATGGAGCTGACCGCGGCCGCCTGTGCGCTGGAGGCGCTGACCCGGCCGTGCCGCGTGGTGCTTCGCACGGACAGCGAGTACGTCAGGAACGGCATCACGCGCTGGCATACCGGCTGGGTGCGCAAGAACTGGCGCACCGCGTCGGGTGATCCGGTGGCCAACATGGATCTGTGGCGCCGGCTGCTGGATGCGGCCAAGCCGCACAACGTCGAGTGGCTTTGGGTGCGTGGCCATTCGGGCGAGGTGATGAACGAGCGGGTGGACGTGCTGGCGACGCTGGCGCGGGAGCGGCGATAGAACGTTTGTTGTCCGTTCCTTGTCGAACACCTTGAAACTCATGCCGTAGTAGTCGCGAACAGTTCGGTTATCTCATCTGCGCCGAAGCGTTCGGTCTGGGGGATGGCGGCCGGGCAACCAAGTTGCTCGCGAGTCAGGTTCAATCAGCCAATGACGTTGTCGCCCCACGCAGTAGAGGGCCATACTGGTTGGGCTGTTCCGTCAAGCAGCTGCTGGTGCAGGGATCATTTTCCTGAACCCTCGATCTTGATTGAATGGAAGAGAGTTAAGTTCGTTCTCACCTACCATTCCGAACCCAAGCGTTTTAGAGAACCAGAGCGACCGACCGTACATTCGCCCCCGTCGCGCCAGCGAAGTTGCGCTTGCTCACCACTCTACATGTAGACAGTAACGACATTGCCTAGCCATTGCTGATCGAGGCCTCTTCAAGCTTGGGAGGATGACGCAAGATGTGCTGGTGATCACCAACGGCCAGAACACGATCGCGCGTCACTACAAGCTACTCTGCCTTGACTATTCTGACGAGACTCACCTTGTTTCGATAGGCAAACTATTCGACTGTTTCTAAGCGTGCGCGCGACTTGCACCAGGTTTCCGGTAGCTCGTCGTCGAGCAGAAGAACCCGTTCGCACAATCTAGCCTGAATTGAACTCCTTTCTGTAACGCGCAAAACAGGCCGCCCCGCACTCCAGCCGCATCAACGCGCCCTCGGCAATGGCGATAGCGCGACGCGGATCTTGCTCCACCAACGGGACTATAACTTCGGCATTCCACGCCGCCGAATGCTTCACATCGAGCACCGCATGCAGCGCGAAATAATGCCGGAACCGCCCAGGCACGCCTAGCCGGCGCAGGCCGGCTTCCACCTGCGCGGCCCGTCCCGGCGCCGTCAGCTCGATCGCGCCGAGCGCGCCTATGGACTGAAAAGCGTATCGCCTGGCGGACGCCAATCCCGCCATGGTATTGGCCAAGGCGAGCGACTGCCACACCATGGCTTCCACAGGCAGGTGCAGATCCAGATGCGTCGCCAGCGCTCCCAGCATGGGGCCGTGCATGCCGCGCGCGCCGCCACGTCCCATCTCGTCCCAGAAATTCGCCGCCAGCGCGAGCTTCGGGCGAACCGGCATGCCTACCAGCGTCAGGGCGATCAGGTCGTCGAAACCGGCCTCGCCTGCGACCTCCTGTGCCAGGAACCAGCGCATCTCTGCCAGCGAACACTCGGTCGCCAACCAGGCAAACAGGCTGTCGTTCTGGCCGGGTCCGCTCAGCGCCAGCTCTTCGAACCATGCCAGAAACTGCCTGGCATCCGTCGGCGCCGCACGCGCGGCCGCACTTACCCGGCCGCGCGATGATTCGAGGAATGCCGCCTCTTCCGCTAGAATGAATGTCAGGTCATCCACGCCGTCCGCATCCGCTAGCGTGGGCGTCAGGCGCTTGCCGTTCAGTACGGCGAGGCGGCACTGCAGCCGGTGCGCCGCCTCGCTGGGCGAGTGTGCCACCATATTCATGCCGGCCGCTCCGCCGTCAGCACGATCGCGGCAATACGCTCCGCATCGCAATAGGCGCCCTGGCCCACTTCCTCGCCAAACACATCCGGATCAACCTCCCGGTAGGTCCAGCGCCATCCTGTTGCGTCCAGCATGCAAGCAACCTCCTCGCGCAGGAAATCCCGGCCGCCGGAAATGGCGCTGCCCGTGTACAAGACCAGTTGCCCGCCTGACGCCAGGCGCGGAAGTGCGTCCCGCACGATCCGCACAGACAGTCCCTCGCCATGCCGGCCGCCGCCATGGCGGTAGATGCGGGAAAATTGATCGATCAGATAAGGCGGATTGGCCACGATGAAATCAAACGTTCCGGCTATGCTCTGAAACAGATCGCTCCGGGTACATGATGTGTTGTTCACGCCCGCCGCCCTGGCATTTACGCCGGCCAGCGCAAGCGCCGCCGCGTTCACGTCGGCCAGCACCACGCTGGCCTGCGGACAGGCACGCGCGACGAGTATGCCCGCCGCACCCGATCCGCAGCAGATGTCCACGGCCCGGCGTATCGGACCCGCGTGGCCTGCCAGCGCGCGGCAGACCGCATCGGCAAAGCGGTAGGTATCCGGCCCGAAGAACACGGCATCCGGCGCGTCTGTCGGAAACGCCGAGTGCAGGAAGATCTGCCCTCCCAGTGTGGCGGCGCGCAGATTGCAGCGCCAAAAGGCGTCACCCGCTTCGGCCAGCTCGTCGATGGCGCCCGCTTCGCGCGCTGCCTGCAACAGGCCGGGATCGAGCACGCCCGGCTTGAACGGCCGGCTCCAGCCGAACACATCGCGCATGTCGCGTGCCCAGAAGTTTTCTGCCCTGGCATTAACCGATCCGTGCGTGGCGGGCGTTACGGTGACGAAGCTGTAGTCCCGCATAAGCAACGCTTGAGACAGCGCCAGCAAGGAAGCAGCCCGCAAGGAGAACGCCGTTGGTTGCTGATCCATATATCGATGCGCAACGGCTGCCGGGCAAGGGGGTTGCCGATTTCACACACGTGGTGCAGGTCACTTCGCCGCGCGGCCTGCGCATCGAACAGCTTCCCAAATCGCTGCTGTGCATACCGCTCGTCTTGCACTGGTTCTATCTCGGCGCGCGGTATCGCAGCCTGACGCTGCCGTCCTGCCTGAACCCGCGCATCGAAACCGGCGGCCTGGCGGGCGAATCGAAATCCGCTTGTCTCGCGCAGGTCGGCGAGGATTTCGCACCCTGGATAGCCCCCTGGTGCCGCATCGCATTTGGGCAGGACGCCGGCGCCGCCCGCGTGGCAGCCGGCCTGTGTTATCCGCTCATCGCCAAACCGGACATCGGCTGGTGCGGCTACGGCGTGCGCCGCGTCGACAGCGATGACGCGCTCGATGCCTACGCTGCCGCAATCCCCGCCGGCGGCGCGTTCATCCTGCAGCGTTTGATCGTGGCGCCGAACGAAGCGGGCCTGCTGTATGTCCGGAAGCCAGGTGCAAGCAAGGGTGCGCTCGTGGCGATGACGCTGCGTCACGCGCCAAGCGTTACCGGTGACGGACGGCGCAGCATCGCCGCCCTGGTCGGCGCGGACCCGAGATGCCGCCCGCACGCTGCAAAATATGCTGCCGCCCTAGGCAGAATTGCGTTTGAGCGCGTTCCGGCCGACCATGAGCAGGTGTTCCTGACGACAATTGCTTCTCTGCGTATCGGTGCGCGCTACGAGGATGCATCCTCCCGTATCTCGCCTGTGCTCGCCGAACGGATAGATGCCATTGCCCGTTCGATGCCTGATTTCCACTACGGCCGTTTCGATGTGCGGTTCGAAACGCTCGGCGCGCTGCTTGCCGGCGCGTTCAGCATCATAGAAATCAACGGCGCGGGATCCGAGGCGATACAGTTCTGGGATCCGGCACTCACGATAGATGCGGCATTCCGCGGCGTGTTCGCCAAGCAGGGCGAGTTGTTCAAGCTCGGCCACGCAATGCGCCGTGCGGGTCACCGGCCGGCAGGAGTCGCTGCTTTGTCGCGCGCCTGGCTGCGCCAGCAAAGCCTGTTCCGCCGCTACCCGCCGTCGAACTAGGCACCTCGCCGCAAGGATCACGACTTGCCCTGACCGGCAACCGCGTGGCGCCAGCCGGGTTGCTTGCCGTATCGCCAGCGTCCCACGCGGCGTACTCCCAATGTGAAAGATTTTATCATGAAGTTCTGTCCCAAGGTCCTGGGCTCTTGTGCCGCGCTCTGCTGCAGCATCGGCCTCGTCTCCCCTGCCGCACAGGCGGCATCGTTGTCGTCCACCGATCACGCGTTCCTGGTCAGTACCGCGCAGGGCGCCACCTACGAGCTTGCCGTGGCCAAGCTCGCTTTGACGAAAGGCACGCGTAGCGACGTCAAGAGCTACGCCCACACGATGATCACCGATCACGACACCCTGAACCCGGAGCTGGGCCAGCTCGCCAAGCAGAACGGCGTCGATCTGCCGACCACAATGACCGACGCCAAGCAGCAATCCTACGAGCACCTCAAGTCGCTCGATGGCAAAGCCTTCGATACCGCCTTCGTGAACGACGAGGCGAAGGATAACGGCAACGACGTCGCGACCGAGCAAAAGGAAATCGCAACCACCGACAACGCTTCCGTAAAGGCGTTTGTCGAGAAGCTGAAAGCGGGCGACACCAAGCACGCCAAGATCGGCGAGTCCCTGCAGCAGGCCGGCCAGTAGACCGCCCAGCGCCCCGCGGCGCGACCGTCGCGGGGCGTTAGAAGTCTCGCAGTCGGGACTTGCGTTCCGTGAGCGAGAGGATGCCTACGTTGCAGTCGAAATCAGAGTTGCCGTGATTGAGTTGGACCGGGTCGCCTTCCGCATTCCTACGTCGCCTGCAGCGCTGGAAGGCGCCCAAGCGTGCCCACGACCAAGTTCGTCTCTTAGTTCCGTCAGTCGCAAGTGCAGAAAGACGCACAAGTCTCGCGTCGATGTGTTGAACTGTCGACCGCGATCCGGCGCTGGGCCTGTTGAGATACCGCCGGCATAGCGGAAAGTTCTCCGACGTCCCACGTCAGCCAACGCTATATCTAGCTAGGCAGCGCAGTAGATCTTGGAGTCTTTTGAGCGGATGGTCTGCTGTGGCGCGGCTTTCCACCGCAAATCGTTGACAAGCTAAACCCCACTCGGCAGCATGCCACAACTGCTGCATCACCAGCCGTCAGCGCTTTTGGCGCCGACGGCCGCTGATCTTAACTGTTCCTGCAGCCACCGGTGCTATTTGGGGATGCTAAAGGCGAATATGGTGTTCCCGGTGCGGCCGATGTTGCCATAACCGTCGCCCCAGTAGACCACCCCGTTCACGACGGAGGGACCATCCACTGCGGCGCCACTGGCGGCATACGTCCACACTTGCGCCCCTGTCGCCGCGTTCAGGGCCACGAAGTTGCCCGCGCCGTCGGAGCCATACATGACATCGCCCGCCAGCGTCACCGCACCTTCTGCGCGCGCGAAGGCGCCCGCCGGCGGCTTCTGCGTGCGGCTGGACTTGCTGGCGATCGGCGGTTGCTTGGCCGCTGTTGCCGTCTGCCACAGGATATGGCCGTTCGAGGCATCGAGCGCAGACCAGAAACCGCCATTGGTCAATTGCTTCGAGCCCAGCACGCTTGACCACACGTAGTTCGCGTTGGAGGCGGCCACGAACACACGGTTGCCGCCCACTGCCGAGCCCCATTGGATGCCGCCGCGTGTGCCGCCGGGATTCACCTGCGTGGCCCACACCGTGGCACCAGTGTCGCGGTTCAGCGTCCAATAGATACCGCTCTTCTGGCCGGCGCCAACCACGTCAGTCACGCCGGCCGCGTTCAATATCTTGAACAGATTGGGGCCGGAGCCGAAATCATAGTCCAGCCCACTGGGTTTTGGACACGGCGTGGCCGGCGCGTGGGCGCTGGGCAGACAGGACACGGTCCAGGTGTCCAGCACCGTCATCCGGCGCGCCCAGTTGATGGCACCAGTGGCGAGGTTGAGCGAGAGCACGCTGTCGATGTGATCGTCGGGCGCCAGGCAGGTGTCCAGTTCGCCGGACGTCTGCGCGGCAGCCTGGCAGGACGCCACCGCGGGCGGCACGGAGTAGTTGTCGCCGGTGCCGGCGAACACCGCGCCACGCGCCTCGTCCACGGCGAGGTTGCTGCCCCACACGGCCGCACCTGTGTAACCGCTGGGCACCATGTAGGTTTTCCAGAGTATTCTGCCGGTCGCGAGGTCCAATGCTGCCACCGACCCGCGGAAGGTAGGCACGAAGCCCTTCACGGTTGCCGCCATCTCCTCCTGGTTGGAAGCCACGCCGACCACCACGCGATTGCCCAGGATCACCGGGGAGGAGGTGATGATCGCGTATTTGGCCGTCTCCAGCGTGGCCCGCCAGATCAGCGTGCCGTCCGTCTTGCTGAGTGCGTACACGGTTCCGGAGGCCTGGTCGCCGATGATGATGCTGGACGGGCCGATGGCCGGGCTGGTGCGCGCGTTGGACTGCGCGTTGCCAGTGAGTGACGGCAGCTTGATGTGCCAGACGATGGCGCCAGTTGCTGCATCTAAACGATATACCGAGCCGCCGGCGTCCACGGCATAGGCAGCACCGCCGTCGATTGTGGGCGTGTCAGGCACCTCGTCGCTCGTCTTGAAGCTCCAAAGCGGCGCCAGATCGCCTGCGTTGGCTGAAGTGATCGCGGTCTCGCCCAAATTGGCGCGGGTGTTCAGCACGCCGTTGCCAGCACTGAGCCAGCTTGCAGGCGTGGCAGTCTGGGCGCCCGCAGGAGACGCACAGGCCGCCCACAATAACGGAGCGACACACACAGACAAATTCTTGTTCATGGCAATGGATTCTCTCTATGGCTTAAGCCCTGGACGGGCGACTGTTCGCAACTCTCGTCCGGATCCGAGCTCAACGCTTAATCACAACAAGCAGTAAGTTACGAACGCAAAGCTTCAATCAAGGTTCGACGGCCACGCTCCCTGGATTACGTGGGCGCAGATATATACGATGAAAATGAGAGCTGCAGCAGATCTCGCGACACACGAGGAGTTGCATCGCTCCGCGTCGCGTCCGAGCCAAGTACCAGACTCTTGAGGTGTGCAAAGTTATATTGCATGCGCAAACCTAGGCTGCCGTCGCTTTGAAGGCGGCTGACCGCGCTATCACTTCGCAGCGGCCGTCGGTTTGTAAGTCAATTTCTCGATAGGCGTCTGATCTGCAGCGCCGTAGAAATAGAGATAATTGCTGGGAGAGTTCTGAAAAACCGGCTTGTCGTCCGGTGACAAGAGCTGCCCGAACTTGGGTGCCGACTCGAACAGCGCTGCGAACTGGACGCCACGTAAGCCGATGCCGAAACCACTGAATGCGTCGGCGTCAATCGTGAGTTGGTAGGGAGCCTTGACTGCAAAGAAGATCGCCGCTTGGTAGGTGGGCGAATATACCACCCTGTGGCCATTGATCGTGATGGTGACGAGAAGCGCGCCCTGCGTGTCAGGTGTATTGGTGGACTCGTTGTAGGTGCAGGAATTGTTTCGGCATGTCTGGCTTGGGCCAAACAGTTTGGGCACGTATTGCAAGTAGATTGCGACCGTGTCCCCGGACAAGTCGGCGCCTGCCGCGCCGAAATAGCCTTTTGTGTCGACAGTCTGAGCTCCGCTGATGGTGCCAGTCAGGTTCTCCGTGATCACGGCCGGAGCGGCCCAGGAGGGTGTGGTCAGCAGCGAAGCGGCAGCGGCGATCAACATGCAACGCATTTTCGGTTCCCTTGCGATGATACAATCCGACAGGCCGTCGGTAAGTTTACAACGCGGTGATTGTTGACTGACGGTAAATGGTTGCCAGCTTGGTCGATGGGGCGTCCACTGGCCAAATCTGACCAGAAAACGCCATGCCTGATCCTCTCACTCACGACGGCAGTGGCTTGTCTTCTCGGCGAGCTCCCCCCTGCGACTGATCGAGTCGTCACCGATCACGCTTCGGAGATGGCCGGTTTATAGGAGGCGGTTCGTATTGCTGGAGGCGCGAACTCAGGTAGCGCTGCCCTCCGAGGCAGGCCGATCTGCGGTAGCTGGTTCAATGCCTCAGAGCGTTTTCGGAACGAATAGGCGATACTCCGGAAACCATCGTTGATCCAGCGTGCGATTTCCCGAGCGAGATCGGCAAAATGATCGCCACCCACATCCCGCTGGGTCGATTGCTGAACAGATTGCATGATCGTCTCTGGAACAGAGAGCCTAACTTCGGCAAGCTCCCATCCGGCTATCGTCACACCCAATCTCGTGGCATCGTTACAGCTTGGGCAAACCAAGACGCCGTCCCATTTCGCCTCGCCAGCGAAGCCGCAAGACCGGCAATTATAGCGAGCCATGCCTTCTCCTCGTGAGTCATCCAGGAATGCAGATGGGCCTTCAACCTCGCGACAAGGTCACCGTTGCGACGGCTCACCGATACAGGTGCTAGCCAGACGATCTCACTCCGATATGATCGGCGATCAACGCATGCAGACAGTTCAGGGCAACGGTGTGGTCGAAAAGCGCACCGGTATGCCTGGCAATCAACCCACGTAGGTTCGGTTCAGCACCCGGCGACAATTCTGGCGTAAGCGCGTCGGCCGTCGCCTGCACGCGCTCCGCCCCGTCCTGGACATGCCCGATGGTAGCCCGCCATCGTCTAGCAAGATCTCGCTCAACCAAGCTGTTTAACCTTCGCCATTCTACCGCAAACACCCAGCCGAATTTTCCCGGTCTACCAAGCCTACATTGCAGGAACATGACGCGGCCGCGGGTTCGCATCGTGCGCTGTTGACATCGTCGGCAGTCGCAAGCGGAAAGTGGCGCCGCCACCAGCTGTCTCGTCCACCCAGGCCGTTCCGCCATGAAGCGCGGCGACCTCACGCACTATGGAGAGGCCGAGGCCGGTGCCGGGTCCGTGGTCGTCCTTTCGCCAGAACGGCTCAAACACGTGCGGCTGGTCCGCCTTGGCAATGCCGGGACCGTGGTCGCGAACCTCGATGACGGCGCCGGCGTGCACGGCGACGGTCACAAGCCCGTTCTTGGGAGCGGCACGTAGCGCGTTGTCGATCAGGTTCGTCACCGCGCCCTCGATGGCGCGCGCGTTTCCCAGGATCGCCACACTGCCCACAGAGGCCTCGAATGCGATCTCATGCCCGCCCCGGATGGCGAGCGGGGCGCAGGCGGCCACCACGTTGCGAACATGGCAAACCAATTCGACGGTCTCGTCCGCCGCCAGACCGCGCTCGCCCAGCCGTGCGGACAGCAGCATCTGCTCGACCAGCAGCCGCACGCGGTTGACGTCTCGCAGCAGGTCGCTCTGCGCCGGGTCGTCGTGCTGCAGCGCATCGACGCGGGCCTGCAAGATGGCAACAGGAGTCCGTAGCTCGTGAGCCGCATTTGCCAGGAACAGCCGTTGCCGCTTCACCTGGTCCTCCAGCCGGGTCAACGCCTCGTTCACCGCCGTGACGAGGGGCATCAGCTCGACGGGCATGCCTGCCTCCGGCAGGCGCTGGTCGAGCGAGCGCACGCCGATCTGGCGCGCTTCGTCCGCCGCCAGCCGGAGCGGCCGCATCGAGCGCCGGACGACCAGAGGCACGACGACGATGGTGCCGAACACCAGGGGCGCGAAGATCGGCAGCAGAGCCGGCATGAAATCGTCGACCAGGTCGATCAGGTCCTCATGACCGAACACATTGCCTGAGGTGGCCATGATCATGCTGCCAAATGGCGTCGGCTCCCCGGTGACGATGATCGCGTCAGCCGGCGCGCCCGGCCGGTCAGTCTCCAGGGTGTCATTGTCATGGGGAACGAGGCGACCCAGGCTCCTGAGAGTGGAGGTGAGATAGGGGTCCGATCCCGTAAAGGGCTGCAGATCAGCGCGTGCCATGGCCGCGTAGGCCAGCGCGGGCCGCCGTCTCGCGTATTCCCGGAAGCCAGGCGTGGGATCGATCCTCAGGCTTCCGTCCACCCCGCGGCGAAGCGAGGCGGTCAACAGCTTCCTGACCGTGCGGTCGGCGATGTCACTGTAGTTCACGTAAGGCGAGACGAACGGAAACACCGCCAGGGCGACCATGATCATAGCCACCTGGGCGGTGATAAGCTGGACCAGCAGGCGCCGGATCAGCGAATGTGGCCGCATCGTGCGTTCCCCCGGTCTCAGGCTTCGTCCAGCATGTAGCCCACCCCACGCACCGGGTGGATGACGACACGCGCCTTGATCAGGCGGCCGCGTAGGCGAGAGACGTGCGCATCCAGCGCGTTGGGCTGGACCTCATCGTCGAAACCGTAGACCTCATTGAGAAGCGTGCCGCGCTGCACAACGCGGCCGGCGCGACAGATAAGGATTTCCAACAGGACGAGCTCGCGTCGCCCGAGGACCAGCAGTTCACCCCGGACGGTGACGTCCCGCGTTGCCGGGTCGAACACGACGTCACCGCAGCTTATCGCTGGAGGCGGCTCGCCGCCAGGCCGGCGCAGGGCGGCGCGGATGCGCGCGAGAAGCTCGTCCATGTCGAACGGTTTGGCCAGGTAATCGTCCGCCCCGGCGTTCAGTCCACGAACCTTCTCACGCACCTCGTCGAGCGCCGTGAGCACGATGACCGGAGTACCCGGCGCGCTCGACCGCAGGAAGGGCAGCAACGCCAATCCATCGCCGTCCGGCAGCCGGCGATCCAGCAGCGCGAGCGCGTAGCGCTTGATCGCCAGAGCGGCCTCTGCTTCGGCGAGGGAGCCCACGCAATCCACCATGAACCCGGCGTCGGTCACGCATCGCGCGATGAGCCGCGACATCTCCGGCTCATCCTCGATCAATAACATCCGCATGCGATGGCCCCGCCGAAGTGCCGCGCAACGCGGCGCGGGCAAAGCAAGTCACACATTACCTGACAGACCAAGCGACGGCCGGACGCTACGGACCCGACCATCGGATCTGGGTAGCCTCGGCCGGCGCTCCGGCGGCCGTCATCAACGTAGCCGCAGCCACCCTCGATCGTCGCTAGAAGCGCATTGCAAATGTCGCTCCACATGACTGGCCCGCCACCAGCCGCAGGGTTCCGCCATGCGCAAGTGCGATCTGGCGAGCGAGGGCGAGGCCGATCCCGTCACCCTCGCGCTTTCCCGTGAAAAACGGATCGAAGATCCTGTCCTCGTAGCCGGCCGGAACGCCGGGTCCGTTGTCGGAGATCAAGAATTCCATCCCGCTCCCACGAGCGTAAGCGGCAAGGCTGACGTTGCGTGACGTGGCCGCCCGGTCAGCGAGCGTTGCCTCGGCGGCGTTCGACAGCAGGTTCAGCAATGCCTGGGACACCTGCCCCGCGTCGCACTGCATGATGATGTCGGGCGCTGCTTGCACCGCCAACTTCACCCCGGAGGGTCCCCAGCGGGTGCGGAACAATGTCGCGGCATCGTCCAGCAAGGCCCTGGCCGATACCAGATGTAGGTCAGGAGGCGGCAACCGGGCCAGCGTGCGATAGCCCCGGACGAAGCCGTCCAGTCCCCGGGTCCGCCGCATTATCACCTCCAGAGCCTCGGCGGCGCGCGCCACCCCGTCCGCACCTTCCTCGACCAGGATCGCGTGGGCACTCTCCGCGAGCGAGGCGACCGGCGTCAGCGAATTCATCAGTTCGTGGCTGAGCAATTGCAGCAGCTGGCGCAAGGCGGCCGCCTCCGCCGCCTGCAACTCGGACTGTATGTCGGTCAGGACGCCGAGACGCATCGGGGCCCCCGCACCTCCGACCAGGGCCACTTGCAAGGCGTAGCCTCGCTCCAGCCCGGGTCCGGCCCAATCCGGCAAGCGCATCACGGTCCGGTTGCCCGGCAGTTCCGCGGCCATCGCCACCACCAATGCCGGCGGTTGGGGAACGATCAGGTCATCGGCCCTGAACAGCGCCCGCGCCGCGCGATTGACGGCGCGCAACGCGCCATCCTGCCCCGACAGCACCAGCGCTACGGGTGTCTGGTCCAGCATCATGCCCAGCCTGAGACGTTCGGCCTGCTCGTCGAGCGAAGGCCTGGGACGAGGCGCCGGCGCACCCGCCGGCGGCATCGCCCAGCGTCGTTGCCACACCGTCGCCGCCCACAACAGGGCAAGAATGGCCACGGCAGCGTTGGCATAAAGCCGATGGCGCAGAGCGAAGTGGAAGCCGATACCGAGGCCGAAGAACAGGACGGGCGACAGCGCGGGTGCCAGCCGTTGCAGACCGTCCGGGGTGCGCCGCAGAGCTGCAATCACAGCTTGTAACGCGCCATCCGGCGATACAGCGCCGCGCGGGTCAGCCCCAGGTCGCGGGCGGCCAGGCTGACGTTGAAGCCGTGCCGCTTCAAGGCCGCCTCCACCAGCGCCCGTTCTGATTTGGCAAGGTTCAGGTCCCCCGTCGCGAGTGCCGGGCCGGCGACGTCGTCTCCGCGGGTTCCCGCCAGTATGATGTCGTCTATTGCCAGCCGCCTATCGATCGCCAGTACGACGGCGCGCTCGATCGCTAGGCGGAGGGCGCGCACGTTGCCCGGCCACGTACAGGCGGCAATCGCGTCCATGTCGGTGGGCAACAGCGTCAAGCCCGGTCGCCCATAGGCCTGGGCAAACAGGCGCAGGAAATGCTCGGCCAGCAGGCGCACATCCCGACCGCGTTCCCGCAACGGCGGCAGTACAACCTCCACGGTGTTCAGCCTGTAGAGCAGGTCGGGCAGCAGGCCGGATGCGAGCGCCTGCCGCGTGCGCCGCGATGCGGCGACCAGGCGCAGGTCCGGTCTTGCGGCCAACGCCGTGGCGAGCGGCAGCTGCCCCGGGGCCGGCAATCCCCCGATCTCGTCCAGGAACAGCGTCGCGCTCCCCGGAAGGTCGGCCAGCGTCCGGCTGAGAACCACCGGACCTTCCGCCCAGGCGGCGGCGCTATCGATCGTGACGATCGGCCCCGCCCCGCCGGTCCGTAGCCGGTGCAAAGCCTGCGCGAACAGGCTCTTGCCCGTTCCCGTCTCGCCCAGAATCAGCATGGGCGCGCCGGTCGGTGCCGTGCGGTCGACCAGGTTGCGCGCCGCCGCGATCTGGTCGCAGGCGCCGATGATAGGGTCGCGCGGACCGGTTTCGCGATCCGGCCCGCTCCTTGCGCCCCTGCGCGTGCGGCGCAGCGCCGCCGCCTCGCCGAGCGTGGCCACCAGCCGGTCGTTGTTCCACGGCTTCATGACGAAGTCCGTCGCCCCGGCCCGCATCGCCGCGACCGCGACGTTGATGCCGCTATGGCCGGTGACAACGACCACGACCGAATCGGGATCGTGCGCCAGCAGGCCCCTGAGAAAAATAAACCCTTCGGCGCCGGTGGTGGCACCCGCGGAGAAGTTGAGGTCCAGCAGGATCGCATCCACTGGCTCGGCGGCCAGCATGCTCCATGCCTCGTCCGGGCCGCTGGCCGGCAAGAGCACGAAGCCGCGCCGGGACAGCAGCATGGAGGCGGCCTTGCGCACGTCGGCATCGTCGTCGACGAAAAGGATGCGCGGCTGGCTTGACATGGCCTGAGACGTGTTCGGAACCGGACACTCCGTTCGTTCTGTGCGCCGCCAGCCTGCCACGGACGAAAAAACTTCGACTTGCCAGTGGCTTAGTTGCCGGACGCGAAGGCGTTAGACTTCCGGTGCGCATCAGAGACCGACATGCCCGACACGTCCACTCCATCATCGCCCTCGCCGGGCCCGGCCGCCGCCGGTGCGGCCATGGATCGCCGGATAGGCCGAGGACGCGGCGTCTGGCTGCGACGGCGCCTGTGGCCGGTCTCGATCGTCCTCGCCGTGACGGCGCCGCGGGAGCCGCCGTCGAGCTGGTGCCGCAATCGGGAACGCTCGCGGTGTCTGCCGAGGAGATCACCACAGCAACCGCGCAATCCGCGCCCTTCCAGGATTATCTTCCGGTGCGCGCCGTAGTGGCGCCATTGCGCACAGTCTACGTGGGCGCGGTTGAGGGCGGGCAGGTGGAGCACGTGGTGGCGCTGGACGGCGCCTCGGTGCGCGCCGGCGACGTGCTGGCAACCCTGTCCAACCCGCAACTCCAGCTGGACGTCACCTCGCGCGAGGCTCAGATCGCGGGCCAGCTCGGCGGCATCAGCGCGCAGCGTCTGTCGCTGCAGCAGGACCAGGCCACCCAGGACAACGCGGTCGCTGAGACGAGCTACAACCTGCTGAAGGCGCAACGCGAACTGGCCATACGCGAGAGCCTGCACGCGCAGGGCTTCGAATCA
This sequence comes from uncultured Acetobacteraceae bacterium, assembly GCA_964244695.1. GTDB lineage: Bacteria > Pseudomonadota > Alphaproteobacteria > Acetobacterales > Acetobacteraceae > BOG-908. The sequence goes on from CAXTJZ010000032.1 coordinate 16,294, forward strand.
GACGCGGGCGTCAAGAGTTTCCAGGATGAGGCCCGCTACTACACGACCCGCCTGGCGACGCTGCGCACGGCGCGAACGCAAGGCAAGCTCATCGCGGCGCGCCAGCGGGACGAGATCGACCGGACTGCCGAAGGTCTGCGACGCAATTTGGCGGTGGTGGACCGCAGCCTGGACGCGCTGACACTGCGTGCGCCGCTCGCGGGCAGGCTGACGAACTTCCTGCTGGAGCCTGGGCAGACCCTGAAACAAGGGGACCAGATCGGGCAGATCGACAGCGAGGATTCGTATCGGCTGGATGCCGATATCGACGAGTTCTACCTCGCGCGCGTCATGCAAGGGCAGCGCGCGACGGCGGAGTTCGACGGCCGCGTCACTGCGCTGCACGTCTCGCGCGTAAAGCCCCAGGTCAACAACGGCCAGTTCCGCGCCGAACTGGTGTTCGACGGCCCGCCGCCGCCAGGCCTGCGGCGCGGCGAGAGTGCCGATGTCCGGTTGACGCTGGGCCGGACCAGCGAGGCCCTGGTGTTGCCTAACGGCCCCTGGCTGGAAGGCAGCGGCGGCAGCTTCGCCTACGTGCTCGACGACGGCAAAGGCATGGCCATACGGCGCGCGATGACCACCGGCCGGCGCAACCCCGAACAGGTCGAGGTCACCTCCGGCCTGCGTCCCGGCGAGCGTGTCGTCACCTCCTCCTACGCCCGCTTCCAGGCCTTCTCGCGCCTGCTCGTCCGTTAAGGAATCCGCCCATGATCACGCTGTCCGCCGTGCACCGGCTGTATCGCTCCGACGAGGTCGAGACGACCGCGTTGCGCGCCATCGACCTCACCATCGAGCGCGGCGAGTTCGTCGCCATCATGGGGCCGAGCGGCTGCGGCAAGTCGACGCTGCTCAACATACTCGGCACGATCGACAAGCCGAGCAGCGGTTCCTACCGTTTCGAGGAAGCTGAGCTTACCGCCATGTCCGAGGCGGCACTGGCAGCGTTCCGGCGCGATCATCTCGGCTACGTCTTCCAGAGCTTCAACCTCATCGACGAGCTGACGATCGAGGAGAACGTCGAGCTGGGACTGGTCTATCGCAAGACGGGCCGTGCGCATCGCCGGGCGCGCGTGGCCGAGGCGATGGATCGCGTGGGTGTGGCGCACCGCGCGCGGCACTACCCGCACCAGCTGTCTGGCGGCCAGCAGCAGCGTGCCGCCATCGCGCGTGCCATCGTTGGCGAGCCGGCGCTGATCCTGGCCGACGAGCCGACCGGCAACCTAGACACCGAGAACGGCGCGCAGGTCATGGGCATACTCTCGGCACTGAACGCCGAGGGTGCGACGATCGCGATGGTCACGCACTCGCCCAGCCACGCCGACCAGGCCAGGCGCCGCGTCGACATGCTCGACGGCCACGTCGTCGTCTCCGCGCGCCGCGCGATCTGAGGGACGCGACGATGCTGTCCAACGTGCTGCTCTCGCTCTACCGCTCCCTGTCGCGCCACCTGCTCTACGCCGCGTTGAACGTGCTGGGCCTGGCGGCGGGCGTTGCGGTGTTCCTGGTGCTGCTGCTGGTCGTCCAGTACGAGCGCGGGTTCGACCGCTGGGTGCCGGACGCCGGTCATGTCTACCGGCTCGATACGACCTGGACGATGGCGGGCCGCGCCCGTCAGGAAGCCGCCGACACGACGTTCGTGGCACTCGACCTGCTGCGGTCGGACTTCCCCTCCATCCAGGCCGGGACACGCCTGATGGAGCGGACCGAGCCGGTCTCGGTGGACCGCGTCATCGACAGCGAGGATGTGACCTATGTCGATCCGAACGTCCTCGACGTGCTGGACCTGCCGCTTCTGTCGGGCGACAGGGAGCACGCGCTATCCTCGGCCGGCTCCGTAGTGGTCACGCGGAGCATCGCGGAGAAATATTTCGGCACCGCACGCGCGGTCGGCCGCACGCTGGCGATCTCCTACGAGGGTGCCAAGACGCTGCTTACCGTGACGGCCGTCCTGCGGGACCTGCCGCAGGACACCACGCTGCACATCGAGATGCTGACGCCGTTCACCGAGACAGTGCGGCAGGATACGCGCGCGTTCCACAAATGGGGCAGCAGTTCGGGCACGACCTACCTGCGGTTCCGCAGCACGGCCGACGCCCAGGCAGTGAGCGCATCGCTGCGCGACTTCGTGGCGCGCCGCGCCGCGGGAGCCGGCAACAACCAGGAGGGCACGAAACCGGAGGATCACCTGGCCCTGTCGCTGGTCGCCTTGCCTGACGCGCACTTCCATGACGTGTCCGTGGATGCGGAAAAGCCCGGAGTGGACCGGCGCATCGTCTACAGTCTGGGCGCCGTCGGCGTGCTGGCGCTGCTCACCGCGGTCATTAATTACGTGAACCTCGCCACTGCCCGCTCCGGCCTGCGGGCGCGCGAGGTGGCGCTGCGCAAGGTGCTGGGCGCCACGCGCACCATGCTGATGGCGCAGTTCCTGGGCGAGGCCGTCGTGCTGGTGGCGTTGTCCGCGTTGATCGGGCTGGCGCTGGCCGAACTCGCCATACCTGTCGTCAACGCGCTCGGCGGCTGGTCGGTGCGCATCGAGTATGGCCAGGTGCTGCCGCTGCTGGCCGCCCTGGTCGTGCTGGTCGGCATCGCGGCAGGGCTGTATCCGGCCATGCTGCTCGCCGCCTACCAGCCGGCGCAGGTGCTGGCCTCCGCCCGCACGCCGGCTGGCGGCCGCATGGGGACGCGGCTCCGGCAGTTGCTCGTGCTCCTGCAATTCGCCAGCGCCATCTGCTTCGCGATCTGCACGCTGGTGATCGATGAGCAGGCCGCGTTCCTGCGCAATGCCGACCGCGGGTTCGACCGAGACGGCCTGATCATCGTAGGAAGCCTTGCCTCGGCCGAGCTGATGCCGCGGCAAGCCGTGATCCTGGACGCGCTGCGCCGTGTGCCTGGCGTGGTCTCGGCCACCGTCTCGGACCGGGAGCCGGACAGCGACAGTACCGGATCCACCAGCGTGTGGCGGCCCGGCCTGCCCGGCCGAAGCCCAAGCCTGGTGTATGAAAATACCGGACGCGACTACTTCGCGACCTACGGCATACGCCTGATCGCGGGACGGCTGCTCGACGAGGCCCATCGCACCGACGACGACGACCTGGCACATGGCGCGACTACCGGCGTCGTCATCAACAGGACCGCGGTGTCGGTGCTCGGGTTCCGCAACCCACAGGCGGCGATCGGCCAGACCATCCTCGTCTCGTCGAACGGCGCGCCGGACAAGCACGTCATCGTAGGCGTGGTCCAGGACGTGCGGTTCATGTCGCCGCGCGAGCCGGTGGCGGCGCAATTCTACGTCTACGGCAGCAAAGCCATCGAGGGCGCCAACGCGGCAATCCGCTTCCACGGCGTCCCGCGTGCGCAGGTGATGCAGGGCCTGCAGGCAGCGTGGCGCGGCGTGGCGCCGGGCAACCCGTTCGTCGCCAAGACCGCCGACGAACGCCTGGCCGAGTTCTACCGGCCGGACCAGCAGCGCGCGGCGCTGTTCTCGGCCGGCGCGGCGCTGGCCATCGCGATCGCCTGCGTCGGGCTGTATGGCCTCGCCTCGTTCAACACGGCCCGCCGCACGCGCGAGATCGGCATACGCAAGACGCTGGGCGCCTCCACCGGCGACGTGCTGCTGCTGCTCGTCGGCCAGTTCATCCGTCCGGTCCTCCTGGCCAATCTGATTGCCTGGCCGGTCGCCTGGGCGGTGATGCGCGACTGGCTCTCCGGCTTCGACGCCCGCGTCGCCCTGTCGCCATTCCTCTTCGTCGCGGCAACGCTGATCGCGCTGGCGATCGCCGTCACGACGATCCTCGGGCAGGCGATCCGGGTGGCAAGGGCCGAGCCTGCACGGGCACTCCGTTATGAATAGACGAGCCACCCGCGGCGGGGCGGCGCTCGCCGCGCTCCTATCGGCACAAATCGCCGGAGCACGCGCAGAGACGCTGGAGCAGGCCCTCGCCACGGCCTACCGCAGCAGCCCCATGCTGCACGGCCAGCAGGCGGCCCAGCGTGCCGTCGACGAGACGGCGGTGCAGGCGCGCGCGGGCTGGCGCCCAACGGTCACGGTCACGGCCAATGCGGGCTACCAGCGCGTGCCCTTCGACAGCTTCGACTATGCGGCCGGCAGCGTGGAGACGAACGACGCCGCCGCTGCGCTGACCGTCAACCAGCCGCTCTACACAGGCGGTCGCGTGGCCAACGCGGTGCGGGCTGCCGATGCCCGCGTGCGGGCCGGCCAGCAGGGACTGCGCGCCACCGAAGCCCAGGTGTTCCAGGCAGTGGTCCTGGCCTACATGGATGTGTTGCGCGACCAGGACGTGCTTTCCGTCCGCCAGGCGGACCTTGCCACGCTGGAGCGGCAGGCCCGCGAGACGGCGGCGCGCTACCAGCTCGGCGGGCCGGTCACCCGCACGGATGTGGCGCAGGCCGAGGCGCAGCGCGAGGGGGCAGGCGTGGCACTTGCGGACGCCCGCGCGCAACTGGCCGCGAGCAGGGCCAGCTATCGCGCGGCGGTCGGCACGGCTCCCGGCATGCTGGTGCAGCCCGCCGACCTGCCGGGCCTGCCGCGCACGCTGGACGAGGCGCTGGGCCGTGCGGCGAGCGCCAACCCCGGTCTTGCGCAGGCCGCGTTCAACGTCCAGGCGTCCACGGCCGACATCGCGACCGCCCGTGCGGCCTGGTATCCGACGCTGGGGCTGCAGGGCTCGGTCGGCGCGATTGGCCCGGTCGCGCCGCTCGCCGGCCGCGCCTACGACCGGGAGGTGACAGGCCTGGTCACCCTGACCCAGCCCCTGTTCAGCGGCGGACTGATCGCCTCGCAGGTAAGGCAGGCGCGTGACCGCAACGCGGCGGACCGCCAAGCCGAGGCGTTGGCCGGCCGGCAGGCCGACCAGGCGGCCGCAACCGCATGGAGCCAGACCCGGTCGGGCATGGCCGCCATCGCAGCCGGGCAGCGTCAGGTGAGCGCCGCGGCGCTGGCGCTGAAGGGCTACCAGTTGGAATATGGCTACGGGCTGCGGACGACGTTGGACGTGCTGATCGCTGACCAGGACCTGCGGGCGGCGCAGGTCACCTTGGCGGAGAGCAGGCACGACACGATCGTCGCCGAGGCCAACCTGCTCGCCGCGACCGGGGCGCTGGAGGCGAGATGGTTGCTGCCCGGGACGGAGCATTACGACGCGCAGGCCGCCTTCGACGCGGTGCGGACCCGGGGTGCCACGCCTTGGGACGGGGCGGTCGCCGCGATCGACCGTGCGGGCGGTAATTGAGCCTTGATGCCAAGCGGTAGCAGGATGCGCTTGGCGCGACGCCACGAGCCCGGTCTTCTGCAATCGGATGCGCAACCAGGTGTGGTGGATCACCACCAGCAGGATGGATAGGCCGCGCAAGGCATCTATCCGGGGGTTTTGCCCCGAGACCCCGTTGCCTGCGACCGCGGTCTCTACCGGCATTCGGCCTGCCTCGAAATGAAGCAACAGCGTCCTCGGATCAGGCTCCTAACAAGACTCTAAATCTCCGTGCGGAACGGGACGTCATCGCCGTTCCCGGCAGGTTGCGCCGTGCCGCGTAGAGGTTCCGCCCCCGAGGCTTTGCAGCTAAACCATTGATCTGGCAAGGCAACTAGCACGTGCGATCATCACAGCCCCGTCAACGGGGCGGGGGTTTCTTCGCGGCGCACGGTGACGGTGCTAATATCGCTGCCTACAATGCGGCGCCGATCATGGGTGCTGCGTTCTACCGCATGGCGGAGCAAGCCGAAGATGCCTGAAACCACAACGATCGTCCGCGGCCAGACCGAGCTGCGCGTGGAACGCCCGAAGCTGCACAAGGTGATACTGCTGAACGACGACTTCACGCCGCGCGGCTTTGTCGTGCGCGTGCTGCGCGCCGAGTTCGGCATGCGCGAGGAAAAGGCGGCCCAGGTCATGAGCACGGCGCATAAGCGCGGGGCTTGCGTGGTTGGGGTGTTCACGCGGGAGATTGCGGAGACGAAGGCCACCAGCGCGATCGACCTTGCGCGCAAGGAGGGGCATCCGTTGATGTTTACGACGGAGCCTGAGGAGTAAGGAAGCAAGGCCTTCTTTTTCGAGAAAAAGAAGCAAAAAGCTTTTACTCCGCTGTCGCAGGAACGTTGGAACGCGCGCTTCAACGACGCGCACCCGACGGAGATAAATGTTTTTTGGTTCTTTTTTCAAAAAAGAACTGCTTGCTTTCTTAAACCGTGTAACCCAGCCGCTCGACCACAGGCCGAAGCACCGGAATCACCGGCTGCAACTGCGGCAGGTATTTCAGATACCGGAACCGCGACCGGTCATATAATTTCTCCGACACCTGCGTAGCTGCGGTGCGCGCGTAACGCGTGTTCTCGTGAAAGGCCAGGCAGCCCGGGTCGAATTCCTCGCCGACGAAATCAAGGATCCTTCTGATCGTGGCTTCCTGGTCGTCCACCATGTCCTCGTAGCGCACGGCCAGGTAACGCAGGTTCATCTGCGCGCGGTAGTGCGCCACCAGGTCGGCGACCAGCACGATGTGCCGGGCGATGCTCTCCAGCGCCGCCAGCGCGTCGGGGTAGGTGAGCGGGCTGTCCAGCATGCGCGGCATCAGGCCGGTGATCTCGGCCACGATGGGCAACTCGTCGCCGGCGGCGATGGCGGGGTGGGCGCTGAGCGTCTGTTCGGTGAGCGTGGTGCCTGAGCGCGGAAAGCCGAGCACGAACAAAGGTTGCGCCACGTCGCGCCGCAGGCCGGCTTGCGGCAGGGTGCGCAGCCGGTCGGCGATGAAGAAGCCGCGCAGGCGCTGGGCGGTGTGCCGGGCGTGCTCGGCCATGTAGGACTGCCCGGTCGCTTCCCGCAGGCGGCGCTTGCCTTCGCTAAAGGCGGCGAACGCGTCCTCGGTGCGGCCGACGCGGTCCAGCAGGCGGCCGCGTTCCAGCCACTCGGTGGCGGTTGGTTCCATACCGGGCGTGGGCGGTGTTTCCAGGAGGGCCAGGGCTGCCTGCGCGTCGCCCATGCGGCCCAGCACGACGGCGCGGTTGAGCACGGTGTCCGGGTTGCCCGGATGCAGCGCCTCGGCCTTGTCGAGCAGCGCCATGGCAGCGGGCAGGTCGCGGTCGGCCTCCTCCAGCCGCCATGCCGAGCAGCGTGTGCAGCAGGTCCGGCGCCTGCGCGAGCGACTCTTCGTAGGTTGTCCGCGCTTCTCCCTCGAGCGCGCGGCGGAAATGGTATTCGGCGATAGCGGGGCGGTGTGCCTCGGTCAGCACCATGCCGAGCACGTTGTGCGACTGCGCGCCTTCTGGTGCCAGGCGGATGGCGTTGCGGGCGTGCGTCTCGGCTTCCGCCACGCCGCCGCGACCGAGCAGCAGCAGTGCCAGGTCCAGCGTGGCCCATAGTGTGTTGGGTGCGACGCGCACGATGCGGCGCAGCAGGGCTTCGGCGGCGGGCAGCACGTTGTCCGCGCGGCGTATGTTGTAGAGCACGCCGAGCGCGTCCAACCGGCCTGGTGCCAGCTCCAGCACGTCGATCGCCAGGCGCTCGGCGGCCGCGCGATCACCCTGGCGGTTGGCTTGCACGGCCTGGGTCTCCAGCGGGACCAGGTGGCGGTGTGCGTCCGAGGCGGCGAGGGACGCGGGATCGAGCGCGCAGCAGCGGGCAGGGGAGAGGAGGCTGCCGCAGGTGCAGGTGCTTAGGGCGGGATGGGCCAGGTTTTACAACGGCGGGCGGTCTTGTTGAGGAAAGCAAGGCCTTCCTTTTTGGAAAAAGAAGCAAAACTTTTGTTCCTAACCCCTGCATCAACGATGCGAACTTATTCGGATACACCGAAGCAGCCGACACAGCGCCAGAAGTGAAAGTTTTTTGCTTCTTTTTTGCAAAAAAGAAGGCCTTGCTTGCCTTCCTGGAAACCTACACCCGCATAGGCATCAAGACATATAACGCGCTCTCATCCGACGCATCGCAAACGATCGTAGGCGCGGACCCGTCGGCAAAGCGGAACTCTACCTGGTCGGTGATCTGGTCGGTGATATCGTTCAAGTAACGTGCCTGGAAGCCGCTCTCCAAAGGCCCCGCCGAATACTGCACGCGGTCGCCGTCCAGCTCCTCCACCGCGGTGCCCTGGTCGGGGCTGGCGGCCGACAGAGTCAACAC
>CAXTJZ010000033.1:0-24129 GCA_964244695.1 uncultured Acetobacteraceae bacterium
CCGACAGGGAGCAAAAGTTTTTTGGTTCTTTTTTTCAAAAAAGAACTGCTTCCTTGAGAAACGCCGCCGTCTCCCGAACCGCCTCCGCCAGTCCGACCCGGCGCAGAACTACCCCCGCCGGCATCGCACTGAACAGCCGGGTGGGCGTCCGCCGGTCGAGCAGCACGAACACTCCGCGGTCGGTGGCCGTGCGTATCAGCCGTCCGAACGCCTGGCGCAGGCGCAGGCGCGCGATCCGGTCGTCATAGCCGCTGGTGTCGCCGCCGGAGAGGTGGATGCGGCGCTCGCGGTGCAGGATGTCCGGACGCGGCCAGGGCACACGCTCGAACACCACCAGGCGCAGCGCGCGGCCTGGCACGTCCACGCCGTCGCGCATCGCGTCCGTGCCCAGAAGGCAGGAATCCTCCTCGGTGCGGAAGACGTCCACCAGCGTGGTGTTGTCCATCGCGTCCAAATGCTGGGCGAACAGCGGAATGCCCGCCGCCTCCAGATCCGGCGCTATGCGCGCGTGCACGGCGCGCAGCCGGGAGATCGCGGTGAACAGCCCCAGCCCGCCGCCGCCGGACGCCTGGAACAAAGCGCGGTAAGCGCTGGCCAGGCTGGCGATGTCTGTGCCCACATCGTTGACCACGAAGGCGCGGGTCTGGCTGGCGTAGTCGAACGGGCTGCCGACTGTCGCGCGCAGCGCCGGGCTGGGCAGATGCGAGGCGCCGACCCGCGCCTCGGCTGCGTCCCAGTCGGCTTCCGCATCGTCCTGCCCGGCGTCGCGCAACGTGGCGGAGGTGATCAGCAGGCCGTGCGCCGGCGCCACCAGGGTTATGGCGAAAGGCTGGGTGGGATCGAGGTGGTGGCGGCAGAATGCCACGTCGCGGTCGGCGCCCTCGCGCCTGTCCAAACGCAGGAAGTAGATGTGCGCCGGGCGCTCCCCCGGTTCGGGCCGCAAGGCGGCCAAAGCGGACAGCATGGCGCGCCAGATCTGCACCCGGTCCAGCACGCGCCGCCGCAGCGCGCGTATGGCCGCCTCGATACGGCTGCGCGAGCCGGTATCCAGCTCGTCCGCCTCGGCATCCAGCTTGGCCTCGAGCCGCTCCAGCAGCGTGGCGGCCGGGCCGGCAAGGCGCCCGAGCGCGCGTTCCAGCGTCTGCGCCGCGTCTTCCACCTCAGGGCTGGGCGGGAATATGTCGGCCTCCAGCGCGCCCACCTTTGCCGAAGGATCGCCGTCTCCGGGAAGACGGGCGAGGATCTGGGCACGGGCGGCGCGCAGGAAGGCTTCGAACGGTGCGCCGCCATCGGCCGCGATGGCGGGCAGGTCAGGACCGCTGTCGAGAAGGCGGGACGGCCAGCCGGGGCCGGGCAGCGCGCGTGCGGCGTGCAGCAGTGCTTCCAGCGGGGTCTCCAACTGCGCGTCACCGACCATCAGGTCCAGCACCCGGCGGCGCAGTCCCCTCGTGCGCGAGCGCGTGTCCTCGGCGCCGAGCAGCCAGCGGCGCAGTTCGGCGCCTTCCGCCCCGCTGATCTCGGCGCTGAACGCGCTGTCTGCGGCTTCGAAGACGTGGTGGCCCTCGTCGAACACGTAGCGCGTGGGCACCGTGTCGTCGTCCAGGCCCTGCCAGGCGGCCTGGGTCATCACCAGCGCGTGGTTGGCCACCACCAGGTCGGCCGTGCGAGCGCGACGCACCGTGTGTTCAATGAAGCAGCGCTTGTAGTGCGCGCAACTGCCGTGGATGCACTCGCCCCGCCGGTCGGCCAGCGAGGCGGAGAGATGACCGCCGAACAGCTCGCTGAACCAGCCAGGCAGGTCGCCGCCGGTGAGGTCGCCGTCCTGGGTGGCGCGCACCCAGCGCAGGACCAGGCCGAGCGGGATGACGCGGTCATGCTGGCCGGACAGCGCCTGGCCCACCTGGTCTTCCAGGTTGAGCAGGCAGAGGTAGTTTTCGCGTCCCTTGCGCACGACGACGCGGCGGCGCCGGTCCGCCGCGTCCGGGTGCAGGCGGGCGAGCTCCGCATCGATCTGGCGCTGCAGCAGCTTGGTGTAAGTGCTGATCCAGACGGTGCCGTGGTTGCGCTCCGCCCACAGGCTGGCAGGGGCGATGTAGCCCAGCGTCTTGCCTGTGCCGGTGCCGGCTTCCGCCAGCACGAAGTTCGGGTCGCCCTGGGTCTGGCGCGGGGCGAAGGCGGCAGAGGCGGCGTCGGCGTAGTCGGCCTGGCCCGGCCGTTGCTCGGCGTCCGGCCCCAGGATGCGGGAGAGCCGGGCGCGGGCTTCCGCGGGTGCCACGGCGTGGGATGATGGCGGTGCGGGCGGCGCGGCGTCCTCCCACTCCGGCAGGCGGCGGTAGGCGTGGAAGTGCTCCAGCGACTGCGAGGGGTCCGCAAGCGCTGCCAGGATGGCTGGCGCCCAGAGCCAGCCGGCACGGCCCATGCGCGCCGCTAGGCCGGCGGCGTCCTTGTGCAACGGCAGAAGCCGCCCGGCCGCCAGGCGCGCCAGCAGGGTGTCAGCGATGTCGTGCAGCAGGGCCGCCGAGTCCTCGAGCGTCCTGGGCGGCGAAAGGTCCAGCGCCAGAGCGAGGCCGCGCGGCGTAGGCGCCACCGGGCGGGCCGGCAGGACGAAAGCGTAGAGCTCTAGTAGATCCAGCGCCGGGGCGGTACGCAGGGCCAGGCGGCGGTAGGTGGCGGGGGCGTGCACGAGCAAAGGCGGCGGCAGGCGACGCAGCGTGGCAGCGGCCTCGTCCGCGGCAAGGGTGAGGAGCTCTCCGTCTGGCGTCAGTATGGCAGCTCGGCCGGCGCCGGCGGCCAGAGCGGGGGAGGGGAGCATCGCGGTGTTATAAGGAGATTGGGCGCGGGTCGTGCCAGGGAGAAAGGAAGGCCTTCTTTTTTGAAAAAAAGAAGCAAAAAACTTTTATCCCCACGCCGTTAAAGCGCTTCGGTGTATTGGAGGCACCGGTCTGATGGAGATGCGGAGGTAGTAAAAGTTCTTTGGTCCTTTTTTTCAAAAAAGGACTGCTTGCTTTCTTCAACTTAACGGTCCTCGCCGGGCCACGCTTTTGCGCCACCTCGGCCAAACCTGTAACCTTTCCCGATGACCGATGCAGACGCTCCGCTCCCGAAAGCCTGGCCGTTCGAGGAGGCGCAGAAGCTGGCCCTGCGCGCCGAGGCGGATGGCAAACGGGAGGTGCTGTTCGAGACCGGCTACGGTCCGTCCGGGCTGCCGCATATCGGCACCTTCGGCGAGGTGGCGCGCACCAGCTGGGTGCGCCACGCCTACGGTGTGCTGACGGGCAAACCCTCCCGCCTGCTGGCGTTCTCCGACGACATGGACGGCTTGCGCAAGGTGCCGGACAACGTGCCGGACCGCGACCGCTTGCGCGCCTATCTGGGCCAGCCGTTGACAAAGGTGCCGGATCCGTTCGGCACGCATGAGAGCTTCGGGGCGCACAACAACGCCCGTCTGCGGGGTTTCCTGGACCGGTTCGGCTTCAAGTACGAGTTCGCCTCCTCGTCGGAATACTATGCCGCCGGCCGCTATGATGCCGCGCTACGCCGGGTGCTCGAGTGCTACGACGAGGTACTGGCTGTGATGCTGCCGAGCCTGGGCCCTGAGCGGCGGGCCACCTATTCGCCAATCTTGCCGCTGCACCCGAAAACCGGCGTTGTGGAGCAGGTGCGCATCGACCGCGTGGACCCGGCTGCCGCTACCGTGTTCTGGACCGATGCGGCCGGCGAGCGCTTCGAGACCAGCGTGCTGGGCGGCCAGGCGAAGTGCCAGTGGAAGGCGGACTGGGCGATGCGCTGGTTCGCGCTCGGCGTGGATTACGAGATGTCCGGCAAGGACCTGATCGACAGCGTGAAGCTCTCAAGCGCCATCTGCCGCGTGCTTGGCGCCAAGCCGCCGATCGGCTTCACCTACGAACTGTTCCTGGACGGGCACGGCCAGAAGATCAGCAAGAGCAAGGGCAACGGCCTCAGCGTGGAGGAGTGGCTGCGCTACGCCCCGCCCGAAAGCCTGAGCCAGTTCATGTTCAACCAGCCGCACCGGGCGAAAAAGCTGTTCTTCGACGTGATACCGCGCGCGGTGGACGAGTACATCGCCAACGTGGAGCGCGCCCGCGAGGAGGCCGAAAGCGAGGCGGGCAGTGCCGCGCTGCTGGCCAACCCGGCCTGGCACATGCACATGGGCGCCATCCCCGAGCATGCCGGCAGCCCGATCCCGTTCGGCATGCTGCTGAACCTGGCCAGCGTGATCAACGCCGACACGCCGGAGATGCTGTGGGGCTTCATCGGCCGCTACCGCCCGGGCGCCTCGCCTGACACCGAGCCGTTTTTGGCCCGGCTGGTGGACCACGCCGTGCTGTACTACGCCGATTTCGTACGCCCGCAGAAGCGCTTCCGCGCGCCGGATGGCACCGAACGCGCCGGCCTGGCCGATTTGGCCCAGGTGCTGCGGGACATGCCGGCGGGTGCCACCGCGGAGGCGATACAGAACGAGGTCTATGCCGTGGGCAAGCGGCATCCTTTTCCCAGCCTGAAAGCCTGGTTCCTGTGCCTGTACCAGGTGTTGCTGGGCCAGGCGGAAGGACCCCGCTTCGGCGGGTTCGTGGCGCTTTACGGTGTGCCGGAGACGGTGGCGCTGATCGAGAAGCGGCTGGCTGAAGTGCCGGAAGAGGCGGCGGCATAGTGGAGAAAGAAAGGCCTTCTTTTTTGAATCCTGCCGGATGCCTATCCAGCTTGCACCCGACAGGGAGCAAAAGTTTTTTGCTTCTTTTTTTCAAAAAAGAAGGCCTTGCGTACCTTCAATGAACCTAACCCTGAAACGCCTGATAAGGCACCTGCCAGCAGCCCTGGGCGTGATCCTGCTGATAGGCGCCGTGTACGTGGTGCAGCGCGAGTTCCGCCACCTGAACGTGCGCGACGTGGGCCACGCTTTGCATGCCATACCCAACCGGGCGCTATGGGAAGCCGCCGTACTGACCGTGCTCAGCTACGGTCTGCTGACGTTCTACGACAAGCTGGCCACCATCTATGCCGGGCACCACGTAAGCTACTGGCGATGCGCGCTGGCGTCCTTCTGCGCCTACGCGCTGGCGCATAATCTGGGGTTCGCCGCGGTGTCCGGCGCGGCCGTCCGCTACCGGCTTTACGCCCATTGGGGTCTGTCCGCGCTGCAGATCGGCAAGGTGGTCGCCTTCAGCAGCCTGACCTTCGGGCTGGGCGGCATGATGCTGGGCGGCGCAATCCTGTTCACCGAACCAGGCGCGGTGCCAGCGCTGGGGCAATACCTCCCGCATTGGGTGCTGTATCTGGCAGGGGCAGCTATGTGGGCAGTGGTCTGCACCTACGTCGTGCTGGCCAGCCTGTTCCCGGTGCTGCACGTGCGCGGCCGCCAGATCGAGCTGCCGGGCTGGAAGATGGCGCTGGCCCAGGTGGCGCTGGCCACGGCGGACGTGTCGCTGACCGCATCGATCTTCTACGTGCTGCTGCCCCAGATGCGGGAGCTGAGCTGGGTGCGTTTCCTGGCCGTCTATCTCGGATCCTACGCCGCGGGGCTGGCTTCCAACGTGCCTGGCGGGCTGGGCGTGTTCGACACGGCCATGCTGCTGGGGCTGAAGACCACGCATCTGGCCGCACCCGTGGTGCTGGGCGCGATAGCCGTGTTCCGGCTGTTCTATTACGTGGTGCCGCTGTTCCTGGCGGGGGCGCTGTTCGCCGGCAACGAGGTTCTGGTCAGCCGGCGCCGCGCCACCGGCGTGCCGGCGCCGGGCCAGGCCAGGTGGAGCGAGCCGGATTTGGCCGTGGCGGCAAGCACCGGCGGCGTGGCGATCTGCGGGGCGATGCTGCTGTCGATCGGCGTGCTGGACACGCACCCGGACTATTCCTGGATTGATCCGGATTTCGCGTCGTTCGCGGCAAGCGCCGGGCAATACATCCCCTCGCTGATCGGCACCGCGCTGATGGTGCTGGCGATCGGGCTTTCCCAGAAGGTGACGCTGGCCTGGGGGGCCACGATCGCCTTCCTGCTCGCTGGCGCCGGGATCACGGCGCTGCAGGGAGAGCCGGCCTTCGTGCCGGCGATCCTGACCTTGGCCGCCCTGTCGATAGCGCCGTTCCGCGATGCGTATTACCGGGCGGCGCGTCTATTCAGCCATCCGCTGCGGCCGGGCACGCTGGTGCCGCTGATGGCGCTGCTGTTCAGCGTGGTGTGGCTGGCCAGCTTCGAGCCAAAGGTGCGCAACCTGGCGCAGACGAGCTGGTGGGCGATCGTGCTGTCCGGCCGGGCGCCCCTGCCGATACGCGAGGCGGTGGCGCTGGCGGTCTGCCTGGCGCTGGCAGCCCTTTGGGGCGTGATCCGGCCGGGCCGGGTGCGCAGCATAGCGTGGAACGCGGAGAGCCGGCTGCGCTACGCGGCGCTGGGCGCCTTGCCACCGGCCGAGGCGGACGGGCTGGTTATGGGCGAGGCCGGCCGCTCCGGCATCCCGTTCCGCAGGGTGGGGCGCGTGCTTCTGGGATTGGGCGATCCTGCGGGTGCGGAGAGCGACCGGGTATCCGCGGTTTGGCGCCTGCGGGACCTGGCGCAGCAGGAGGGCTGCGATGCGGCGGTCTGGCGTGCCGGTGAGGATTTGCTGAAGGTGTATGGCGATTTGGGGCTGACGGCGCTGCCGTTGGGCGCGGATGGGCTGCCGTTGCCGGAGGGAGCGGTGGCGGGGCCGGCCAGCCGGTATCTGTGCTGCGTGGCGGAGCGGCATCTGGGGGTGTTGCTGCCGCTGCTGCCGGCGCTTGGAAAGCGGCGGTTTCAGACGGCGCTTTAGGTGAGCAAGCAAGGCCTTCTTTTTTGAAGAAAAGAAGCGAAAAACTTTTGCTCCGCTGTCGCCGGCTGTCCTGAGCGCCGCGCCATCGTTGAAACGACGCTTCGCATGGAGCGATCCAACCTGGTCATGCAACAAAGCCCCGCTCCTTTAAAGAAGAGGAAGCAAAAGGCTGCATCCGACATCGCGGCGACCGTCCGACACGGCGCGACAGCGGAGTCAAAAGTTTTTTGGTTCTTTTTTTCAAAAAAGAATCGCTTGCCTTGCTTCTTCCGCCAACGCCGGATGACCGCAACCAGCAGCAGCCTTGCCTGTTACAGTTGCGCCGCACTACCCCGTTGCCGGAGCCAGCACAGCATGCCTGAAACCAAGCGCGTTTCCCGCCTGTCCGAAGGCTTGCCCTATCCGCTGGGCGCCACCTGGGATGGGCTCGGGGTGAACTTCGCGCTGTTCTCCGCCAACGCCACGAAGGTGGACCTATGTATTTTCGACGAAGGCGGCCAGACGGAGCTGGAGCGCATCGAGCTGCCGGAGTTCACCGACGAAGTCTGGCATGGCTACGTTCATGACGCGCGGCCTGGGACGACGTACGCCTATCGGGTGCATGGGCCTTACGCACCGGAAGAGGGACACCGGTTCAACCACAACAAGCTGCTGCTGGACCCATACGCACGCGCGCATGTGGGCGAGCTGTCCTGGCATCCGGAGGTTTTCGGCTACACGATCGGCGCCGAGGGTGACGACCTCAGCTTCGACGAGCGTGACAGCGCGCCCTACATGCCGAAATGCCGCGTGGTCGATCCGGCCTTCACCTGGGGGCGGGCGAAGAAGCCGTCCGTGCCCTGGGAGCGCACGATCTTCTACGAGACGCATGTGCGCGGTTTCACCAAGAAACACCCGCTGGTGCCGCAGGACATGCGCGGCACGTTCGCCGGACTGGCTGTTAAGGACGTGGTGGATTACATCAGGTCGCTTGGCGTCACGTCGGTTGAGCTGCTGCCGATACACACGTTCATCAACGATGATTATCTGTTGAACCAGGGGCTGACGAATTACTGGGGCTACAACACCATCGGTTTTTTCGCGCCCGATCCGCGCTATGCGCGCGATGCGGCGTTTGCGTTCGCCGAGTTCAAGGAGATGGTGGCGCGCCTGCACGATGCCGGGCTCGAAGTGATACTCGACGTGGTTTACAACCACACGGCGGAGGGCAATGAGCGCGGCGCCACGCTGAGCTTCAAGGGCATCGACAACGCCAGCTACTATCGGCTGATGCCGGACCAGAAGCGTTTCTACATCAACGACACCGGCACCGGTAATACGATGAATCTGAGCCATCCGCGGGTGATACAGATGGTGACGGACAGCTTGCGCTACTGGGCGCAGGAGATGCAGGTCGATGGTTTTCGGTTCGACCTGGGGACCATCCTGGCGCGCGAGCCGGACGGCTTCGACGATCAGAGCGGGTTTCTCAAAGCGTGCAGCCAGGATCCCGTGCTGAGCGGGGTGAAACTTATAGCCGAACCTTGGGATTGCGGGCCTGGCGGGTACCAGGTCGGCGGTTTTCCTCCAGGCTGGGCCGAGTGGAACGACAAGTATCGTGACACCGTGCGTGATTTCTGGAAAGGCGACATTGCGCCCAAGGCGATTGCGCCGCGGCTATGCGCGTCCGCCGACGCTTTCAACAAGCGCGGCCGCAAGCCGTGGGCAAGCGTGAATTTCCTCACCGCGCATGATGGCTTCACCTTGAACGACGTGGTCAGCTACACCGAGAAGCACAACGACGGGAATGGCGAGGACAACAAGGACGGCACCGACAGCAACAGAAGTTGGAACCATGGTGCGGAGGGTCCCACAGAGGACGAGGCGATCTGCGAACTGCGAAACAGGCAGATGCGCAACATGATGGCCACCTTGCTGCTAAGCCAGGGCACGCCGATGATCCTGGCCGGCGACGAGTTCGCCCGCACGCAGGACGGCAACAACAACGCCTACTGCCAGGACAATGACGTCTCCTGGGTGAACTGGGACGTGCGCGAGAAAGGTGTCAGCATGGTCGCCTTTGTCCGCAAGCTGACCCAGCTTCGCCACGATTACCCCATCCTGCGCCGCGGCCGGTTCATGACCGGCGAGATGAACGAGGAGTTCGACATACGCGACGTTACCTGGATGAATGCGTCAGGCCAGGAGATGAGCAGCGGCGATTGGGACGATGCCAACATGCGATGCTTCGGCATGCTGATGGACGGGCGCGCCCAGGCCACCGGCATACGCCGGCGCGGCAGCGCCGCTACGATGCTGCTTGTGCTGAACGCGTATCATGATCTGGTGCAGTTCACGCTGCCGGATTGCACGGACGGCAAGCATTGGAAGCTGCTGTTCGACACGAACACGCCCGATGTGGTGCGCGAGGAGCCGTTCAGCATCGGTGATCTGTATGAGGTTACGGGGCGTAGCACGTTGCTGTTTCGATTGAATGCCTGAGCAAGTTTTACCGGTCCGGATTGGGCTTTCTCGACAGAAACTAGCAATCCTTTTTTGAAGGAAAGAACCAAGATCGTGCTACTGGCGCTAAGTCAAAGCCCGTAAGTTGCAGGATATTTCGAGGCGCCTGAAAAGCGGAGGAGTAAAAGTTTTTTGGTCCTTTTTTTCAAAAAAGGACTGCTTGCTTCCTCTCTGTCAGCCGACGCGCTCACATATCCAGCTCCAACCCCACCGAAATCGCCTGGTCCGCCGGTATCTCAAACCACTCGATCGGCGTCAGGCCCGTCTTGCTCAGGACTACGTAGATACGCTGCAACGCCTGCCGGCTCCACGGCCCTCGATTGCTGGGAATTGGCCGGGCAAGGATGAACGCTGCCGCATCCAGGTCGAAGGGGATCACCTTGGAGAGGACCAGGCCCAGGCATGGCTCCTCCATGAAGCCAAAATGAGCCTCGCCCGTGTGGAAGCCTTGGCAGACCTGCTTGATCGTGACGCGGTCGTTCTCATGCACGTAAGGCTGCGGCGTCATGTCAACCTTCAGGAGCAGCACGTTGTCGTAGCGGCAGTTCTCACGCAGCCATTTATGGCGGCCGACGAGGGGAACGTAATCGAGGTTGGAGGTCAGAAAGATGGCGCTGCCCTCGCGCCGCTCCCACCCATTCATGTCGGCCTGGAAGTCGGTCGTCTTCATCGACCAGGTGGCCAGCGCACGCCGGTAGCGGGCGCGGCCTACCGTCCAAAGGGTGAGAACGGTGAAGACGAAAGCGGCAATGGCGAGCGGGACCCATGCCCCTTGCAATATCTTGGCGAGGTTCGCGCCGAGGAAGGCGATGTCGAAGATAAGGAAGGCCGTGGCGAGCGGCACAGCCAGATAGAGCGGCCAGCGCCAGACGCGCGTGGTGACGACGAAGAAGACGATGGACGTGATCGTCATGGTGCCGATGACGGCCAGGCCGTAGGCGTTGCCAAGCGCGTCCGACGTGCGGAAGCTCAGGACGACGGCAAGGCAGCCGATCATCAGGAAGTAGTTCACCACGGGCATGTACACCTGGCCCGATGAATCCGCCGACGTGTGGTGGACGGCGTAGCGCGGCGCCAGGCCGAGGTTGACGGCCTGGCGGGTCAATGAGAAGGCGCCCGATATCAGCGCTTGGCTGGCGATGACGGTGGCTGCCGTGGAAAGCCCCACCATAGGGTAAATTGCCCAGTGCGGCAGGATGGCGAAGAATGGTTTGGCCGCCGCAGCAGGATCATGCAGGAGCAGGGCGCCTTGGCCCAGATAGTTCAGCAGCAAGCCAGGCAATACAAAAAAGTACCATGCGAGGATGATCGGCCGGCGGCCGAAATGGCCAAGGTCGGCGAACAGAGCTTCAACGCCGGAAAATGCCAGGACGACGCTGCCGAGTGTCGCGTACCCGAGCCAGCCGTGGCCGAACAGGAAGCTTACCGCGTGCCGCGGATCCAGGGCCGCCAGCACGGCCGGGTTGTTCGCGATGCTGACGATGCCTGCCAGGCCGATGGAGCCGAACCAGAGGAACATGACGGGGCCGAAAAGCCGGCCCACGACTTCCGTCCCCCGGCTTTGCACGATGAAAAGAAGAAAGAGGATGGTGGTCGCGATCGGCAGCACGTAGGGCTTGAAGATGCTGGTGGCGACGTTGAGGCCTTCGACGGCGGAGAGCACGGCTATCGACGGGGTGATCATGCCGTCGCCGTAGAGCAGGGCAGAGCCGAACAGCACGAGCAGAGTGAGCGCGCCCGGCGAGGCGAAAGGCTTCGGTGGATAGTGCTGTTCGATGAGGCCCAGCATGGCAAGAGTGCCGCCCTCGCCGTCATGGTCCGCACGCAGCACGAATATCGTATATTTCACGCAGACGGCCAGGATGACCGACCAGATTACGAGGGAGAGGATGCCCAGTATGGCACGGGGGTCGTGCGCAAAAGCCGGCGTGTCTGAGAACACCTGCTGCACGGCGTAGAGTGGGCTGGTGCCGATGTCGCCGAAGACCACGCCAAGCGCGCCCAGCATCAGGGTGGGCAGCTTTTTGGCGGACATCGGATCGGCTCCTGGGCGATTACTGACTGGTAACGCTGGGCGAGAAGGAAGAAAGGCCTTCTTTTTTGAAAAAAAGAAGCAAAAAACTTTTGCTTCCTGTCGGGGAGTGGTGAGGCGGTTTGTTTGCGACTCGGGAGTGGTGTGGCAGTTTGGGTTAAAACGGGAACGGTGACGAGATTGGCCGAGCAGGTTTTGATGGCTGTTGGCGTGGTGGCAATTTTGGTTCTGCTGCTGCGGGTGCTGACGGGGATGCCGCGGCAGAACGACGTGCAGGTGCTGCGGCTGCTGTGCGAACAGGGCCTGGCCGGCCAGCGGACGGAAGCCGAGCAGATGCGCACGGCGCTCACGGCGATGGAGCGCGCCGTGGGTGGCCGGTTGGACGGGCTGCATGCGGGGACCGAGCAGCGGTTGGGCGCGCTGACCACGCAGTTGGCAAGCGACCATGGGCAGAACCGCGAGCATATGGAGAGGAAGCTGCGCGAGATGGCGGACAGCACGGCGCTGCGGCTGGGGGAGATACAGCGCAGCGTGAACGAGCAGCTGACCGCCGCGGTGGAGCGGCAGATGGCCTCCAGCTTCGGGCGCGTGATCGAGCAGTTCACCGCCGTGCAGAAGAGCATGGCGGACGTGGCCGCGGTGACGGCGCAGATCGGCGATCTGAAGCGCGTGTTTTCCAACGTGAAGAGCCGCGGCGGCTGGGGCGAGACGCAGTTGAAGGCGCTGCTGGACGATCTGCTGCCGGAGGGCAGTGTGGTGTGCAACGCCCGGCTGCGTGAGCAAAGCGGCGAGGTGGTGGAGTTTGCCGTGCGCATGCCGGTGCGGGGCGAGACACGGCCGCTGCTGGCGATAGATGCGAAGTTTCCGATCAGCGATTACGAGCGGCTGCTGGATGCTTCCGAGATGGCCGATGCGGACGGTGAGCGCGCGGCACGGCGTGCTCTGGAGGTGACGTTGCGGACGGAGGCGGCGAAGATCGCCAGCAAATACATCCTGCCGCCGGTGACGGTGGAGTTCGCTGTGATGTATCTGCCAACCGACGCGCTGTATGCCGAGGCGGCGCGCGTGCCTGGCCTGATCGACGAGCTTGGCCAACGCCTGCGCGTGATGGTGATGGGCCCGAGCCTGCTGCCGGCGCTGCTGCGCACGGTGCAGCTTGGCTACGTGACGCTGGCGCTGGAGCAGAAGGCCGGCGAGATCGCGCAGCTTCTGGGTGCCACGAAGCGTGAGATGCTGACGATGGATTCCACGCTGGAGAAGCTGGCCAAGCACCCTGGCAACATGACGAGTTCGATAGAGGAGGCACGCAAGCGCACGCGCGTGGTGACGAGAAAGCTGAAAGGCCTGGAGATGCTGGAGGAGGAAAAGGCGGCAACCTTGCTAGCATTCGAAGATGCAGCCGAATAGCCGCCACCCGGCGCGACAGCAGAAGTAAAAGTTTTTTGCTTCTTTTTTTCAAAAAAGAAGTGCTTGCTTTTCTCTCTACTTAAAACAGGCGCCCGGTGCAGCAGAAAACCTTCCTAGGCCACCCTATCGGCCTGTCCGTCCTGTTCGGAACCGAAATGTGGGAACGGTTCTGCTACTACGGCAACAGCGCACTGGTTACCTATTACCTGGTGGATTTCCTGCTGGTGGGCGGCGAGCCCGCCCAGGTGATCGGCTACGGCGCCGTGAAGCGGTTTTTCGAGTACCTATACGGACCGTTGGGCGCACAGCCGCTGGCCGCCCTCATCGTGGGGACGTTCGGCTCGGCTACCTACCTGGGCGGGCTGGCCGGCGGCGCGATCGCGGACCGCTTCCTGGGCCAGAGCCGGGCGGTTCTGTTGGGCGCCGCGGTGATGGCGGCCGGCGAGTTCATGCTGGCCGATCCCGCGTTGTTTTTCGTGGGCCTGCTGGTGTTTACAGTTGGCGTGAGTTTCCTGAAGCCGAACATTGCGACGCAAGTTGGCGGGCTGTACGCGGCCGGCGACACGCGCGTCGATCGGGCGTATTCGATATTCTACATAGGCATCAATCTTGGCGCGTTGATTGCCCCGCTTGTGGTTGGGCGGCTCGGGCACGCGCCGCCAGGGGCGCCGCCGCGTTGGCAGTACGGGTTTGCCGTGTCGGGCGTGGGAATGCTGGTCGGGTTGCTGGTTTTTCTGTTCGGGCTGCGATGGCTGCCGCCGGATGTGCGCGCGCGGCGGCGGGAAGTGGCGCGGGAGGCTGTGGCGCGCGGCGTGGTTGCCGTGCGGGCCGGCTTGACGGGGCTGGAGCGGCGCACGGTGCTCGCGTTGTTTGCAGTGGCATTCTGCAACATCTTCTTCTGGGCGTGCTACGGCCAGCCATACAGTGCGCTGGCGCTGATGGCCGAGAACTATACCGATCTGTCGGTCTGGTTGTTCAGCTTCCATCCGGAAGACGTGCAGGCGTTCAACCCGTTTTTTATCTTTACGTTGACGCCCGTGGTGATTGCATTCTGGGCGTGGCAATCCAGGCGGCGCGTGGAGCCTGCGCCGGTGACGAAGATGGCGATGGGCTGCGCGCTGACGGCGATGTGCTTCGGCTTGCTCATCGTGCCGGCGCTTTCGATTGATGCCGGGCATAAGGTCAGTGTGTTGTGGCTGGTGGCGGCGCTGGCGCTGCAGACGGTCGGCGAGCTGTATTTAATGCCTGTGGCACTCTCGTTGTTCAGCAAGGCGGCGCCGCCGCGGCTGGCTTCCGTGATGATGGCGGTGAACTATCTGTCGCTGGCGGTGGGGTTCTATTTTGCCGGGTATCTGACAAGCTTCTGGAGTGGCATGGCAAAGGCGCCGTTTTTCGGCATGATCACGGGAATTGCCGTGGTGACTTCAGTTGCCATCCTGGCGCTTAGCCGCGTGCTGAATCCTCTGCTGCGGGAGACGGAGGCGAAGAGTTCCGTAAGCGTGTAGCAAGGAAGCAAGGCCTTCTTTTTTGAAAAGAAGAAGCAAAAAACTTTTGACTCCGCTGTCGCCGGCTCGCCGGATAGGACCGCGACAGCGGAGTCAAAAGTCTTTTGCTTCTTTTCTTCAGAAAAGAAGGCCTTGCTTGCTTTACGCCGCCCGCGCCAAATTCATCTGCGACCAGATTGCCGACAACGCCCCAACCAGATGGTCCACATCCGCGTCCGTATGCTTCGGCGACGGCGTGATGCGCAGACGCTCGGTGCCGCGCGCCACGGTCGGGTAGTTGATCGGCTGCACATACACGCCGTGCTGCTCCAGCAGCGTGTCGCTGATCTGCTTGCACAGAATCGCGTCGCCTACCATCACCGGCACGATGTGGCTGGGGTTGTGGTAGTGCGGCACGCCGGCCGCATCCAGCTTGCCGCGTAGCAGGGCCACCAGGCGCTGCTGCTCGTGACGCTCGGCGGTGCTGGCTTTCAGATGCCGCACGCTGGCCCGGGCGCCGGCCGCGATTGCCGGGGGAAGCGCGGTGGTGAAGATGAAGCCGCTTGCGAAGCTGCGCACGTAGTCGACCAGGTTGGTCGAGCCAGTGATGTAGCCGCCGATCACGCCGTAGCCTTTTGCGAGCGTGCCTTCGATGACGTCCAGCCGGTGCATGATGCCTTCGCGTTCGGCGATGCCGCCGCCGCGCGGGCCGTACAGACCCACGGCATGCACCTCGTCCAGATAGGTGAGGGCATTGTGTTTCTCGGCCACGTCGCAGATCTCCGCGATCGGCGCGATGTCGCCGTCCATCGAGTAGATGCTTTCGAACATGACTAGTTTCGGCAGGCTGGGATCGAGTGCCGCGAGCCGGCGGTCCAGGTCCTCGGGGCTGTTATGCGCAAACACCTCGATGCGGGCGCGGGAATGGCGCGCGCCTTCGATCATCGATGCGTGGTTCTTGGCATCTGACAACACCACGCAGCCGGACAGTCGCGCGGCCAGCGTGCCGATCGCGGCCCAGTTGCTCATGTAGCCGGAGTTGAAGAGCAGGGCAGCATCCTTGCCGTGCAGGTCCGCCAGCTCTTCTTCCAGCAGCACGTGATAGTGGTTGGTGCCGGCAATGTTGCGCGTGCCGCCGGCGCCTGCGCCGCAATGGTCAAGCGCCTCGTGCATTGCCTCCAAGACGAGCTTGTTCTGGCCCATGCCGAGATAATCGTTGCTGCACCACACCGTCACCTGGTCGCGCTCGGCGCCGACGCTGCCGGCACGCTTGTGCATCACGCGCGGGAACGTGCCCGGCTGGCGTTGCAGGTTGGCGAACACGCGGTAGTTGCCCTGGGTGCGAAGCGTGTCCAGTTCGGTCTGGAAGAAATCTTCGTAGTTCATGGCCAACCTATCTGTGCGGGTTCAGGGGAGGGGCGTCGCGCCGGAGCGCGGGGGCGCGGGGTTGCAGAGTCAGATGGGGCGGATTTGGCGCGCAACCACCAGCTCCAGAGTGCGGTGAACGGCAAAGGCAGCACCAGCAGCGCGTGCTCCAGCACCGCCAGGGCAAGCATGGTGATGAGGAACACCAGGCTGGCAAACGCTACCGGCG
This sequence comes from uncultured Acetobacteraceae bacterium, assembly GCA_964244695.1. Lineage (GTDB taxonomy): Bacteria > Pseudomonadota > Alphaproteobacteria > Acetobacterales > Acetobacteraceae > BOG-908. Next base: position 15,820 of record CAXTJZ010000033.1, read on the forward strand.
AGAGACCCGCCTGCCTGGCCAGATGGACGAGCCATGCCGTGACAAGCATTCCGCCGCCGAGCGAGACCGGCATCAGCCAGTTCATCCTGCGGCGGGACATGAAGCTGAGCAGGTAGGTGAGATGGGCAGGCAGGAACGCCTCGCCCAGATTGAGCACGCCGAGATACACATTCAGCTTGGCACTGAGCCGCATGCCCCACAGCACCATGAAGGTCCACAACCCAACCTGGTTTGGCGTGCCCCAGCAGGCCCACAGCACGCCCACGCCGGTCGCCAGGATTGCCAGCTCGTGGTGGATGCAGGCTTCAACCGCCTGGCGGAAGCGGCGCCAGCCCTGCGCGCCGGCCGAGCAGGCCGTGGTGCGCGTGCCGGTCAGGAAACCCATGAAGAAGGCCATCTCATGCCAGCCCCAGACGAGCACGCCGTAGGTAAACGCGGCGTAGGCGCCGGCGAGCGTGGTGTCATGGCTGCTGGCAGCCAGGCGGTAGAGCGAGATGCCGGCCAGGATCGAAAAGGCGCTGAAGCTCCAGCCGAAGGTGCGGGGTGGAAGGTTGTTCAGCAACACGATCAAGCCGGTGGAGAACCACCAGACGAACAGGCAATAGGCCGCGGGGGTCAGCCAGGCAGGCATCAGGAAGCAAGGCCTTCTTTTTTGAAAAAAAGAAGCAAAAAACTTTTGCTCCCTGTCGGCGACTAGCCCGATAGGTCCGCGACAGCGGAGTCAAAAGTTTTTTGCTTCTTTTTTTCAAAAAAGAAGGCCTTGCTTGCTTCCTGCACTACCAAGACGCCGCAAGACGAACCTGCCCAGGCAACGCCGCCTTATGCGTCGGCAGCAGATACATACGCAGGAAATTAACGCCGGCCGAAGCCGTCAAAGCCAGGTTCTGCAACTTGCCGATCACGCCGCCACGCGCCCGCGCTGCCGCCTTGCGCTCGGTGATCACACGCAAGCGCTCCAGGCCGCGCAGGAATGCGGGGTTATCCAGATCCAGCGTCACCGGAAACACCTGCTTGCAGATTTCCGTGGTGATGCGGAACACGGCCATGTCGTATTCCGTGGGATCCACGCCGAGCGCCGCGTGGAACGCCGGGCGGGCGTGGTCTCGCACGTACATCGTTGCGAACACCGCGAGCTGGAAGAAGCGTATCCACAAGCGGTTCACGCCGGTGAGCAGCTTCGGGTCCGCGCGCATCAGCAGGGCAAAGGCTTCTCCGTGGCGGAACTCGTCGCCGCACCATTGCTCGAACCACTGGAAGATCGGGTGGATCATCCTGTCGGGGTTGCGCTGCAAGTGGCGGAAGATGGTTATATAACGCGCGTAGCCGATCTTCTCGGACAGATAGGTGGCGTAGAAGACGAATTTCGGCCGGAAATAGGTGTATTTCTTCGTCTTCGTCAGGAAGCTCAGATCCACGCCGACGTTGAAGTCTTTCAGCGTCTCGTTGATGAAAGCGGCATGGCGGGCTTCGTCGCGCGCCATGAAGGCGAACAGGTCGTGTATGTCGCCTTCGGGGATGCGCTTCTTGATTTCTGCGTAGAGCACGCAGCCGGAGAACTCGGCGGTGACGGAGCTGACGAGGAACTCCAGGAACTCGCGGCGCAGCGCCGGCGGCATCGCGGAGAAATCCTGCTTGAAGACGTCGGTCTGCACGAAATGGTTGCGGTTGTGGTCGGCACGCAGTTCGGCGATCAGCGCGTCCCACTCGCCGCGCACCAGGCTGACGTCGACGCGGCTCATCGCCTCGAAATCGGTGGTGTAGAAGCGCGGGCTCAACACCGTGTCCTGCTGCGCATACAGCGTGCTGTCGTTCGGCGCCGCGCGCTTGGAGATCGCGTTCATGGTGTGCTCCTCGGCTGCAGGACCAGCTCTTCTGCGGGTATGAAACCCACCTCGTAGAGGCTGGTGAGATCGAAGATGGAGACGAGCTCCGTCCAGGCGCGGCGCAACGCGCCGGCGCGTATCACCGTGGCTTGCGTGCGGAAACGCCGGTTCTCGCCGAACTGCAGGCGGTCCGGCAGGCCGTGCACCTGCACGCGATCCCCGGGGCGTATGTCTATCCCGTCCGGCACGGCGTAGGCGTGGAAGCTGTCCAGGGTGCGCTCGAGGTCCACGTCGCAGTCGATGGTGAGCGTGACGGCCATTAGCTTGCCCCGGCGCTGGCGGTCTGCGCGCGCGGCGTCATCGTCAGCAGCCTTACGAACACGGCCTCGTTGGCGCTGCCGAACGCTTCCAGTTCCACGTCACGGCCGGTCGAGGGGTCCAGCAGAACCAGGCGGCCGTCCGCATAGCCGGTCAGGCGGAACGGCACAGTGGAGCCGATGTTGTCCGCGCGGCGGGTACGGGCAAAGCCGCGCAGCGTGCCGCGCAGGAAGCCGTTCTGGCCGGTCATCACGTCCAGCACGCGGCCGCTATCGGCCAGCGTCACGATCACCGCGCCGTCGTCACGGTCGGCAAAGCGCAGCGTGCGTTCCGCTGTCGCCTTCGCGGCGGGCGGCTCCACGCCGCCGCCGGTCATCCGGCCGACGGTGGCGGCAAGCAGGACGAAGCCGATGAGCGCGGCGGCGCCGAACAGCGGCACACGCGGAAAGCTGCCTTCCGGCTCGATTTTTCTCACCTGGCGGTCTCCTTCAGGTCCGCGCCATCCTGGCACGCATTGGCGTGTTGGCAAGCCTTACTTCCCGCCTGGGAGCGACGGCCGGCGCCGGATGGGCTTGCACGTGATCGGCCAAAGCTTGAGCCAGGATCGTGGACACTTCGGCCGCGTCCGGAATGCAGCGCAGCATCGGCTCGGTACGCGCCATGCGCCACGGCCGGGCATGCGGCCACAAAACGAAATAGGAGAGCTTCTCGCCTGGCAGCATGCGCAGATGCAGGTCGCCGGCGCTGTTCGGATACAAGCGCAGGCCGGCTGCCTCCACGCCGGCGAACGGCAGGTTGAACGAGATGGGCAGTGCCAGGCCCGCGCTGACCACCACGCGGTTAGTGGTAATGCTGTAAGTGGTGCTGCGCTGGATGGCCCAGGCATAGGCGCCGGTCAGCGCGAACACCGTGGCGGCCAGGTAGGCCCTGTGCAGCACCACCAGCCCCACGGCATGGGCCGAGGCGCCGTGATGCGCGGCGGTAGCGGCCGACGCCACGATCAGCAGCGCGAAATACGCCGCGATGAAGCGGACATGGAAGATGCGAACCAGCAGCGTGCGGGCGTCCGGGGCGCCCTGCCAGAGCAGCGTCTCGCCCCCCGGCAGCCGGCCGGGCAGGCCGCGGCCGGCGAACTGACGGGCGCTCACAGGAACGGCCTCGAGCGCTCTGGCGTGGCGTAGAGCAGGCCGCCCCCGTAATAGGCGGTGATCTTGTCCTCCTCGAGGGTCGTGACGGTATCGGGATCCTTCAACGCGGGCACAGTGGCGAAATGCGCCGCAAGTATCGCCTTCACCTTGATCGCGCGCTGCTTGTTGCGGAACGTCACGAAATGCGTGGGCATCAGCACGCGGCGGGCGCCGAACTCCGGCAAGGTTTCCACTTCCAGATAGCGGACGATGTATTCCGAACGGTCTATCCAGGCATCGACCACGGTGCCGGCGGCCACGCCGTCGCCGCCCAGCACTACATATCCGCGTGGGTCAGGGTCCTCGTGCGATAGGAAGAAGTCCTCCGCCGTGCGCAACGGCACGATCTTCGGCAGCCCGTCGTCATAGGCCATTTCCGGCACGTCCTGGCGGTTTGCATAAGCGGCCGGTCCCACGCCGTCGAGCATCGGGTTGCCGGTCGGCTCAAAAGGCGCACCAGGCCAGGGCATCACGCGCTCGGCGGCGAACACTTCCGGCTTCTCGTCGCGCGGGGCGGGAATGTTATGGCCGTCGCTCATCAGGAAGTATTTCGGCGGCGGCATGAGCGGGAACTCGCGCGCGTCCTGGCCTGGGAAGTCCGGCACGAGCGGGTAGCCCTCGCGGTGGTCCTCCCGGCGCAACCACCAGATCAGGGCGGCGAAGAAGCCCCAGAAGGCATAGACGGTGAGCTGGGCCACGTCGAAACGGGCAACAAGGGAGCCGAATCCTGGTGTCATGGCGATGTCCTCGGTGTGTTCAGGTGAGGTTGGCGAGCGGCTGGACACCCAGGCGCCGCGAGGGCGTGGGGCTGCGCACCAGCGGCCCCGCGGCGATGAGGGTGGCGAAGAGCAGGACGATTTCGATCGTGTAGACGACGCTGTAGCCGGTGGCGGTGTCCACCAGAGCGGGACCTAGGCGACCGTGCAGAGCGAGCACGGAGACGCCGTCCCTGATCAGGCCGCCGCTGGCGACGGCTATGCCGGCCGCCGAAGCCTGCACGGCGCCCCAGATGCCGAGCGCCAGGCCGATCTGCCCCACGCCCGCCATGGCCATGGCGGCGGTGAGCGTGCAGTGCGCGAACAGACCCGCACCAAAGCCGATGGTGACCACGCCAGTGGCGAACAGCGGGGTGGACTGCATGGGGGCCGCGAAGATGAGCGCCGAGAAGGCGAATAGCCCGGCGACCGCGCCCAGGCAGGCCAGGCGGTAGGGGTCCATGCCGCGGCCCAGCAGCCTGGCGGCCAGGCCGAAGCCCATCAGCCCGCCCACTGCGAGCAGCGCGGTGAAGGCGGTGGTGGCGCCGACCGTCAGATGCAGCACCTGGCCGCCATACGGCTCCAGCAGAACGTCCTGCATGCTGAAGGCCACCGTGCCAAAACCCAACGCCACCAGACGGCGGCGTGCGTCACCGGCGCGGTCGAACTCGGCCCAGGACTGCGCGAAACTCGGGCGCGCGCGGTCCGGGCGGGTCTCGGACGGGCGCCGCGGCTCCTGCTTCCACAATGCGATGCCGTTCAGCACGACGGTGATGACGGCCGCGCCCTGTATGCACTGGATCAGGCGTATTTCGGAAAAATGCGCGAGCGCCGCACCGAATAGGATGGCACTGATCACCATGCCGAGCAGCAGCATCATGCAGAGCAGGGCTACAACCTTCGGGTGCTTCTCCTGCGGCGAGAGGTCGGTGGCAAGCGCCAGCCCGACCGTTTGCGTGGTGTGCAGTCCGGCGCCCACGAGCAGGAATGCCAGCGACGCCGCGGCCTGGCCGACGATGATAGGCCCGTTGCTGTCACCCGAGAGGATGATGAGCGCAAACGGCATGATGGCGAAGCCGCCGAATTGCAGCATGGTGCCGAGCCACAGATACGGCACGCGCTTCCAGCCAAGCACGGAGCGGTGGTTGTCCGAGCGGAAGCCGACCACCGCGCGGAACGGCGCGAAGATCAGCGGCAGCGAGACCATGATCGCGACGAGCCAGGTGGGCACGCCAAGTTCGACGATCATCACGCGGTTGAGCGTGCCGATGAGCAGGACGGCGGCCATGCCTACGGTTACCTGGAACAGCGACAGGCGAAGCAGGCGGGAGAGCGGCATGTCGGCGGTGGCGGCGTCGGCGAAGGGGAGGAAGCCGGTGCCTACCTTGCTCCATTTGCCGGCTAGCTTGCGGTTTAGGAAAGGCAAGGAAGCAGTTCTTTTTTGAAAAAAAGAACCAAAAAACTTTTGTTCCCCCGACGCTGCAGCATCGCGCGTGTTTCCTGAAGCATCCGACTGCTGCAAATGCGGGGTAGTAAAAGTTTTTTGGTCCTTTTTTTCAAAAAAGGACTGCTTGCTTCCTTGCTTCACCGCCCGGCAACTTCCAGCGCGTGGCTCATGTAAAACCCGCTCGTCACGCGATGATCACGGCCCAGCCTCAGTCCTGAGAGCCGCCGCGTAATGTCACGCCGCGAGATCGGCTCGATCGCCGGCGCACGGTCCGCGCGCGGGAACAGGCGGCCGGCGCCGTGCATCAATGTGAGCAGCGGCGTGCGCGGCGCGAAGGTGAAGAGCACGGATTTTTCGGCGCGTGCGGCAAGTGCTGTCACGGCGGCGGCCATGTCCGGTGCGCGGTAGTGGATGAGCGAGTCCATCGCCACGATGAAATCGAAATTGCCGAGGGCGGAGGCCGTCATGTCGCCGACCTGGAAGTCGATTTTCAGCTCGCGCGGGGTACGCTCGCGGGCGAGGTTGACGAGGGTGGGGGAGAGGTCGATGGCGGTGACGTGGGCGCCGCGGCGTGCGGCTTCGACGGAAAGCGCGCCGGTGCCGCAACCTGCGTCCAGCAGGCGGGTGCCTTGCAGATTTTGCGGCAGCCAGGAGAGCAGCGTGTTGCGCATTTCGTCGCGGCCGGCGCGCACGGTGGCGCGTATGCCGCTGATCGGCGCGTCGGAGGTGAGTTTTGCCCAGGCGTCGGCGGCGGGGCGGTCGAAATATTGTTCGAGCTGGCCGCGGCGGGCGAGGTAGGTGGCAGTGGCCATCATTCGTATCCCAGCAGGTCGAAGATTTCGCGGTCTTTGAGCGGGATGCCTTCAAGCGGCTTCGTGCCGGCCCAGAGTGCCGCGGCCAGGCGGAGATACTCGAGTTTTACGGCTTCGAGTTCGGGTGAGCTGTCCATTTCGAACAGGGTGGACTTCTTCAGGCGCGAGCGACGGATCACGTCGAGGTCCGGGAAGTGCGCCAGCGTGGAAAGACCGGTGGCGGCGTTGTAGCGGTCCACCTGGTCGGTGGCGGCCGAGCGGTTGCAGATGACACCGCCGAGGCGGACGTTGTAGTTGCGCGCCTTGGCGCCTATGGCGGCCACGATGCGGTTCATCGCGAAGATGCTGTCGAAATCGTTCGCGGCGACGATCAGCGCGCGGTCCGCGTGCTGCAAAGGTGCCGCGAAACCGCCGCACACGACGTCGCCCAGCACGTCGAAGATCACCACGTCGGTCTCTTCGAGGAGGTGGTGCTCCTTGAGGAGCTTCACGGTCTGGCCGACGACGTAGCCGCCGCAGCCGGTGCCGGCCGGCGGCCCGCCGGCTTCGACGCACATCACGCCGTTATAGCCCTGAAAGACGAAATCCTCGACGCGGAGTTCCTCGCTGTGGAAGTTCACCGTCTCCAGCACGTCGATCACGGTGGGCTGCAAATGCTTCGTCAGCGTGAAGGTGGAGTCGTGCTTGGGATCGCAGCCGATCTGCAGCACGCGCTTGCCGAGCTTGCTGAACGCGACGGACAGGTTGGACGACGTGGTGCTCTTGCCTATGCCGCCCTTGCCGTACACCGCAAACACCTTCGCCGTGCCGATCTTGAGGTTCGGGTCGAGCTGGACCTGGACGCTTCCTTCGCCGTCATCCCGCTTGCGAAGCAGGTTGTTCGGACGCTGAAGTGTTTCACTCATGCTGCCATCTCCGTGCCAACGCCTTCGAGTCTGTCTTCCAGATCCTCGCCCGCGCTGCGCAGCGCGTCGAGAGTCGCCTGATCGGGCGACCAGTATTTCCGCTCCGTCGCCTCGATGAGACGGTTGGCGATCTTCAGCGAGGCTTTCGGGTTCAGCGTGGCGAGACGTTCGCGCATCGTCTCGTCCAGCACGTAGGTTTCCGCAAGCTTCTGATACACCCAGGGAGAAACCTCGCCCGTGGTGGCGGACCAGCCGAGCGTGTTGGTCACGTGCGCGTCGATCTCGCGCACGCCCTCGTAGCCGTGTTTCAGCAGACCCTCGTACCATTTCGGGTTCAGCGCGCGCGTGCGTGTCTCGAGGTTTACCTGCTCGCTGAGCGTGCGCACCGTGCCGTCACCGCGTGTCTGGTCGCCGATATAGACGGCGGCAGCGGTGCCGCCGCGCGCGCGCCGCACGGCGCGGGTGATGCCGCCGAGCGTGTCGAAGTAATGATCGACCGTGGTGACGCCGAGCTCGATACTGTCCAGGTTCTGGTAGGTGACATCGACGCTGGCCAGCACATGGCTCAGCACGGTCGTCTGCTTCTCCGGGCGGCCATCCACGCCGTAGGCAAAACCCTTGCGGCTGACATAGGCGTCGGCGAGTTCGTCCTCGTCGTTCCACACGCCGGCGCCGACCATCTGGTTGACGTTTGCGCCGTAAGCGCCGTCCGCGTTGCCGAACACGCGCAAAGCCGCCTGCTCCATCGTGCCGCCATGGGCTGCCAAGAACGAGAGAGCGTGGCGGCGTATGTGGTTCTGCTTGACGGGCTCGTCCGCATTCGCGGCTAGCAGCGCCGCTTCGGCGAGCAGCTTGGTCTGCAGCGGCAGCAGGTCGCGGAAGATGCCAGACAGCGTCAGGATCACGTCGATCCTGGGACGTCCCAGCTCGGCCAACGGGATGAGTTGCGCGCCGGCCAGGCGGCCGTAACCGTCGAAGCGCGGGGCGGCGCCCATCAGCCACAGCGCCTGCGCGATCGGGCCGCCTTCGGATTTGAGGTTGTCGGTGCCCCAGAGAACCATCG
>CAXTJZ010000034.1:0-24076 GCA_964244695.1 uncultured Acetobacteraceae bacterium
CACGCCGGGCGGTAGGATGCCGGTGCTGTTGATCTTCTCGACGAGCGCTTCCACCGCCTTGATCGTCGGCGTGCTCTCCGCGCCGCGCCGCATCAGCACAATTCCCTGCACGATGTCGTCTGAATCGTCCTGGCCGGCGATCCCCAAACGCGGCTGGTTGCCGATGCGCACCTCGGCCACGTCGCTGATGCGCAGCGGGCTGTTGGTGTTCTGCGAAATCATCGTGTTGCGTATGTCGTCGAGCGAGTGGATCAACCCGATGCCGCGCACCACGGCGGCCTGGTCGCCGAAATTCACCGTTTGGCCGCCCACGTTCACGTTGGCGTTGTTCAGCGCGGCGATAACCTGCGGGATCGTGACGCCGTAATGCAGCAATTTTGGCTTGTCGATCTGCACCTCGAACGTTTTGGTCTTGCCGCCCCAGCCGTTCACGTCGATCACGCCGGGCACCGCCTTGAACCGGCGCTCCAGTATCCAGTCCTCGATCGTCTTGAGATCCATCACCGAGTAGCCTGGCGGCCCGACCACGCGGTAGCGGAAAATCTCGCCCACCGGGCTCTCCGGCGAGATGCCCGGCTGTGCCCCGTTCGGCAAAGGCGTGAGCTGGGAGAGGCGGTTGATCACCCGCTGCTCGGCTTCCTGGTAGCCGAACGCGTAGCTGAACTGCACCTTCACGTCCGAGAGGCCGAACAGGCTGATCGTGCGTATGGCGGTGATGTTCGGAATGCCCGCCATCTGCACTTCGATGGGGATGGTGATGTAGCGCTCGATCTCTTCGGCGCTCTGCCCCGTGCTCTGCGTCACGATGTCCACCAGCGGCGGCACCGGATCGGGATAGGCCTCGATGTTGAGGTTGATGAAGCTGACCACGCCGGCGGCGAAGGCGAAGACGGTCAGCACGGCGACCAGGATGCGCTGGCGCAGGACGAAGGAGAACAGGCCGCTCATCGGTATCTATCCGGGAAGAAAGCAAGCAGTTCTTTTTTGAAAAAAAGAACCAAAAAACTTTTGTTCCTGCTGTCGCGGAGTCTGGCCGCCGCGCGTCCTAAATAGTCAAAAGTTTTTTGCTTCTTTTTTTCAAAAAAGAAGGCCTTGCTTACTTGCTGTTCCACGCAACGCTCAGCTGTCAGACAACGTGCGGTCGATAAACACCGCCCCGCTCGTCACCACGCTCTCGCCCGCCGAGAGCCCGTGCACCACCTGTACCATGCCGTGGTCGGAAGCGCCGGTCACCACAGGCCGCAGCGCAAGCGTCTTGTGCACGGGGTCGGCCACCCAGACATGCGCGTCCGAACCCTCGTACACCACCGCGATCTCCGGCACCGCCAGGATGGCGGATGTTGCACCGGTCACGATGTCGAAATCGGCCAGCATGTCAGGCTTCAGCATGCCGCCGGGGTTGGCCACCTCGGCACGCACCAGCAGGCGGTGCGTGTTGGGATCGATCACGCCGGACACCAGGCTCAATCTGGCGTCGAAGCTGCGGCCGGGGAACGCCGGCACGGTCACGCGCGCCAAGTCCCCCACGTGGAACCGGCCGGCATCGTCCTCGCGCGCGTTGGCGATCATCCACAGCCTGGAGAGGTCGCCGATGGTGAACACCGCGCCGGCGCTGCCCTGGCTGGTCACCGAGCCCACGATGGTCTGCCCGGGGTTGATAGCCCGCTGCGTCACCACGCCGGCCACGGGCGCCCGCACGATGGTGTCGGCCGCCTCGCGCTCCAGGTCCGGCGCGCTGGCGATGCTGGCAATCTCGGCACGGCTCACGCCCAGGATGGCCAGCCGGTTACGCACGGCTGCCACGGCGATCGCCGCCGAGCTGAGCCCGCCGCGCGCGGTCGCCAGGTCCACCCGGCTCTGCTGCCAGTCCTTCAGCGCCGCGCCATGGCCCAGATAGAGCTGGTGCAGCCGGCTCTCGTTGGCGATGGCGAGGTCTAGCTGGGCGTGCGCGGTGCGCAGCGTGGCCAGCCCGCTCACCAGGTCGTTCTGCGCCTGCGCCAACTCGGTCGATTGCACGGCGAACAGCGGCGTGCCCGCCACCACCTGCGCCCCTGCCCGCACGAACACCCGCGTCACCCGGCCGGAATAGGGCGAGACCACCGGCGTGGTCAGGTCGTCATCCAGCGCGATGCGGCCTTCGGTCTCAACCTGCGGCGCATAGTCGAGCTGGGACACCTGCTTCACCTTCAGCCCGGCCCATTGCTGGTCGGTCGGCCTGAACGCGCCGGCGGGCGCATCCTGCTCCGGCGCGGCGCCCGGCGAAGCCAGGCCGACGATAGCCGGCAGCACGAACAGAACGGCGATCAGCGCCCCGCCAAGCACCAGCAGGGCCACCCCTTGGACTGCCGGCGGCAAGCGTCGCCCTGGTGGCGGCACGGTGTCCGGGGCATGCCCCTCACGCTCGTCCGCACTTTTGCACTCGGTGTCCACGCGACCTCCAACAACTCACCTAAACCTGGCCTGACTTGCAGCCCGGCTGGCCGCCTCGTTTGCTCGCAGGCGCAGCATAGCAAGACGGGCATATGTAGGAAACCGCTGCGCCTGGCGAAGACAATTCGTAACACTCAGCTTTGAAGGAGCCGCACGTCCGAACACATTAATCAGAGATGCAGGAAGCTGCCGCCATCGGTGAGCGCCGCGTGGTTTCCGTTCGGAGCAGCGGCGTGTGACGGTTTGCCGTCGAACGCGCTTGCGTCCCGCAATCCCTGACGCACACGTCTGGGTGACGCTGCACACTCGTGTGGAAAACAGGATAACGCCGGCGGCCAAACCTTGCGCGACACTCACGCCTTTCATGCGCCTAGAAAAAGCATCGGTGGATACCGGTAAGAAGCCGTCTGCAGCAAAACCCAAGCCGGGTATGTATCGCCCGCGACATAAAGGAACCATCGCGAACGCGCGGTTCTCGCGTAAAGAATCCGTCAAAGTTCTCGCGACCGACCTAAACCAGGGAAGATCCGATCGCCCACGGACACGCCGCAGCGTAGGTCACAGCAGAGGAAAAAAATTCTTTGCCTCTTTCTTCAAAAAAGAAAGCGTCGCTTGCTTCCGCAGCATGCCCTGCTTTTCCACGTGGGATTTTATGCGCTGTCCGCGACTTCCTCACCGATGCGCAAACGCAACCCCGCAGCGGCGGTCGCACAAGCGATACGGGCCGGCAGAAATCCTGCTGGCGCTCTGCCTGGAGTTCATGTTCGCACCTGAGATGCGGCGCATCTTCGTCGAGGCGCAGCGCAGCGATGCGCACCGGAGCGGTATCGCGGCGGAGTGACGCCTGCCGTGGCGTGAGCTTTGCAAGAAAGCAAGGCCTTCTTTTTTGGAAAAAAAGAAGCAAAAAACTTTTGTCCCGTCGCTGTTGCGAATGCTTCGGCGTTTCTGGAGGCACCCGAGTGGTGCAAATGCGAGGGAGCAAAAGTTTTTTGCTTCTTTTTTTCAAAAAAGAAGGCCTTGCTTTCTGCCGGACCGTTCAACCCGGCAAAGGCGCTCTCGCCGCGGCAATGCGCTCTTCGGCACGGGCGCGCATCGAACGGCCGATGAAGGCGCGGCGTAGCGGCTTGAGGACGAACAAGGCGAGCACAGCCGCCAGCAGGTTCACGCCGGCGGCGGCGTAGAGCACGGCCAGCCAGGTTCCGGTCGCCTCGCGCAGCAGGCTGCCGAGCGGCACCAGCAGGGCGGCGGTGCCTTTGGCGGTATAGAGGAGTCCGTAGTTGGTGGCCGCAAACTTGCGGCCGAACGTGTCGCCGCAGGTGGCGGGGAACAGCGAGTAGATCTCGCCCCAGGCGAAGAACACCACACCGGTCAGCACCACGAACGCCACCGGATTGGCCGCCTGCCAGACCAGGACGAGGATGCCCAGGCCTTCCAGCAGAAAGGCGATGAACATGGTGTTTTCGCGGCCGATATGATCCGAGACCCAGCCGAAGAAGGGGCGGGTCAGCCCGTTGAGCACGCGGTCGATGGCGAGCGCGAAGGTCAGCGCGGGCATGGTCAGGAACAACAGCGTCACCGGCGTCTTCGCCACGCCGAAATCGGTGGCGATGACGGCGAGCTGGGCGGTGGCCATCAGCCCGCCTGCGCCCACCAGGACGAAGAGCAGGTACATCAGCCAGAATACCGGCTCGCGCGCCACTTCGCCTGGCGCGTAGTCGCGGGTGATATCGTGCAGGCGGGACGGGCGGAGCGCGTTCATTCCGCCGGCGGAGAGCGGGGTGTCCCGCGATGGAGCCGACCCCGGTGGGGCCAGCAGGAGCTGCGACGCCACGATCACGACGATGCCCTGCAACAGGCCGAAGACCAGGAACGTGTGCTGGTAGCCGCTGTGAGCGATCATGTTGGAGATCGGCACCAGGGTGATGGCGGAGCCTGCACCGAAACCGGCCGCTGTCAGGCCCGCGGCCAGGCCGCGGCGGTCGGGGAACCACTTGATGGCGTTGCCGACGGTTGCGCCGTAGATGAAGCCGGAGCCGATGCCGCCGATGGCGGAACCTATGTAGAGGACCATCAGCGATGGGGCCACGCTGTCCAGCACCCAGGATGCGCCGATCAGCACACCGCCCGCGCAGACGGTGAGTTTGGGACCAATCCGGTCGATCACGTAGCCTTCGAGCGGCAGCAGCCAGGTCTCGCACAGCACGAACACGGTGAACGCCACCTGGATGGCGGCGCGGCTCCAGCCGGTAGCCTGGCCGATCGGCAGGACGAACAGCGTCCAGCCGTATTGCAGGTTGGCAATCATCACCATGCAGAGGATGCCGATGATCAGCTGGCCCCAGCGTGATGTCAGCGCGGACATGATCTTCTAGCGCCCGCCCGAATCGGCGTGGCGCATGGCGGCGCGCTGGCGGACCAGCGCCAGCATGGCCTGGCTCAGCGGGGCCGCCACGTCCACCCAGCCGGCCATCTCCACCACGGCGCCGAGGATCGCCTCGATCTCCAGCGGCCGGCCTGCTTCCAGGTCCTGCAGCATGGACGTCTTGTGGTGGCCCACTTCGGCCGCGCCCTCGATGCGCTTCTCCACATCGATGGCGAACTTGATGCCCAGCGCCTCGGCCACCGCCTGGCCCTCCAGCATCATCGCGCGCGCCACCGCCCGGCTGCCAGCGTCGGCGGTGATCACGTCCAGCGTGGCCGTGGTCAGCGCGCTGATCGGGTTGAACGCCATGTTGCCCCACAATTTCACCCACAGCTCGTCGCGTATGCGCGGGCGGACCGGGGCTTTCAGGCCGGCGGCGATCAGCAGGGCGGACAGCGCATTGGCACGCTCCGAGCGCGTGCCGTCCGGCTCGCCCAGGCTGAACCGGTCGCCGTAGCTATGGTGGATCACCCCTGGCGCGTAGATGGTGGCGGCGGGATAAACGATCGAGCCCAAACACTGCGCCGGCGGCAGCGCCTCGGCCAACGCGCCGGTCGGGTCCACGGAGAGGATCCTGCGGCCGCCGAACGGCTCAGGCAGCCCGTAGCTGTACCACCACGGCACCCCGTTGATCGCGGTCACGATCGTGGTGTGCGGGCCCACCAAAGGGGCGAGCTGCGGCAAGGCCGGCGCCACCGAATGCGCCTTCAGCGTAAGGATCAGGTAGTCCTGCGGGCCAATCGCATCGCCATGCGGCACCGCGTTGGGGCGCGTCACCATGCGTTCGCCGCCGGAGTGCAGCACCAGCCCGTCCTGCTGCACCGCCGCCAGATGCGCGCCGCGCGCCACCAGGGAGACAGGGGTGCCGGCCGCTTCCAGCCGGGCCACCAGCAAGCCGCCGATGGCGCCGGCGCCAAACACGCAGATGCTCGGCATCAGATGGCGTCTTGCGGCGCCAGGCCGAGCTTGGCGGCCAGCCCGATGCGCTGGACCTTTCCGGTGGCGCCCTTCGGGATGTCGTCCATGACCAGCACGCGGCGCGGCACCTTGAAGGCCGCCAGCCGCTGCGACGCGAAATCGCGTATCTCCGCCTCGGTCGCCGTCATCTCCGGGCGCAGCACGACGACGACGCCCACTTCCTCGCCGAGCTTGTCATGCGGGATGCCGAACGTGCAGGCCTGGGCGATCGCCGGGTGGTCCAGCAGCACCACGTCGATCTCCAGCGGGCTGATCTTCTCGCCGCCGCGGTTGATCTGTTCCTTCAGCCGGCCGGTCAGGAACAGATAGCCTTCCTCGTCGAGCTTGCCCTGGTCGCCGGTGCGGAACCAGCCCTCGGTGAACGCCTTTGCGTTTGCGGCCGGGTTGCTGTCGTAGCCGGGCGTCACGTTCGGGCCGCGGATGACGACTTCGCCAATTTCGCCCTGGGGCAGGATGGCGTTGTCGTCGTCCATGATGGCGATCTCTGGGCCGGCGGCGATGCCCACGGCGCCGGGCTTGCGGGCGAGCGGCGGCAGCGGGTTGCTGGCCATCTGGTGGGCGGCCTCGGTCATGCCGTACGCCTCGATCACCGGGGCGCCGAACACCTCCTCCAGCTCGGCCATCACCTGCGGCGGCAGCGAGGCGGAGGACGAGCGGATGAAGCGCAGGTTGGCCGCGCGCGCCTGCGCGGCGTTGTTTCGCATGCGCATCAGGATGGCCTGGTGCATCGTCGGCACGGCGGTGTACCAGGTGGGCTTTACCTCACCCAGCAGTTCGGCGAACTTGAACGCGTTGAACCCCGGTGTGCAGCTCACCGCCGCACCCGCGGAAAGCGAGGCCGTCACCGCGGCGATCAGCCCGTGTATGTGGAACAGCGGCATGACGTTGAGGCAGGTGTCGGACGGCTGCAGGGCCAGCGCGTGCGCGATGTGGCGCGCGGAGGCCACGATGTTGGCGTTCGTCAGCGGCACGATCTTCGGCCGCGCCGTGGTGCCGGAGGTGTGCAGCACCAGCGCCGGATCGTCCGGCCCCGCCGCGCGGACCGGCTTGGCGCCGGTGGCCGGCGCAGCCCCTTCCAGCCGGAACAGGCCGGCGGCATCGCCCGCCGCCGTCACCAGGTCAAGTACCGGGATGCCGAGCCGGCCCGCCACCTCGAAAGCCGCCGAGGAGCCGCCTTCCGTCAGGATGATCGCCGCCGGCTTCAGGTCCGACAGATAGAACTCGAACTCGTCCGCCTTGTAGGCGGGGTTGAGCGGCGCGGCGCAGCACACGGCCGCCACGGTCAGGAATGCGGTCGCCATCTCCGGCCCGTTCGGCAGCACGATGCCCACCCGGTCGCCTGGGCCGATGCCGCGTTCGGCCAGCGTGCCGGCGACGGATTTGGCAAGCTGCGCCAGGCCAGGCCCGTCCAGCCACGGGCGGCCAGGCGCGCCGATAGCCCGCGGCCCGGTGAGGCCGCCGATCAGCGCCGAAAGTGTGTGCTCCATCCCTGCCCCGCTCCCATCTGCTTATCGAACCCGCTTCGGGGCTTATTGCCAGGAAGGCAAGGCCTTCTTTTTTGAAAAAAAGAAGCAAAAAACTTTTGCTCCCCCGCATTTGTAATGTCCGGGTGCCGCCGGAAGCTCACGGAAGCTGACACGGCGAACGGAGCAAAAGTTTTTTGCTTCTTTTTTTCAAAAAAGAAGGCCTTGCTTGCCTTCACGCGATGGCCGCCTCGAACCGGTTGGTCAACGTGCCAACCCCGTCAATGACAACGCTAACCTCAGCGCCAGGCCGCAAAGGCAGCACCCCAAGCGAAGTCCCGCAGGCGATAAGGTCGCCCGGCAGCAGAGTCATCTCGCGCGACAGCAGGCTGACGATCCTGGCCGGCGGCAGGATCATGTCCGACACCGGATAATTCTGCCGTTCGCGGCCGCCCAGGAGCGTGCGCACAATCAGGGCCTGCGGATCGAGCCCCGTGACGATGGCCGGCCCTATTGGGCCGAACGTGTCGCAGCTCTTCGCCCGCGCCCATTGCGCGAAGGACGCGTCCTCCCCGAGCAGGTCCAGGGCGGTGACGTCGTTTACGCAGGTGTAGCCGAAGATCGACGCGGCGGCCTCTGCCTCGTCCGCCCGGCTGCAGCGCCGGCCGATGACGATGCCGAGTTCCCCCTCATAGACCGTGCGGCCCGCGTAGCCGGCCGGCGGGCGGATGATGCCGCCGGGCGCCAGGATGGCGCTTGCCGCCTTGAGGAAATACAGCGGCGTCTGCGGGGTCGCCTGTCCCAGCTTGGTTGCCAGCGCGTGGAAGTTGTTCCAAAGGCCGATGAACTTGCCAGGCACGACGGGCGCCAGCAGGTCCAGGCCGGCGAGCTCCAGCACCGCGCCCGCCGGTTCGGACACGCCGAACATGTCGCCCTGGTGCGGTTGGACCTGGCCGCCCGCCAAGGTCCCGAAACCGCCCTCGAAACGCACCCATGCGGTCATGTTGACGCCCTTGTTCCGTCGTGCGGCAAAATCAAGCGAAGCTAGCCGGCCCGCATGTAGCCAGGCGGTTCCAGGGTTGTTAACCAGCGCGGGCACCGGAGCCAACCGGTGCGACTGCAAAAATCAGGGAGAAAACATCATGCCTTCGCAATCGCGCCTTCTCGCGCGCCTCGCCTGCGCGGCCGGACTCGCCGTCCTCGCCGCAGCGCCGGCCATGGCCGCTGCACCGCCGCAATACAGACTGGCCGCCAAGATCGCGATCCCCGGCAATCCGCTCGCGGTCTTCGACATCAGCTCGATCGACCCCAAGCTCGGCCTCTACTTCCTCCCCGACCGCTCCAACAACGCGGTGGACGTCGTCAACATCAACGACCGCCGCGTCATCGGCCAGGTCGTCGGCTTCGTGGGCCCGGCCGGCGGCGACAACAACATCGCCGCCCGAACGGCACGCAGCCGACCGGGGACGGCTATCTCTGGGCGGGCGACGGCAACAGCACCGTCAAGATCATCGACGAACGCTCGCTGCTCGTCGTGCAGACGATCTCCACCGGCGGCACGGCACGCGCGGACTCCATCGGCTACGATCCGAAGGACCACATCGCCGCCGTCGTCAACGACGCCGACACCCCGCCCTTCGTCAGCCTGATCTACACGCGGGACGGCTACCGCACGATCCTGAAGAAGATCAGCTTCCCCGACGCTACCAACGGCCTCGAGCAGCCCGTCTTCGATGCCGCCCGTGGCGTGTTCTATCTCAGCGTTCCGCAGGTGGGCCCGAACCAGAAGAACGGCGAAGTCGCCATCATCGACCCGATCCTGCGCCGCGTCATCGGCCACCTGCCCGTCAGCAACTGCCAGCCTAATGGCGCAGCACTCGGCCCGAAACAGCAGCTCCTGCTCGGCTGCAGCGTCGCCAACACCGCGGCCGCCGCCCCGCTGCCCACCCAGGTGATCAACAGGCTGAGCGGACGCGTCCTGGCCACGATCAGCGTGGGCGGCTCGGACGAAGTCTCCTACGACCCGACCAACCAGACCTACCAGCTGGCAGCGCGCAACAACGCCACCGGCCCGGTCCTCGGCATCGTCGACGCAGCGACGCTCAGCCTGGTCAGCGCCATCCCAACCGCCACGAACTCGCACTCCGTCGCGGTGGACCCGATCAACAACGAGGTGTTCTTCCCGTTGACGGCGGGGGCCAGCAATACGGTCTGTCCGAAGGGGTGCATCGGGGTGTACGCGCCGTAAGAAGAAAGAAAGCAGTCCTTTTTTGAAAAAAGGACCAAAAAACTTTTCCTACCCCGCATTTGCGGCGTCCGTGTGCTTCTGGACGAACACGCACGCTGCCAATGCGCGGGAGGAAAAGTTTTTTGCTTCTTTTTTTCAAAAAAGAAGGCCTTTCTTGCTTCGCATCGGCCGCAAAACGAAGAACGCCAGCCCCGCCGTCACCAGATCCAGGCAGATCGCGATGACGAACACCGGCACCCAGCTCGCGGCCGACTCGTGGACCAGTGCGGCCATCGGCCCGCCCAGCAGCGAGCCCACACCCTGCGCCATGTACAGGAAACCGTAATTCGTGGTCGCATGACGCGGGCCGAAGATGTCGGTCAGCAAAGAGGGGAACAGCGAGAATATCTCGCCCCACGCGAAGAACACCAGGCCCGACAGCAGCGCGAATGCGTAAGGATTGTGCCGCTCGTACAGCAGCAGGCAAAGTGCCGCCGCCTCCAGCGTAAAGGCGACCGACATGGTCTGCTCGCGGCCGATACGGTCGGACAGCCAGCCGAACGCCGGCCGTGTCAGCCCGTTGGTGATGCGGTCCAGGGTCAGCGCGAACGGCAGCGCCGCCACGCCGAACACCACCGCGTCGGCCACCCCGAACGCGCGCGCGAACGCCGCGAAATTGGCGGTCACCATCAGGCCGCCGGTGGACATCAGCGTCATCATCAGGAACATCAGCCAGAACACCGGCGTGCGCAGCATGTCTTGCGGCGCGGTGCCCGTGGCGGCGCCGGCGAGCACCCTATCCGGACCTTCGCCAGGTTGAGGCGCGCGCAGCCCAAGCGCCGCCAGGGCTCCGACGCAGCCGAGCACCGCGCCGAACCACGCCAGCGCAGGCCGGAACCCGTCCGCCGCAATCATGTGCGAAACCGGAAAAGTGGTGACCATCGCCCCCATCCCGTAGCCCGCGGCGACGAGCCCGGCCGCCAGGCCGCGCCGGTCCGGGAACCAGCGCACCATCAGCCCGACCACGCCGACATAGACGATGCCGGTGCCCAGCCCGCACAGCAGCCCGTAGGACGCATACAGGCCGAACAGGCTCTGTGCCCGTGACGCCGCGACCCAGCCGAGGCCGGACAAAGCGGCGCCGAGCGCAATCATCAGCTTCGGGCTGAACCGCTCGATCAGGTAGCCCTGCACGGGCGAGAAGAAGGTCTGCAGGACGACGAGCACGGTGAAGGTGACCTGCACCGCGGCGAGCGAGGCGTGCGTCGCCGTCTGGAACGGCTTGACGAACAGCGTCCAGACATATTGCGGGCTGGAAATCGCCGCCATCACCAGGATGCCGAGTGCGAGCTGCGGCCAGCGTCGGGTCTGCAGGCTTTGCACGCTTTGCTCCTTGGTGGGGATACGAAGCGTTGAGCAAGGGGTATGCCAAAGAAGGAAGAAAGGCCTTCTTTTTTGAAAAAAAGAAGCAAAAAACTTTTGTCTCCCCGCCTGCCGCCTCGTGGTGTCTGGTTCTGCCAATGCGCGTTATGGCAGTGCTGGCGCGCCTGGTTGTGCCAGCGAGGGGAGCAAAAGTTTTTTGGTCCTTTTTTTCAAAAAAGGACTGCTCCCTTGCCTGACTTCCCCCAAGCCGCCGTCGCCGCCCCCAACCTCCTGGCCGCAGAAGCGGGCCGCGACGTGCTCGCGCAGGGCGGCAACGCAATAGAGGCGATGGTTGCGATGGCAGCCTCGATCGCCGTGGTCTACCCGCACATGAACGGCATCGGTGGCGACGGCTTCTGGCTGGTGCGCGAACCAGGCGGCCGGGTGCGCGGCATCGAGGCGTGCGGGCCGGCCGGCGCGCTGGCCACCATCGGCCGCTACAGGGAGCGCGGCTACACGGCCATCCCGCCGCGCGGGGCGGACGCGATGGTCACTGTCGCGGGCGCGGTGGGCGGCTGGGAGATGGCGCTCGCGTGGTCGGCGGCGCTCGGCGGCCGGCTGCCTTTGCCGGTGTTGCTGGCCCGTGCCATCGCCCAGGCGCGCGACGGCGTTCCGGTGTCCGCCTCCGAGGCGCGCTACGCCCCTGCTTCAGCCGACACCCTGCACGCCGCACCGAACTTCGCCGCGACGTTCCTTGATGCCGGCAAGCCCTGGCGGGCGGGCGAGACCAGGCGGCTGCCCGCCCTCGCCGCCACGCTGGATCGTCTCGCCGCCGCTGGCCTGGGCGACTTCTACTGCGGCGACCTGGCCCAGGCGATCGCGGCCGATATCGGCGCACTCGGCGCCCCGGTCATCCGGGCGGACCTGGCCGCCTACGCGGCGGCGGAGCGCGCTCCGCTGCAGCTCCGCCGGCGGGACGCGACGCTGTTCAACTTCCCGCCGCCCACGCAGGGCCTCGCCGCCCTGCTGATCCTGGGCATTTTCGACCGCCTCGGCGTGACGCAGGGCGAGAGCGTGGCGCATTTTCACGGCCTGATCGAGGCGACCAAGCGGGCCTTTGCCCTACGCGACCGCGTAGTGACGGATTTCGGCCGCCTGCTGCACGATCCGGCAAGCTTCCTGGCACCCGAACGCCTCCAGGCAGAGGCGGCGCGCATCGACATGGCGCGCGCGGCCGCCGTGCCCCTCCGCGACGACCAGGGCGGCACCGTGTGGATGGGTGCGATCGACGCGGACGGCCTGGCGGTGTCCTACATCCAGTCCGTCTATTGGGAATACGGTTCCGGCACGGTGCTGCCGCAGACCGGCATCACCTGGCAGAACCGCGGCATCTCCTTTTCGCTGGACCCCGCCGCTGTGAACCCGCTGGAGCCGGGCCGGCGCCCGTTCCACACGCTGATCCCGGCGCTGGCGGCGTTCGATGACGGGCGGGTGATGGCTTATGGCTCGATGGGCGGCGACGGCCAGCCGCAGTTCCAGGCGCAGATCTACACGCGCTATGCCGATTACGGGATGCCCCCGGCGGACGCGGTAGCCGCGCCCCGGCTGCTCTACGGCAGGACCTGGGGGGCCGCTTCGCTCAGCGTGAAAGCCGAGGACGGCTTCGACCCGGCACGCGTGGCGGGGCTGCGCGCGATGGGGCACGAGATGGAGCAGCTGGACGCGGGCCGTGCCGACACATTCGGCCATGCGGGCATGCTTGTGCGCCATCCCGGCGACGGCCGTGTGGAGGCGGTGCACGATCCGCGGTCCGATGGCGGGGCATCCGGGTTGTAGGCTGCCTACCCACCCTGACCGCGCGTTCGGGATTCGGTCATCGGTGCGTCCGCGGCTGCACGGAGCATCTGCCCCATAGCCGCCCTTCCCACGACCGGGCTATCGCGGAAGCGCCTCCACGCGGCATACGGCAATCACGGTGTCGCGTAGCCAGCGATGGGCGGGATCAGCATCCATGCGAGGGTGCCAGATGGCGGAGATGACGATTTCCGGTGTCCGGACGGGAAGCTCGAAGCTAACCACGCCTTCTGCCAGCGGTCGGCACCAGTGATGGAGGAGCGCGGCACGAGTGCAACCAAGTCCGACCGGCGTGCGATGCTTATCGCGTCCGGGAAGTTCATGCGCTGCTACGCCGCGCGTCATGCCGCATAACCGCGCGCCCTGGTGTTGATGGCTCCCGGCTGGATACGCACCGCTCTTGGCGGACCGGACGCGCCGTTCGGTATCGAGGACGCAATTCCGGAAGTCGTCGACGTGCTTCTGGCACAGCAGGGCAAACCCGGCCTGCAGTATCTCGACCGGAAGGGCCGTATCGTTCCGTGGTGAAGGCCCGCGCAGCCTAGTTGCTCGTTTCGACACCGTCGCAGCAGGTGCTGCCGACGAGCCCTACCTCACCAGCAACTCAGACGTGGTGTCTGTGTCTTCCTCCGAAGTGTAGAAGTTGAATACCACCAAGAATGTCAATCAATCCGACCACAAGGCCCGATGTGAAAGGCAATCCCGCCAAGGGCCAGGCAGCCCATTCTGGTATGTCAAACAGAAAGACATCCGAGAGATACATAGCCACCATCGGAAGAACGGCTGCCACGACGAGTCCGACAAAAATCGCTTTCACTTCGTATTCCTTCCCGTTCGATGATCAAGGGAACCCAAACGGCGGTTCCGCTTCTCATCACCAGGAGTTTCAGACTGAACTCGCACGATCGCCTGTTCGCGGATCAATGCCCCGAATGCGCGACAATAGAACCCATCGAATTAAGGATTGACTACCGGGCGACAAAAAGCCGGAGATCGTCCGATACAGAACTAGAGTCTGGTTAGGCACAAGGCGGTTTGCAATACGCCCGGCGGCTTGCAGTCTGCCTGACTGACCCGGCACCCGCGAGATGCTGTCACGTCTCGCGTCTGACCGCCTCGGAGGAACCTAAGACCGTCTTTTCTGCAAAAGCAGATACCTCTTGTCTCCGCGGTGTTCGGCAGCCTCGGCTGGCCCTGTGACATCCGGCTGCCGATGCGGGCAAGCTGAAGCACCAGCCGTATCGCAAGCCGCCGAGATCCTGAACGCTCCGTTCTGCTAAGCTGCCACTTCTCTACAGCCGGTTGGCTGCGCCCGGCAGTGGCAGGTTGGGTTCGTCCGACGCCGCGTAGCAGGTGTAGATCGCCTCCATGATCTGCCGCGGCGGCCCGTCCGCCCGGCAGCAGGTCGGGGCAGCGTGTCAGATCGGCTGACCGCCCCATACGGGCCTCGGTCAGACTGACCCGGCCGGCGCAATGAACACGGCATGGAGACGCACGCGGCCGTGGACACGAAACGCGCTTGAGGATGTCACCGCCGACCTTCCGCGCTTTATCGACAAGTTCCACAACGAAAAGCGACCGTCTTCCACGTGTAGGCAGATGCGGCCGAGGGCTGGGCGTCTATCAGCTTGGGGGCGTGTCAGTCAGCACCGCGCCGGGATGGTCGGCCGTGGCGCGGGTATTCCGAGCGTTGTGGCGCCGGTCGAACTCGACGGCGACGAGGATGGTCGCCGTCTTGGACCTGCGATACGCCGTAAGCGGGTCGTAGGGCGTCCGCTCGAAGTGTAAATCGTTCAGATCGACATCGGCGCCGCGACGGCCAGCCGAGGATACCATGACGAGCCTGCCGCCGGGTTTGAACAGGCCAGCAATGCGGTTCACCAGCACGAAATGGCCGAGGTAGTTGGTCCCGAACTGCGTCTTGAACCCGTCTGCAGTTACTCCTTTGGGAGCGGCCATCACACCGGCGTTGGCAATGACGACGTCGAACCGATCGCCTTTTTTCAGTAAGGCGTCTGCGCAGCTCCGAACTCTGACCAGAGACGCGAGACTACTGGGGCGACGGTTATGGCAACATCGGCCGCACCGGGAACACCATATTCGCCTTTAGCATCCCCAAATAGCAAAGGTGGCTGCAAGGCCAGTTAAGAAGCTGATCGTAGGAGACGAGGAAAAGATAGAACCGTTCCCACGTCCTCGTCTTTGGGTGCTGCACTCCGTCTCAACGGACATGTCTGACGGCCATTGCAAGGTTAGTGAGTTGCGCGATGGAGTAGGTCCATTGCAGACATCCGCCTCTTGCCGTTTAGAACGGGACGGAGTTCAGCTTTATCGTAATTATCGTGGTTCAGGTTGTTGGGTTGTCTGGTGGGCTTGCCGCAAGCGCCCAACAATCTAGACTATCCTGGGAGGCGGCGATCGCGTTCGATAACGCCGCCGCACCGGAGCACACATGGAGCACTCATCCGATCGGCGGCGGCTGTTGCGCCTGGCAGGTGCCGTAACCGCCAGCAGCGCCATTCCCGCACTCATCCGGCCCGGCATGGCGCAGCCTGCGCCACCTGCCTCACAACCGTCCTCACCTCAGGAGGCGGCAGATCACGTGATCCGGATCGGCACCGCCCTCGTGGAACTCGCCCCTGACCATATCATCTCGACGACCACCTACAACGGCCAGTTCCCTGGACCGCTGCTGCGCTTCAACGAGGGCCAGCAGGTCACCATCGACATCCACAACGACACAGACCAACCCGAACTGCTCCATTGGCATGGTCAGAAGATCCCGGCCGGCCTGGACGGCGCCGAGGAGGAAGGCTCGCGGGTGATCGGCCCGCGCAGCTCGCTGCGAGAGGTGTTCGTCCCGCAGCCGAGCGGCCTACGGTTCTACCACACGCATGTCCGCGCCGGGGCGGACCTCAGCCGCGGCCAGTATTCCGGCCTCGTCGGGCCGGTCTATATCGAACCAAAGGACAATCCGGGCCGCTACGACCAGGAGATCTTCCTCGTCCTCAAGGAGTTCGGCCCGACCTTCAGCCGCGGCGGCGACATGGCGTCGGACTTCCTCGCAGGCAAGGAAGACGAGGCGCTGAAAGCGGTCGGCGAGACCGCCATGAACGCCTCGCTCGCCGGCGGCATGCCGCATGGCTACGAGGTCGGCTACGATTACTTCTCGGTCAACGGCCGCATGCTGGGCCATGGCGAGCCGATACGTGTCCGCCAGGGCCAGCGCGTGCTGCTGCACGTGCTCAACGGCAGCGCGGGTGAAATCCGCAGCCTGGCGATGCCCGGCCACAGCTTCCGTGTCGTGGCGCTGGACGGCAACAAGGTGCCGACGCAAGCCGTCGTGCCGGTGCTGTGGATCGGCACCGCTGAGCGCGTCTCCGCAATTGTCGAGATGAACAACCCCGGCGTCTGGATATTGGGAGACCTGTCCGATGACGATCGCGGCCGCGGCATGGGCATCGTCGTCGAATACGCCGACCGCTCGGGCAAGCCGCAATGGACAAAGCCACCCGAGTCCAAATGGGATTACAGCCGCTTCGGCACGGCGACGCCTGCCCTGGCGCCGGACCAGGTGTTCGACATGGTTTTCGCCAAGGACAACGCGGCCGATGGTGGCTTCAACCGCTGGACGATCAACGGCGCGGCCTACCCGGACACGATGGCGAAGATGCCGCCGATCCTGCTGCTGACGAAGGGCCGCCGCTATCGGCTGCGCCTGCGTAACGCGAGCGACGACATCCACCCGATCCACCTGCACCGGCACAGCTTCGAACTGGTGAGCGTCGGCGGAAAACCGACCTCCGGCGTGATCAAGGACGCCGTCATGCTGGGCGGCTATCAAAAGGCGGAGGTGGATTTCGTGGCCGACAATCCTGGCCCCACGCTGTTGCACTGCCACCAGCAACTGCACATGGATTACGGCTTCATGGCGCTGTTCGACTACGAGTCAGCGTGAGTTGAATCGGCACTCTGGAAAGCGGGCCGGCATCCCTCCGCTGAACTTTCTGGTGGCACCAAGACAGGTATGAGCGAACACTGGTCCGCCCACGCAATCCCCGATTCAATCCGCAAAAACTTTCCGATGGCGCTTTATGCTTTTGGGATCGGCCGAAATGATACTAACCGGCCTTGAGATCGACCCACGGAAGTAGGTAGACCTTTTTCGGAAAAAGGACCGAAAAACTTCGACTCCGCTGTCGCGCGGCTGCCAATGCGTCCGCGACAGCCGTAGCAAAAGTTTTTTGCTTCTTTTTTTCAAAAAAGAAGGCCTTGCTTGCTTCGGGATGGTCAGATTTCAGGCCGGTTGGTATAAGACCACCGTGTTTGTGCCGCGGCGACGCCTGCGAAGATGCTTTATGCCAGCCGGCTGCCCACCAACCGTTGCGTCGCCGCCGTCTTACGCGGTAGCTGCGCACGTGATCGCATTTCGCACCGGCCTGGCATACCTTACCCTAGCGATGCCGCTGGCCCTCGCTGCGCCGGCAAAGGCCGACGCCCTCCCCGGCTCCCCAGTCGAATCGATCGAAGTCACGGCCACGCGCACGCCCGAACCGGCGGCCTCGATACCCGCCTCGGTGACGATCATCTCGGGGCAGGAGCTGAGGGACCGCAACGTGACCGATCTCGCCGGCGTGGTAGCGCTGGTCAGCGGTGTGGAGGCGCCGCCCGGCGGGGATGCGGGCCCGGCCAGCGCGGTGCCCTCGCTGCTCGGCCTGCACGAGTTCGACGCCTTTCTTCTGGTGGTGGACGGGGTGCCCTGGGGCGGCGCCTTCAACCCCTCCATACCCACGCTGGACCTGACCGACGTGGACCGGGTGGAAATCCTGAAAGGCTCGGCCCCTGTCGCCTACGGCGCCACATCCTTCGTCGGCGTGATCCAGGTGCTCCACTACCCGGCCGGACAGTCCGAGAACCGGATGCTGCTCGGCTACGGCACCCATGGCGAGGCGACAGGCAGCCTGTCCACCGCCTTGCCCAGCCTGGGCGGCTGGCAGCAATCCCTCACCTTGCAGGGGGCCTCGCAGGGTTTCGCCGACGCCCGCGAACAGATCAGCGACGGCAAGCTGCTGTATCGCGGCGCCGGCAACGTGGCGGGAGGCAAGCTGCAACTCGATCTCGACCTGGCCTACGAACGCACCACGCCGCCCAGCCCGGTGATACGCAGCGGACTCGCCTTGACCACGCTGACGCCACTCGACGCCAACTACAATCCGTCCGACGCACGCATCGACGACAACCGCTACCACGGCGTGCTGCGCTACACACGCGATGTCGGCTTCGGCACGTGGGAGACCACGGCGTCCTACGCCTTCGACGAGATCTCCGACATACGCGGTTTCCTGCGCCCGGACCTGACCAATGACGGGGCGCAGAACGCGGATTCACAGAACCAGCGCCGCCGCATAGACGACGGGTATTTCGACACCCACATCAGCAGCACGCCGGCCGCGGCTCTGACGCTGCTCTATGGCGCGGACATGCTGTACGGGCTGGGCAAGCAGGACAGCATAAACGGCGCCTATTACGCACCGCTCTCCGGGCTTGGCAGGCTGCCGGCGACCACCGCGCTGCACGTCGATGAGGTCAACAGCCTGTCGGATTTGCGCCAGTTCCTCGGACAATACGTGCAGGCGGACTGGAAGCCGCTGGCGCAGCTGGACGTGATCGCCGGCGCGCGGCTCAACGAGACGTTCGAGCGGCAATACTCAAGGCACGTGGATGGCTTCGATGCCGGCAACGACCTGGATGGACGGTCGGACCGCCAGGTGGTGCGCCCCAGCTTCGTGGCGGGCGCCAGCTACGCGATCTGGCAACAAGGTGGCGACCGTGTCTCGCCCTATCTGGACTACCGCAACACCTTCAAGCCGTCCGCCATCGATTTCGGCCCAGACTTCACGCCGAACGTTCTAAGGCCAGAGACCGCCGACGACATCGAGGGCGGCATCAAGGGCGACCTGCTCGGGACCAGGCTCGGTTTCGACATCGACGCGTTCTACGTCGATTTCAAGAACCTGGTGGTGGCGACCACGGATGCGGACGGCAATCCGATCCTGCAGAACGCCGGCGGCCAGCACCTGCGCGGCGTGGAAGGTGAGCTGCGCTATCGCCTGGTGCCGGACCTCACGCTGTCGCTGAACGCCAGCTATCACGACGCCACCTTCACGAACTACATCGCCGCCGAGGACGGTGCGAACGTTAACGCCGCCGGAAAGCAACTGCCGCTGGCGCCGCACTACCTGGCGTCGGCCGGGCTGCTCTACGCCCCCGCCCAGGGCGTCTTCGGCTCGGCGATCGTGAACTATGTGGGCCGGCGGTATCTCGACCTTGCCAACGCCGCGCCGATCGGCGGCTACACCACGGTTGCGGCGAGCGCCGGCTATCGCTTCCGGTGCTACGAGCTGCTGGTGACCGGCACCAATCTGAGCGACGCACGGCCGCCGGTGACGGAAAGCGAGTTTGGTGATTCGTCGTATTACCTGCTGCCGGGCAGGAGCGTGCTGGTGACGCTGTCGGCGCGTCTTTGATGCGCCAGAAGGAAGGCAAGGCAAGCAGTTCTTTTTTGAAAAAAAGAACCAAAAAACTTTTGACTCAGCTGTCGCAGGACTGTGGATACGTTCGCGGCAGCCATTCCAGAACTTTTCTGTTTCGTCTTGAAAAGAGAAGACCTTGCTTCAGGATGGCCAACATCCAGGCCGTTTGCTATCACTCCCAGAGCGCCCGCCGCCGGATAGAACCGCGACAGCGCCAGGTAAAAGTTTTTTGGTCCTTTTTTTCAAAAAAGGACTGCTTTCTTTCTTCGTTTTGAGTCCGTTACTGCCCCCCGACGACTGGGCACACGCCGTTTTGTTTCAGCTGCGCGTTGAACGATCCGAGGTCGCCCGACTTCACCTGCTGCCAGGCGGCGAGCGTCGTCTCCAGGCGCTTGTGCAAGGCGTCGTACATCGCCTGATGCTGCGTGGTCACCGGCTTGTCGGCGTCTCCCAGCGTCAGCTGGAACGTGGCGTATTGCTCGTTCAGCATGCCGGGGAAGGCGAGGTTGGCTTCCGAGCCCTTCATGTTCACCTGCATCAGCGTCTGTTCCAGACCGCCCAGGGCGCCGCCGAGCTTGTCCGCCGCTGCCGTGAGGCTCTGGCCGGCACCGCAATGCCCCGCGCCCGACTTGACCCGCGCCAGCCCGGCTTTGGCCGCGCGGACGTCGTTGACGGTCTGGTGCAGCACGCTGATGTCTTGCGTGGCCGCCACCGCGAGCTGCGTCTTGGCGTCGATGGCGGGGATGGCGGCGTCGCCCACGCGCGGATCGACCAGCACGCGGAGCGGCACCGTCTGGCTCCGGCCGCCCACCGTAAGCTTCACCTGATACTGGCCGGGCGCCACGATAGGGCCGCGCGGCGCCTGGTCCGAATAGAACGCGCCGGGGATCTGCACGGGGTCGTCCATGCGTAGATCCCAGACCAGCCGGTTCATCCCCGCTTTGGCCGGGATCAGCCCGGTCTCCACGATGCGGTCCGGCCACTCCGGCGGCTGCACTTCCTTGTCGCTGTGCGTGCTGGACATGTGGCGCAGCGTCTTGCCGCCGGAATCCAGGATATCGACGGTCAGCTCGCCGGCAGGCGCGGTCTTCAGCGTGTAGTCGATCAGTGCGCCGGCGGGCGGATTCTGGCCGACCGGATGGCGGGAATCCACGTCGTCCGGATAGTAAAGCCGGATCGCCGGCTCCGGCGTGTAGAGCACCATTTCGGCAGGCGACGCGTGAGGATGCAGCTGACGCAACGGCGTGATGTCGTCCAGTATCCAGAATCCGCGGCCATGCGACGCGATCGCCAGGTCGTCGCCATGCACCATCAGGTCGTGCACCGGGCTGACCGGCATGCCGAGTTGCAGGCTCTGCCAGTGCGCGCCGTCGTCGAACGAGACGAACACGCCGCGTTCGGTGCCGGCATACAGCAGGCCGCGCTGCTTGGGGTCTTCGCGCACCGCATGGACCACCGCGCCGTCCGGCAGGCCGGTGATAATCGGCTGCCAGGTCTTGCCGGAATCCGTGGTCTTGAAGGCGTAGGGCTTGATGTCGTCCAGCTTGTGGCGGTCCACGGCCACGTAGGCGGTGCCGGCATCGAAAGGCGAAGGATCGATCATGCTGATCGCGCTCCATTGCAGCGCGGCGCCCGGCTTGGTCGCATCCGGCGTTACGTCGCTCCAATGCGCGCCGTCGTCGTTCGAGAGATGGATCAGCCCGTCATCGGAGCCGGCCCACAGCATGCCCTTGGTGAGCGGGCTTTCGGCCAGTGCGAACACCGTGTCGTAGTATTCCACGCTGGTGATGTCCTTGGTCAGCGGGCCGCCGGACGCGGTCTGCTTGGACTTGTCGTCGCGCGTGAGGTCCGGGCTGAGGATAGCCCAGCTATGGCCGTGGTCGGTGGTCTTCCACACCACCTCGGAGGCCACGTAGATCGCATCCGGATCATGCGGCGAGCGCATCATCGGCGAGGTCCAGTTGAACCGGTGCGCCAGCTCGTCCGCCGGGTGGCCGGAATTGTCCACCGGCCAGGCGCTGATATCCTGCGCCTGCTTGGTGTGGCGGTCGTAGCGGCTGATCGAATTCTCCGAATCGCTGACGATGATCTGGGCGTCGCGCGGGTCGGGCAGCACGAAGCCGCATTCGCCACCGCCTGCCGGATACCAGTCGGATGAGCCGATAACGCCGGAGTCGCTGTAGCTGGCGATTGCGAGGTTCGAATTGTCCTGCTGCGCGCCATACAGCCAGTAGGGGAAGCGGGTGTCTGTATCGATGTGGTATATCGCCGCGGTCGGCTGGTTGTCCTGGGTGGACCAGGTGAGCCCGCCATCGAGCGAGATGCTGGCGCCGCCGTCGTTGGTGTCGATCATCCGCTTGGTGTTGAGCGGATCGATCCACAGGAAGTGGTGGTCGCCGTGTGTGGCACTGACCAGGCTGAAACTCTTGCCGGCATCGGTGGATTTCAGCAGGCCGGTGTTGACCGTGAACACCGTGTCGGCGGACTTGGGGTCGACGAAAATTTTGGAAAAATACCAGGCGCGCTGGCGTATGCGGCCATCCTGGCTGACCAGCTTCCAGTGCCCGCCATGGTCGTCCGAGCGATACAGGCCGCCGTCCTTGGCCTCGATCATGGCATACACGCGCGCGGGGTTGGCGGCCGACACCGAGACGTCGATCCGGCCGAGGATGCCGTCAGGCAGTCCGTTGCCCTTCAGCTCGGTCCAGGTGACCCCGCCGTCGGTGGAGCGGAACAGTCCGCTGCCTGGCCCGCCTGAGGAGAAATGCCAGGGCTGGCGCAGCACCTGCCACAGCGCGGCATAGACGATCTTCGGGTTGGACGGATCGAAGGTGACGTCTATGGCGCCGGTCTGGTCGTCGCGGAACAGCACCCGTGTCCAGGTCTTGCCGCCATCCGTGCTGCGATAGACGCCGCGCATCGGGTTGGGGCCAAAGGCGTGGCCGATCGCCGCCACCAGCACGATGTTCGGGTCGTGCGGGTCCACGATCAGCGCGCCGATCTGGCGGCTGTCCGCCAGCCCGACATGGGTCCAGCTACGGCCGGCATCGGTCGATTTGTAGACGCCGTTGCCGTAGGTGATGTCGCCGCGCAGCGCGCCTTCGCCGGTGCCCACGTAGATGGTCTTCGGGTCGGACGGCGCTACCGCGATGGCGCCGATGGAGCCGATGTCCTGGCTGTCAAAGATGGGCTGCCAGGTGGCGCCAAAATCGATTGTCTTCCACACGCCGCCGGCCGCCGCGCCGAAGTAGTAGAGGCCCGGCACGCTGGGCACGCCGGCGCCGGCCAGCGCGCGGCCGCCGCGGAATGGCCCCACGTCGCGCCAGCGCATAGCGCCGAACAGAGACGGGTCCACCTGTGTTGCCGCCGGCTGGGCCTGTCCCGGCGGCACTATGCTAGTGGTGTGGCCGGCCGGCGCTGTGGTGGCGGGCGGCGACATGGCCGACGTTGCGCCGGTTGATCGGGTGTGGTCCGCGCGTTCGGGCGCGAGAGGCTGCGCCAGCGCCGGCGCGCGCAGCGCCAGCAGCCCAACGAGGGCGGCGCCGCAGGCCATGGTGGAGCGCAGGGTGTGTCGGTTCGGCATCATGGCGGCTGCAACGCTCCTGCAGGCGGCGTGCCTGCCGCGGCAGCATCGGCAGTCGCGGGGCTGCACGCAACCGCAAACCGCCGGCGTAGGGCTACGATGCTGCAATGCGGCGAGTATGTCCGGAGACGAGGTTGGCTGGCTCGCGCCTGACGCTTATCGTCGCGCTGATGCCGTGCACCGCGGCCGTGCCTTTACCGCCGACGGCATTGAATGGCGGCCTGAGGTGACGGCAATAGGTTTCTCGCGGCGACTGGGCCGCCAAGGTGACCGGCGGCCTGTGGCGATGCTACGTGCCGCGTT
Source organism: uncultured Acetobacteraceae bacterium (assembly GCA_964244695.1). GTDB lineage: Bacteria > Pseudomonadota > Alphaproteobacteria > Acetobacterales > Acetobacteraceae > BOG-908. The sequence continues at coordinate 23,156 of CAXTJZ010000034.1, forward strand.
CAGCCTACAGATTTATCTCGCGAGCAGTTCGGCCATGGCCAATGCGGCTGCGGACAGCCGGACCATTCGCGGATGGCAAAGCTTGCAACCATCAAACGGCGGCTCGAAGTCGGATAGGAGCGGCAATAGCCTGCCGTCTGCAACCAGCAAGGCCGCGTAGGTGTCCAAAACGTAAGCGACGCTGACGCCCTACACGGAGGCGGCCATGGCTGCGTCACAATCGGAACCATCAGTGGTTGCTGAACTATCTCAGGGAACCGGTCCTCCACCACATCAACTCATGCGCCAACACCTTCCCAATCATTACTGCAGACGTTCTGACCCACTCTAGGGTCAGGACTCACTACGTGAGCCAGAAGGTGACGGTAGCTGCGATGCAGATGGCTGGGAAGAAGGTGTGTGCGCAGCGGTCGTAGCGGGTGGACACGCGACGCCTGTCTTCTACGCGGCCAAAGCTGTTTTCGATGCGGTGTCGCTGGCGGTAGAGGGTTTTGTCGTAGGGTATTTCGGTTGTGCGGTTCCGGGTTGAGGGTATGCACGGCGCGATACCACGTTCGATCAGGCCTGCCCGGAACCAGTTGCTGTCGTAGCCGCGGTCGCCGAGCAACTCGCGGGCTGGCGGCAGCACTGGCAAGATCAGTGCTGCACCTTTGTGGTCGCTCATCTGTCCCTCGGTCAGCAGCATCACGACTGGCCGGCCCTGGCCGTCGCAAACAGCGTGCAGCTTGGAGTTCAGCCCGCCCTTGGTCCGCCCGATGCATCGTGGAGCAGTCCCTTTTTGAGCAGGCTGGCGGCCGTGCGATGCGCTTTGAGGTGGGTCGCATCGATCATCAACCGGTCGGGCGTTCCAGCTTTTGCTGCCAGTGCCGCGAAGATATGGGCAAACACGCCTAAGCGGCTCCAGCGGATGAAACGGTTGTA
>CAXTJZ010000035.1:0-23864 GCA_964244695.1 uncultured Acetobacteraceae bacterium
TAGCAAAAGTTTTTTGCTTCTTTTTTTCAAAAAAGAAGGCCTTCCTTGCCTTCATCAAACGCCCGCCGCGCCGCCTGCATAGCTTCCTGATGCGCCCGCGCCCACTGGCCCAGCTCCTCGACAGGCCCCCAAAGCGACACGCCAAGCGCCGTCAGCTCGTAATCCACCCGCGGCGGGATGGAGGGCGTGACGGTGCGGCGGACCAAGCCGTCGCGCTCCAGCCCTTTCAGCGTCAGGCTCAGCATGCGCTGGGAGATGCCGTCGATCGTCCGCTTCAGCTCACTGAAGCGGCGTGGACCACCGCCCAGCAGCACCACCACGAGCATGGACCATTTGTCGCCCACACGGGCCAGCACGTCCCGCGTGGCGCTGCAGGCGTCGGGCACATGGGTGATACTGGGTAAGGTTCGTGTGCCTTCTTGATCCACCGTCTGCTCCGCCGATCTCGGGGTGGTTACGAACAGATACCACCAACGAGGCTTACATGAACCTTCTGCATGTCGATTCCAGCATCACGGGCGAGCAATCCGTCACCCGCAAGCTGTCCGCCGCCGTGGTGGCCAGGCTGACCGGCGAGAGCCCTGGCCTGATTGTCACACGACGGGATCTGGCGGCGGAGCCGCTGCCGGTGCTCGATTCTGCTAACTTGGCCGGCATACGCGTGACGCCGGAAGCGCAGCCGCCGGAGCACAAGGCGGAGGAGAAGACCGAGCAGGTCGTCATGCGGGAGTTCCTGGCCGCCGACATCGTGGTCGTCGGAGCACCGATGTATAATTTCAGCGTTCCCGCCCAACTGAAGACCTGGATCGACTACCTGGCGGTTGCCGGCAAGACGTTCCAATACACCGCGCAGGGTCCGGTTGGACTGGTCCATGGCAAGCGCGTGGTGATCGCCTCCTCGCGCGGCGGCCTATATGGGCCGGGCGGACCGTTCGAGGCTTTCGAGCACCAGGAATCCTACCTGCGGGCGATCTTCGGGTTTTTCGGCGTGACCGACCTGACGGTGGTACGTGCAGAGGGGCTGGCGATGGGGCCGGAAAAGGCAGAGGCGGCCGTAGCGGGCGCCATGGAGGAGATCGGGGCGCTTCGTCTGGCGGCGTAAGGAAGAAAGCAGTCCCTTTGGAAAAAGAACCAAAAACTTCCACTCCCTGCCGGCGGCTACCAGGAGAGTCCGCGACAGCGGAGCAAAAGTTTTTTGCTTCTTTTTCCAAAAAAGAAGGCCTTGCGTCCTTTGCTACGGCGTCCCCGCAATCCCTGAAGCAGGCGCCGCGGCGGGCGCCGTCGTTGGGGGCGGCGCTGTCTCGGCCGTGGCGTCCCCGTGCCGCACGCAATCTTCTACCCGATTTTCGTGACTGTACTGGTCGGCCAGCCCGTCGGACGGCGTGGCAGGCTGGCCGCCACCTGAGAACGGAGTGTCGTGCATGTCGCGCTCGGAAAGCTGGTAGCGGTTCTGCGCGTCGTAAACGCGGTCGGCTTCCGCGCGGCAGCTTTGCAGCGTCTCCCGGTCCGCTTTCGATTCGGGCCCAGGAAACGCGCAGCCGGCCAGGCCAAGGATACAGGCCGCTGCCAGGGTGAGACCTGCGATCGGGCGAAGTGGGGCGTTCATGGCAAGGCGGCTCCTGTGGCGCTGGGCGGTCCTGGCAGCACCTGAAGGCTGGCGCGGAACCCTCTCTCGTCGAAGCGAGCGTCATCGGTCAGTCGCGTCTCCGCTGCAAGCCTCAACAAAGCGGGGTGCAGTTCCGCGCCGTGGCGGTCCAGTTGCATCAGGCCGGCGGCCCACGGCGCGCGGGCCAGCAGATCGACAAGTGCCAGCAGGCGCAGGCACACCGACAGGCCGTAGCCGGTTTGCATGCCGACGGCGCTGTCCACGGCGCCGGCCCAGCACTGCGCGTCGGCATCGCGCAGTGCGAGGTCTGTCCAGCCGCCGTCCGGGCGGCGGAAGCGGAAAGCGCGCGCGGTGCTCCAGGCGGCGCGGTGCGCGGCGTCGCGCGCCAGGTCCCAGGCGGCGAGCAGGTCCCGGCTGCGGACGGGGGGGAGGTCACCCGGAGCGTGGTCGATAAAGTAGGTCAGCGTGCCGTCTGGGGTGGCGCCTACCTGGATTTTGGGAACTAGCATCGGTGGGAAGATGGGGGAAAGGAAGGAAGGCAAGCAGTCCTTTTTTGAAAAAAAGGACCAAAAAACTTTTACTCCCTGTCGGCGGCTACTCGGTGAAGCCGCGACAGCGGAGCAAAAGTTTTTTGCTTCTTTTTTTCAAAAAAGAAGGCCTTCCTCGCCGTCTACTGGTCAGCCGGCCAAAGCCCAGGCGCCGGCTTCGCGTGCTCCACATTGCGCGCAACCAGCAAGCCGTCAGCCGCCGGCGTGCCGATAGCCACCGCCGCCTGGCCCACTACCGGTTCGGCGAGGTTGCCGGCCTGACGGGCTGCGGAAAGATAGACGCGCACCAGTGCGCCGTGGCGGTCAGCCAGCACCATCTCGGTCTGGTTCACGCTACGTATCGTACCCCACACCGCATGTTCTCCGGCGCCGAGCGAGAAGCTCTGCAATTCCTGCGCGGCGGCATGCCGGCTCTGCAGTGCGGCTGCGCGGTTGGCGACCTTGGCCGGGCTGCCCAAGCCGAAGATCGTGAGTTCCTTGTAGGTCGCGACGTAGACGTGTCCGCCGGCCACGGTCGGCACGGTGTCAGCGTCGGAGTTGCCGCCGACCCAAGTGCCTGCGGTTGCGGTGTAGACAACCTTCCCGGAGGTTGGATTGATGGCGTAGAGCGGCATGTTGCCCGGCACATCAGTTGGGCGGCCGACCGCCCATACCACGGCGGTGCCGGCCTGGGTGTTGTTGGAGGATACGCTGGTGAAGAAGCCGGGATCCTGGCCGCTGGAGATGCCGGTCGCGAATTGCTTGGTCAGCGAGGCCGGTGCCGTCTTTGACGTGTTGATGCGCCAAACCTCCGCCGTTGAACCGCCGCTGGTGACGATGCGGCCCACGCCGTCAGACCCCGTGAAATAGGATGGACCGCACCAGCATCCGCCGATGCCATAGGTGCCGAGCAGGGTTACGGTGTTGCCGTCATCGCGATTGAACAGATACATCGCGCCGGCTTTGCCGGCGGCCACGGCCAGATACGGTGTCCGGCCCGGCTGGTTCGGCGCCAGCAACGCGCCGCCTGAGCCGAGATCGTTGTCGTTGTCGTCATCGGACGGCTGGTTGGGATCGGTGAAGTAGCTGTTGATCGCGGACAGGTCGGACGAGAGCTTCAGCACGCTCTCGTCCCGGTTGGCGGCACCGTAGCTGTTCTTGTCCGAGTTGCTGGTGACGACGAAGACGGGCTGGTTCACGCCGACGCTGGACGGACCGAAGCCGGACATCCAGATGGAGTTCAGGAAATAGCCGCTCTGCGACGGCCCGACAGCGTCGGCCAAGGTGTTGTGCGGCAGCGGCGCGAGCCTGTTCTTGTTCCAGCCAAGCAGCCAGCCGCGTGAGGCGTTTGCCGCCTGGTCGCAATAGCTGCTGAACCCGGCATAGATCGTGTTGCCGGAGAACAGCAGGGCCGCGCGTTGGCGAGCGGTCGCGGGATTGAAATTGTAGGTTGAACCGTCCGACAATTGCGCCGAGGCGGACACCACCACCGGCGGCACGGCATCCTGCAAGGTGTTGAGATGCACCGCATGCAGACGGAACACCGGCTGCCCGTTCTCGTAGGTATAGGCGATCAGATACATCACGCCGCGTTCGGTATCTATCGCCGGCGTGGATGTTATGCCGACCGTGGGACCGTTGTTGTTGCACTGGCCGGGCAGGGTTGATTGCGGAACGGGCGTGCCGAAGTTCCGGCTGAGTAGGATGCTGCCGGTGACGCCGTCTATGGCGTATAGCGTGTCGCCGCCGGTGACGACGTAGACCACGGTACGTGCGCTCTGATTGCCCACCACCTGGTTGGCCATCACGAGCGGCTGAGAGTCGACCTGGCTGTCCAGGGCCGTCGTCGCCTGCAGGGCAAACGTGCCGCCGCCGACATTGGCCGCTGTGAGCGTCGTCTCGTCAGGGTTCCACCCGGTCCGTAGCGTGTCGTTATGATAGGTGGTGACGGATTGTGCCCATACGGCGCAGGGCGCGATGGTACATGCGAAAAAGGCGGTGGTGACCAGAGATGCGCGTGTCGTGCAGGCCAATTCAGCCTCCTTGGGATTGGAAGCTGGCAGCAATCACGGCATGACGACGGCTTGCAAGTAAAATGCGCGGCTGGATGCGAGTTGGTCAGGACGCCGGAAGGGTGTGGATGTTCGTCGCGCTTTTATTCAGAACCTGAAAATCTGGCTGAGTGTCTGCAGACAATACGAAGCAGCTCTTTTTTGAAAAAAGAAGCAGGCACTTTTGTCTCCGTCGGCATTCTTTGTTGAGGCGCAAGCCTCAGCGCGCCGCGACAGCGCGGACGAACGCTTTTTGCTTCTTTTTCTCGAAAAAGAAGACCTTCCTTTCTGAGAACATTTTGGCTTAAAGATAACCAGAGTATATAATCAGCCGGCCTGCCTAACCTCCCAGGCTTTCGGGCGTGTCGAAATCCCGCAGCACGGCATCGCCGGCGAGCGCGACCTCGCTCACCACATCTGCATGCAGCCGAAACAACCCGCGCGCCCCGGTGTCCCCCTGCAGCGCCGCCATTTCCGCGAAGAACCGCCTGTCCCACAGCACCGGGTTGCCGCGCTTGCCGCGATGCGTGGGTACGATGATCAGGCGCTCCTCCTCCGGGCACCAGGCGCCGATCACCTGGTCCATCTCGGCCGGAGAGACCAGCGGCATGTCGCCCAGACAGACGAGCGCCGCGGTGATGTCCGGGCCCAGGGCCGTGACGCCCGCGCGCAGGCTGGCGGACAGGCCTTCGGCAAAAGCGGGGGCGCGGACGAAGCGCGCCTGCGGTGCGGCGTGGCGGATCGCGGCTTCAACCGCCTCGGCCTGGTGGCCGGTGACCACGACCACTTCGTCGGCGCGGCTGGCGGCGCACGCGGCGGCGACGCGCGCGGCCATGGCCAGGCCCGCGCTGTCCTCCACCAGCAGCTTGTTGCGTGGTGCCATGCGGGTGGAGGCGCCGGCGGCCAGCACCAGGGCGGCGATACGGGGTGGGCGTTTGGTCTGCAGGCTGCGCGGGGCGGGGCGGCCGGGCGTGTCCTTCAGCAGGCCGCCTACGCCCATGGCGGTGACCGCCGCGCGGCCGGCCGGCTCGCCGGCGAAGATGCGGCGCAGCACCAGATCTATGCCGTTCAGCTTCGGGCTGCGCGCGCAGCCCGGCAGCACCACGGCCGGAGCGCTTCCCACCTGGCCGAGGCAGATCAGGTTGCCGGGATCGACCGGCATGCCAAGGTGTTCCAGCGTGCCGCCGGCGGCCACGATGGCGGCGGGACCCACATCGGCGCGGTCCACCACCGCGGAGGCGCCGGCGAACAGCAGGAGCTGGGCCCCGTCCGCCAGCAGGGCTGCGAAGGCGTCCGCCACCGGCCGCGTTGCGTGATCGCACCGGAGCGGCGGCAGCAATTGGCCGCCCAAAGCGGCCACACGTAGGCCGGTCACCCGGATTGTGCCGTCGATGACGCTGTCCTTCAGCCCTGGCAGCGTGCTCAGCACCAGGCCGGCGCGAAGGGGGCGGAACGGTGCGAGCCTTACTGCTGGCGCAGCGTGCGCCAGGCGTTCCGCCGCAGCGACCGCCGCGCCGGATACCGCGAAGGGGATCACCTTGATCGTGGCCACCAGCTCGCCGGCGGCGACGGGGGTGGCGTCCGGCAGCGTTCCCAAAGTGAGCCCTTCGTCGAGGGCGTTCAGCGCGTCCACGCGGGCGGCGTCTGCGCGAAACAGGCCGGCCGACCTGGCCGCGAGGTTCACCCGGCCGGTGCCGGCCGGTACGCAGGAGAGGCCTGGCCTGGCCAGGGATGCGGCGAAGCGGATTGCGGCTTCGTCCTCGCCCACGTCGTCCGGCTCCAGCCGGGCCACCACCACTTCGCGCCATCCGGCACGGTGCAGTGCCGCCTGGGCGGCTGCATCCAGCACCAGGCCCTTGGCCAGCACGCGGCCGCCGAGCCGCGCGGTGTGCGCCAGCACGGCGCCTTCCGCCTGATCGACCGGCACGGGGCCGAATTTCAAGGGCGCAGGCCGAGCGCAGCGTCGCGGCGCACGGCCACGATTTCGGCGACGATGCTGAGCGCTATTTCCGCCGCGGAGACGGCGCCGAGTGGCAGACCCACAGGGCCGCGTATGCGCGCGAGCGCTTCCGGCGTATGGCCGAGCGCGGCCAGGCGCTGCAGCCGGGCGGCGTGGGATTTGCGCGAACCCAGGGCGCCGATGAAAAACGCGCCGCTCCGCAAGGCTGCGTCCAGGGCCGGGTCGTCCAGTTTCGGGTCGTGCGCCAGTGCCACGACGGCCGTCTGCGGGCCGAGCGTCAGGTCGGCCATGGCGGCCTCCGGCCATTCCAGCTTCCGGGTGGCGCCCGGGAAGCGCTCCGCGCTGTTGAAGGGGGCGCGGGGGTCCACAACGGTGATGGCGAAGCCGACAGCGGCTGCGAGCGGCACCAGGGCCTGTGCGACGTGCACGGCGCCGGCTATGACGATACGGTAGGGCGGGGTTTGCACGTGCAGGAACCAGCGCTCGCCGGACAGCTCGATGTCCTCGCTCTTGTCCCGGGTCAGTGCCGCTTCGGCCGCTTTGGCCACTTCCGTTGACAGGTCCTCGCCCGGCCATAATGCCTGCATGCCGTCGCGCAGGCGGGTTGCGAGCACCACCGGGCGCCCGGCTGACTCCGCTTCAAGCAGGGCGGTCAGGGTTGCCGGTGTCATTCGGGGTTGGTCAGGGCTTCGACGAAGACCTCCATGCTGCCGCCGCAGGGCAGGCCCACTTCCCAGGCGCGCTCGTCCGTCACGCCGTAGCGCAGGGTTTGCGGCGCGCCGGTGCGCATCACGTCCTGCGCGGCCTCGACCACGGCGCCTTCCACGCAGCCGCCGCTGACGGAGCCCGCCATGCGGCCGCTTTGGGTGACGGCCATGCGGCTGCCGGGCGGCCGCGGCGAACTGCCCCAGCTTGCGACGACGGTTGCGAGGGCGACCGTTTCACCCTCGGCGAGCCAGGTTGATACTTGTGTCAGGATTTCCATTGCTTGCCTTCCAACGTTGGGAAGGGAAGTAAGAAAGCAGTTCTTTTTTGAAAAAAAGAACCAAAAAACTTTTGCTCCGGCTGTCGCGCCGGGGGGCGGAGTCCGCGACAGCGCAGACAAAAGCTTTTTGCTTCTTTTTCTCGAAAAAGAAGGCCTTCCTTCCTTGCCTTCCCTTCCCGCCCCAACCCCCCTAACAAGCCCGCCATGCACCCCCGCGCCCGCCCAGACATCGCCGCCATCCACCCCTACACGCCTGGCGTGGCGCAGTTGCCGGGCGTCAACCGCGTGATCAAACTGTCCTCCAACGAGGGCGCGTTCGGCCCGCCACCCGGCGTGGCAGAGGCGGTGGCGGCGCTTGCCACGAAGCACCACCGCTATCCGGACAGTGACGCCGCCACTTTGCGGAACGCCATAGGCTCGCGTTTCGGGCTGGACCCGGCGAGGATCGTCTGTGGCGCCGGGTCAGACGATTTGCTGTTCCTGCTGTGCCACATCTACGGCGGCGCGCTGGCGGACGGCGCGCCGACCGAGCTGATCATGACGGCACACGGGTTCTCCATGTACGAGATCGCCGGCAAGCTGGCCGGCTGCCGGGTGATCAAGGCGCCGGAGCGGGCGCTGACGACCGACGTGGATGCGATACTGGCGGCAGTGACGCCGGCCACGCGCATGGTGTTCATCGCCAATCCGAACAACCCGACCGGCACGTTCGTGCCGGCGCGCGAGCTGCAGCGGCTGCGCCAGGGGTTGCCGCCCGACGTGCTGCTGGTGCTGGACGCGGCCTATGCGGAATACGTGGACAGGCCGGATTACGATCCGGGGACGGCGCTGGTGGATGCCGGCGGCGAGAACACGGTGATGACGCGCACGTTCAGCAAGATGTTCGGCATAGGCGGGCTGCGGCTGGGGTGGGCGTATGGGCCAGCCGACGTAGTGGCCAACCTGAACCGGGTGCGCGGGCCGTTCAACGTCTCGCTGGTGGCGCATGACGCGGGGCTGGCCGCACTGGCGGCATCCGGCTGGATCGAGCAGTCCCGCCGGCATAACAGCACCGAGCGCGCGCGGCTGACCAAGGCGCTACACGATTTGGGCATACCGGTGACGCCGAGCGAGACGAACTTCATCCTGGCCGATTTCGGCTCGGCCGCGGGGGCCAAGGCGGCGGACGCGCATCTGCGCAGCCGGGGGCTGATCGTGCGGCGGGTGGGCGGCTACGGGCTGCCGGCGCATTTGCGCATCACCATCGGCACCACCGAGGAGTGCGACCTGGTGATCGACGCGCTCACCGGCTTCGCCGCCGCGCGGGCATGACGCCGCCGTTCCGCCGGCTGGCGCTGATCGGCTGCGGGCTCATCGGCGGCTCGATCGCAAGGGCCGCGCGGGAGCGCGGGCTGGCGGACGAGATCGTGGCCACGGCGCACACCCAGGCGCTGTGCGACCGGGTGGCCGAGCTGGGGCTGGCCGACAGGGTGGAGCTTTATCCGGCGCGCGCCGTGGTGGGCGCGGATTGCGTGATCCTGTGCACGCCGGTGGGCGCATATGCGGACCTGGCGACCGCGATTGCGCCGCATCTTGCGCCGGGCGCCATCCTGTCCGACGTGGGGAGCACCAAGCAATCCGTGATACGTGACGTGGGGCCGCTGGTGCCGGCGGGGATACATTTCGTGCCCGCCCACCCGTTGGCGGGCACGGAACATTCCGGGCCGGATGCGGGGTTCGCGAGCCTGTTCGAGGGACGCTGGTGCCTGCTGACGCCGCCGCCAGGGACGGACGCGGCCAGCGTGGCGCGTGTGGAGGCGTTCTGGCGCGCGATGGGCAGCATGGTGAGCGTGATGGAGCCGGCGCACCATGATCGCGTGCTGGCGATCGTCAGCCATCTGCCGCATCTGATCGCGTTCACCATCTGCGGCACGGCGGACGACCTGGCCGACGAGACGCGCCAGCAGGTGTTGCAGTTCGCGGCTACGGGGTTTCGGGATTTCACGCGTATCGCTGCAAGCGATCCGGACATGTGGCGCGACGTGTTCCTGAACAACCGCGAGGCGCTGCTGGAGATGCTGGCGCGGTTTACCGAGGATGCGCAGGCCATGGCGCGTGCGGTGCGTTGGGGAGATGCGGGGTATATCGAGGATCGGATTGGGCGGGGGCGGAAGATACGGCGGTCCTTGATCGAGCTGAAGCAGGCGTAAGGCGAGCAACACGTTCTTTTTCGAGAAACGAAGCAAAAGACTCTTGCTACACGGCCTGCATGTAGGGACGCTCATTTCTCGATTGCTGGCGCTTTGACATCTTCGTCGTTTCGGCATCAGGTGGGCCGAGACGACGCTTGTCCGGGGGGGAATGACTGTACTGCCAGGCGATCGGGGCGTGGTGGCTTCACTTCGCTCGCAGGGGCCGCAGCCGTTTGGTCATTCGCGGCGATTCCTTAGGCAATTATCGAAGATAATATCCGCATGCAGTCCGAGCCGATCGCCTCCTACATCAACGGCGCCATGCGCAACGTCGAGGGTTGGCTCACCCAGCTGGATGCGGAGCTGATGGCGACGATCGCACTGCACCAGAATGCATCGCGTGTAGGCGGTGCCGTGGGCGAGATCGGCGTGCATCACGGACGCACCTTCGTGGCCCTCGCTTTGGCGCTCAAGGATAGCGAGCGCGCCTTTGCGATCGACGTGTTCGACAGGCAGTATCTCAACAAGGACAAATCCGGCTGCGGCGACGAGGCGGTGTTCCGTGACACGTTGAAGCGGCATGGCGTTGAGGAAAGCCGTGTCCGCGTGCTGCATGCGAGCTCCCTGGACGTCGGCTGGCCCGACATCGAACGCGCGGTCGGCGACAAGGTGAGGGTGTTCAGCATCGATGGCGGGCACACGGCCGACGTGGTCGAGAATGATTTCGCAATCGCCGATGCGTCGCTCTGCGACGCCGGTGTCGTCATTTCGGATGATTATTTCGACTCCGGCTACCCGGGCGTGTCCGAGGGAACAGCGCGCTTTCTGCTCGGACATCCGCAGGCGCTATGTCCTTTCGCCATCGGCGATAGCAGGATGTTTCTGTGCAGGCCCGCTTTCGCCGAGACGTATCGGCGCGCGCTGGCCGCCAGCCCATTCGGCCGGCGTCACATCATGACGGCAACGATGTGGGGCAGCTCGGTCTTGATCTATCGGACGCCACACCGGTTGGTGGACAGGTTGCGTGGCGCGCGCATCACCCAGGCGGTGTTGCGGCAGAGCTGGGGCCAGCGTTGGAAATCCCCGGTCAGGCGGCTTTTGGCGGGCCGGGATTGATCCCGCTTCGCTAATGGGACGCAAGGAGTAAAGTAAGACCTTCTCTTTTGCAAAAAAGATGCAGAAAATCTCGCTTCCCGCCTGCGCCACGGTTCAGCCTGATTCCGCAAAAACGCGTTTTGGCAGAACTGAGGCCGATCGTCTGCCAGCGGAGGAGCAAAAGTTTCTGCTTCTTTTTTGCATAAAAGAAGGCCTTATTTTCTTTCTCCCAGCACGAGACCAGAATGTCCGAAGCCAACGTCACCGCCAGGCAAGCGAAATGGTTCGCCTCCGTGCGCGACGGCCTGGAACGCGAGACCGGCAAGACACTCGCCGCCTGGGCAGCGATCGCACGCACCTGCCCTGAAACGGGCCACCGCGCGCGGCTACGCTGGTTGAAAGAACATCACGGCTTGTTGCAGAATCGGGCAAGCCTGGTCCTCGATGAAGCCTTCGGCTCCGGCGATGGCTGGGGCGACGCGCAGGCACTCATCGACGCGCTCTGGGTGGATGCCGGCTCACGCGCGATATTGCAGGCGGTAGAGACGGCGCTGACCGGTTTGCCGGGCACGGTGCAGACAGCACGAAAGGGATATACGGCTTGGTCCCGCACGGTGCAGTTCGAAGCGCTTAGTCTCGTGCGCGACGGCGGCGCGGTGCTGGGCGTAGCGGGACCGCCTGTGGCACAGGGGCGCCTGGTGGTCTCGAAGAGCGAGAGCTGGTCCGAGCGCCTGACGGGCCGCGTGGCGCTTGCGGGGCCGGCCGATGTCGATGCCGAGATTAAGGAGTGGCTGCGGGTCGCTTGGACGGGGGCATAGAAGGCAAGCAGTCCTCTTTGAGAAAGGAGGGCCAATAAACTTCTGCTGCTGACGGCTGAACAATCAACCGTTGCGAAGATCGAGGCCGCAGGAACAAAGGTTTTTGCTGCTTTTTGCAAAAAAGAAGGTGTTGCTTGCCTTGAGTTCGCTCAACGCGATCCGCAAGAGGGTCTCACGTGCCCTCCAAGGCCGTATAGGCCGCATCCACCAAACCCTGGCCGCGGTCACTCAACAGGATGCTCGCACCCATCCGGTTCATCGTGTAACCGAACGACAGCCCGGCCGCCGGATCGGCGAATCCCACGCTGCCGCCCATGCCGACATGGCCGAACGCGCGGTCGCCGATCAGCAGGTTGTGGCCGCCGGCTTGGCGATTGTCGATGCGGACCATGAAGCCCATGCCGAAGCGCATCGGCTGCAGAAGCGTGGCATCCATGTGCGTGGCAGAGTTGCAGGTTGCCATGCGGGCCACCGTCTCCGGCTTCAGCAGCGCGCCGCCGCCGTTCGCTAGCGGGGCGTACATGCCGGCCAGGCCGCGTGCGTTGCTGATGCCGTTGGCGCTGCCCAGCTCGGCCGCGTGCATTTCGCGGGAGTTGAAGTCCGCACCGCCGTTGTTGCCCAGGAAGAGTTGCGGAAGGCTGCCGGGCTTGCCCATCACGGCCTGCAGGAAGCGGGAGTTCAGGTCGGCTTCCGCCGGGTCGCTGCCGATCATCGGCGCCACGCGGCCCTCCTCGCTTTCCGGCAGGCCGATGTGGAAATCCAGACCGAGCGGTCCTGCCACGCGCTCCTGGAAATATGCGCCTAAGGGCTGGCCCGCGGCGAGGCGCACCATGTTGCCCACCGTCCAGGCGAAGGTGACGCCATGATAGCCCTGCCGCGTGCCCGGCTCCCACCAGGCCGGCTCGGCGGCCACGCGCTCCACCATGTAGTCCCAGTCGGTGAAGCCGCCCGGGCGGACCGGCTCGCGCACATGCGGCACCGGGCTCGCGTGGCCCAGCATCATCGCCGTGGTGGTGCCTTCCTTACCGCCTTGCGCGAAGGCCGGCCACAGCCTGGACACGTCCTCATAGAGGTTCAGGCGACCTTCCTCGGCCAGCATGTGGGCGCACAGCGCGGTGGCACCTTTGGTGCAGGAGAACACGATGCTGACCGTGTCGCGATCCCAGGCGCGCTGCGTCTTGGGATCCGCCAGGCCGCCCCAGAGATCAACCACCGGACGGCCGTGATGCGTGATGCAGACGCTGGCGCCGACTTCGCGGCGCTGTTCGAAGTTGGCGCGGAACGTATCGGCGACGGCGGCAAAGGCGGGGTCGTAGGTGCCTTGTATGCGGGCGCCGTCTGCTACGGTCTCGTCCAGCGTTTGTTCGGGCACGCGTTGGTCTCCTGGGTGGGTTAGGGAAGAAAGGCCTTCTTTTTTGAAAAAAAGAAGCAAAAAACTTTTACTCCGCTGTCGCGCACCTCACCGGACAGTCCGCGACAGCGCAGACAAAAGTTTTTTGCTTCTTTTTTTCAACAAAGAAGGCCTTGCTTCCTTACCACCTTAAAAGATCGATCATCGCGAAAGGCGCCACGCCAGCCTCCGCCGCCTCCGCGGACGCACGCACATCGTCGCCGGCCAGCGCCGCCGCGTGAATGCCGCCGAGCACCCAGAGACTGTCGATGCCCGCGCCCTGCGCGCCGCCGATGTCCGTGTGCAGCGAATCGCCGATGGCCAGCACGCGCGCGGCCGGCACGCCCAGTTCGGCCAGCGCCATGGCGTAGATCGCGGGATCGGGCTTGCCCAGGCTGAACACGTCCCCGCCAAGCTGTGCGTAATGGCGGGCCAGGGAGCCGGCGCACAGGATGCGCACGCCGTCGCGCATCACCACCAGGTCGGGGTTGGCGCAGATCATCGGTAGCCTTGCTTGCAGGCAGGCTTGCAGCTCGGGGATGAACGTCTCGAGCGTGCCCGGATCGTTCATGTCGTCGTCCGGGCCGGTGTTGACGACGAAATCGGCTTCGGCTGGATGGCTTGTGATGGTGAGGTCCAGGCCTTCCAGCACGTTGCGATCGCGCTGCGGGCCCAGGTGGTAGGCGCGCGTGCCGAGGCGGGCGAACCAGGGATGGGTGCGGTCCCGTAGCGCGAGCCAGGTGGCTTCGCCGCTGGTGAGTATGGCGGTGTAGAGCGTGTCGGCCACACCCATGCGGCGGAGCATGTTCTGGGCGGAGGCGGCGCGTCTCGGGGCGTTGCTCAGGAGCAGGACGGGGCGCGGGGCGAGGCGGGCCAGGGCGTCGAGCGCCGCGGGGTAGGGGCGCACGCCGTCATGCACCACGCCCCAGAGGTCCACGATGAAGGCGTCGTAGGCGGCGGCGATCTCGCCCAGGCCGGCGATGCGGCGGATCATAGGCCGGCGCCTATGGCGTCCTGCGCGCGGGCGAAACCGCGCTGTTGCAGGGCGGTCAGCAGCTCGGACTTCAGGCGGGCGACCAGGGCGGGGCCGGCATAGGCGAACTCGGTGTAGAGCTGGACCAGGCTGGCGCCGGCCAGCAGCTTTTCCAGCGCGTCCGCGCCCGTGCGTATGCCGCCGCAGCCGATCAGGGTCAGGCGGCCGGCGGATTGCCTGGCGGCGAGGCGCAGCATGGCGGTGGAGCGGGTGAAGAGCGGAGCGCCGGACAGGCCGCCGACCTGGTGGACGTTCGTGCCGGTGAAGTCGGTGGGGCGGCTGATCGTGGTGTTGGTCAGGATCAGGCCGGCGGCGCCGCAGGCGATGGCTGTATCCACAACGGAGGCCAGGCCATCCTCGCTCAGGTCCGGCGCCACCTTGACCAGAACGGGCGGGCGAACCGGCACGCCGGCGGCGATGGCCTGCAGGATGGCGCGCAATCTTTCCTCGCCCTGCAGGTCTCGCAGGCCGGGGGTGTTGGGGGAGGAGACGTTGATCGTCACGTAATCCGCGTAGGAGGAGACGGCGGCTACCAGTGCAGGGTAGTCGCGTTCCGGATCGGCGCCGGCCTTGTTGATGCCGACATTGGCGCCGAGCCGGCCGGTTCGGGGGCCGAGGGCACGCAGGCGTGCCACGTAGGCATCCAGGCCCTCGTTGTTGAAACCCAGCCGGTTGATCACCGCGCGATGCTGCGGCAGGCGGAACAGGCGGGGTTTCGGGTTGCCGTCCTGCGGCAAAGGCGTGACGGTGCCGGCTTCCACGCAGCCGAAGCCGAGGCGCAGCAGCGGGGCGATGGCCACCGCGTTTTTGTCGAAGCCGGCGGCCAGGCCGATCGGGTTGGCGAACACCAGGCCCATGGCACGCACTTCCAGCGCCGGGTCGTCCAACGTGGTTTGTGCGCCGGCCAGGCCGGATGTAAGGCCGCGCAGTGCCAGGCCGTGTGCCCGCTCCGCGTCCATGCCGCGCAGCAGGGGCGTGAGCGCGGAAGCAAGCGTGCTGAGGTTCATCACCGCGCGTTCCTGCCGGACGCGGCCGTATGCATCAACCCTTGCGCGCGCCTGGCTGCCGACCGAGGTT
Organism: uncultured Acetobacteraceae bacterium; assembly: GCA_964244695.1. Lineage (GTDB taxonomy): Bacteria > Pseudomonadota > Alphaproteobacteria > Acetobacterales > Acetobacteraceae > BOG-908. The sequence goes on from CAXTJZ010000035.1 coordinate 14,714, forward strand.
GGGGCGATGTGGAACGAACCTTATCTGGAGACGTGCTGCCGCTCCGCGCTGCACCGGCTGATACTGGCGGGGCCTACGGGGCGGCCGGGCGGGCTGAAGGACGGGCCCTGCCTGGAGCGGCTGCAGGGGGACGGGTTCGCGTGCGTGCGTGCGGATGGGCGGTATGAGCCGACGGCGGATGGGGTGGCTCGGCATGCCAGCGAGATACGCAAGGCGGTTGTGGGGTAAGGCGAGGCAAGCGGTTCTTTTTTGAAAAAAGAACCAAAAAATTTTTCTACTGACGCCTGCCCTTAGGCGCGCTCCTTTATGCAAGCCGCGCTTTGGCAGAAGCGGCACGGCTTCTTTGCTTTGCAAATGAGGGCCTTGCCTAGAGCCGAAACGCCTCGATCCGTCCATTGAGCTCGATCCGCTGCCGCTCCGGATTGTGCGAGTCCGCCGTGCACACAAACAACGTCCGCCCGTCCGCGCCGCCGCGTGCGCAGGCATAAGCGCCGCGGCCGGTCGGGATGCGGTCGAGCACTTCGCCGCCTTCGCGGAAGCGCAGGCATTCGTGCGTGGTGGGGGAGGCGACCCAGATGGTGCCGTCGGTGTCCAGGCAGATGCCGTCCGGCACCGCGCGTTCCGGCATCGGCGCCCAGACGCGGCGGTTGGAGAGGTCGCCTGCGGCGCCGATGGTGAAGGCGGTGAGCTGGCCGCCGAAGGTCTGGGCGACGACGAGCGTCTGGCCGGAATCGGTGATGACCGTGCCGTTGGGGAAGAGGAGGTCGTCGGCGACGACGCTGGCTTGCCCGTTCGGGTCCACACGGACCAGGACGGTGGGGCGGGGTTGCTCGCCGGTATCGAGCTCGAAGCCGAAATTACCGACATAGGCGCGGCCCTGGGTGTCCACGACCATATCGTTGAGGCGGCGGGGGACCAGGTGGGCGAGGTCTGCGTGGGTGGCGAGCGTGCCGTCGGGTTGCTGGCGGAGCACGCGCTTGTCGGCCATTGAGACGACGAGCATGGTGCCGTCCGGCAGCCAGCCCAGGCCGGAGGGGCGGTTGGGGACGTCGCAGACCGGCTGCGTCTGTGAGCCGGCGAGCTTGCGTACGCCGCCACCATGCATGTCCGACCACCAGAGCGTGCCCTCGTGCCAGCGCGGGGCTTCGCCGAAGGCCACGCCGGTAGCCACGGTTGTCGCTTGTCTGTCCAAACCGGTTCCCGCCTTTTCTTGGCGCCTTGCCTTGGGTGGTCTGGCGCGTGGGAGCAGTCTGCACGCCGGGTGCGGCGTCGCAAGCAGCGGGGCGGCGGCTCGCGGCCGGAGCGTGGCAGACGTATGCCCCAGCGTTACGCGGCAGGTCTTGCCTGCTTCGCGCCGCTATGGGCCACTTCCTTCGCCTGGGTGTCTGCTTTATAAGCGCGCGCTTCGCGCACCCGGTCGGTATCGGGGGCGCCAGCCAGCGAAGGGCCGTGCCATGAAATCCGGGATACACCCCGACTACCACGAGATCACCGTCATCATGACGGACGGGACCACCTACCAGACGCGCTCCACCATGGGCAAAGCCGGCGACACCATTCGCCTGGACATCGACCCCAAGAGCCATCCGGCATGGACCGGCGTGCAGCGCATGATGGACACCGGCGGCCAGGTCGCCAAGTTCAACAAGAAGTTCGCCGGCCTGGGCGTCAAGAAAGAGTCCTGAACCCGGTCACTCTGAAGGAAGCAAGGCCTTCTTTTTTGAAAAAAGAAGCAAAAAGCTTTTGCTCCCTGCACCGGTTCAGCTGCCTCGTTTCGTCCGGAGGCACGCGAACGCTGCAGATGCGGGGTAGCAAAAGTTTTTTGCTTCTTTTTTGCAAAAAAGAAGGCCTTGCTTTCTTGATTGGCGCCCAAGCCTAGACCACTTCCCGCATTGTCCGAGGCGCCCATCAGGGGCTTCGGAGCGGTGACAGGGCCGGCTCCATCTGGTGCGGCCCAACGACCAGCAACCTTGCTGATGCAGGAGGTTTTATAGCCATGACGTACGACCTGACGCCCCTTTTCCGTACCGCGATCGGTTTCGACCGTCTCGCCCGCCTGGCCAACAGCGCAGCTGAGACTGCCTCCACCCAGGCCTATCCCCCCTACAACATCGAGAAGACGGGCGAAGACGCCTATCGTCTGACGATGGCTGTTGCCGGCTTCGGTCCCGAGAACATCGAGATCGTGGTGAAGGACAACACCTTGTTCGTGACCGGCCGCCTGGCCGATGACGCCAGCAAGGCGGAGATCCTGCATCGCGGCATCGCCGGCCGGGCGTTCGAGCGCCGGTTCGTGCTGGCTGACCACATCGTGGTCGATGGTGCGGACCTGGTGCACGGGCTGTTGCATGTCGGCCTGAAGCGCGTGGTCCCCGAGGCGCTGAAGCCGCGCCGCATCACCATCGGCAGTGCGCCTGCGCTGACGACCGGCGAGAAGGCCAACGACGATGCGACGGTGATCGAGCACAAGGCCGCCTGATTCTACGGCGGCAAACGGGGCCCGGGCAGCGATGCCCGGGCCTTTTTGCGTTTATGGACAGCCGGCGGCGCTGAAAGTATTTACCTCGAATTCATGATCTTGGCCGCACAATCCTGCCGTCTCGGGCGTAGCAGCTTCGCTGGCAGGCACTCCGCTAGACGATGAGCGGCACCGGATCGTGGCGCGCGCCGTTCCAGTCGGCCCTTCGGGTGGTCACCTTCATCGTCTGCCACATGCTTGTGGCTGTGGTGCTCATTGCGGCGACACGGGTCATTACCATCGCCCTCGCCAAGGAGGGTGACCCGAAACTGTTCGACGAAATACCTATCAGGTACTTCTTCGACGCCATGGACGTTCTTATCTTGCTGGGACTGATTGTTGCGACTGGCCTAACCATGTGGAAACTTGCTAGAGAGTAGACATGCGCGACGCACTGAAGCTGGCCCGGACGCTGATACCACGGCTCTTCTTGGGCTACGGTGCGCTTTGCGTGGTTGCCGCCGTGCTGTTCGGCTTCGGGGCGGTTTTATACACGCATCCTACGCCTGCCCTGTTAGTGGCGGGCGTGTTCCTGCTCGGCACCAAGGCGCATGACCTGCATCGCTTTGTCGCCGGTCACATTCACCTCGCCGCGCTGCTCCACCCGCTCACGCCGCATTCCTAGGGCTTGCGGAAGAAACTGTCGGCCAGACCGCGGGCGCTGTCCTTCTGCGTGATGGCCGCCTCGGCCCGCGCGATCTCGGCCTGGAGCTCGCCGATATAGGCGCGCAAGTCCGCCACGCTCAGCACGTCCAGCTTCACGCGTTCCACGCGCTTTGGACGCAGGCTTTCTTCATCTTCCATCATCCAACCACCTTGACCCGCCGCACGCCTGCAGCCCATATCCAGACAACGTTGCCATCTTGATGGCGCGCCCCTGCCAGGGCAATCACTCCGACATCGACGTGAGCTCCCGGGCAGGTGGATCGCCGCTGCGCCGAAGGACTGACCCCATGACCCTGCCTCTGATGCCGAAAGCCACCGCCGTCTGGCTGATCGACAAGACCGCGCTCACCTTCACCCAGATAGCCGATTTCTGTGGCATGCACCCGCTGGAGATCCAGGCGATCGCCGACGGTGAGGTGGCTCAGGGGATCAACGGCTACGATCCCGTGGCAAACAGTCAGGTAACGGCCGAGGAGATCGTCCGCTGCGAGAAGGATGCGGATGCGCGGCTGAAGATCAGCCCGGTGACGACGCATACGCCGAAGAAGCAGAAGGGCGCGCGCTACACGCCGGTGGCCAAGCGCAACGACAGGCCGGACGGCATCGCGTTCGTTCTGCGGCACTATCCGCAATTGTCCGAGGCGCAGGTGATCAAGCTGCTTGGCACCACCAAGGAGACGATCCAGAAGGTGCGCGACCGCCAGCATTGGAACAGCCAGAACATCAAGCCGCGCGATCCGGTGATACTGGGGCTGTGCTCGCAGACGGATTTGAACGCGATGGTGGGTGCGGCGAACGAGCGGCTGACCCGGGAAGGCAAGACGCCGCCGCCTTTGCCGCAGATCGAGACTGAGGAAGCGGCGTAAGGAAGAAAGGCTTCTTTTTTGAAAAAAAGAAGCAAAAAACTTTTACTTTCCCGCATTTGCACCAGCCGGGTGCTTCAGGACGCACCTAAACTGCGGAATAGCGAAAGTAGTAAAAGTTTTTTGCTTCTTTTTTTCAAAAAAGAAGGCCTTCCTTGCCTCGACTCCAGACCCTAGCTGCTTCGCAATTTCTCCATCTCTTCCTTCACGCGAAGCTTTTCGAGCTTCAGGCGGGACAGGGCCGTGTCGTCCGGCTTAGGGCGGTGGTCCTCGTCGAAAATCTTCATCTCTAGGCTCGCGTGGCGATTGCTCAGGCTCTCGATACGGGCTTGCAGGCTCATGGTGCCTCCGTGCTGAAGATCGCACCCCACGCCTGGGTGCCTTCAAATCTTAATACAGCGCCGATCCGGAACACCACCCAAATCGACAGGGAACCCGCCTCACCTTCGCATGCGTGATGCGAGGCGCCTTTCGCGGGGGAGAAGCGTTTCCTTGCCGCACATTTCCACAATGCGGGCCGCTCACCCCTTCCGCCCCTCGCGCGTCGTGGTAATCACGCGCCATGCTTAACGACCGTGACTCCCTGCTGCGCAAGCTTCACGAACTGCGCAGCGAGCACCGCGACCTGGACACCGTCATCGCCCGCCTGGTGCCGCAGCCGCTCGACCAGCTTCAGGTGCAGCGGCTGAAGAAGCGCAAGCTGCTGCTGAAGGACGAGATCGCCTGGCTGGAGAGCCACCTGATCCCGGACAACATCGCTTGACCATGACGGGGGGGACCCAGGTCGGCATCATCATGGGCAGCCAGTCGGACTGGGCCACGCTCCGGCACGCAGCCGAGACCCTGGCCGGCCTTGGCGTATCGCATGAGACACGCATCGTTTCGGCTCATCGCACGCCGGACAGGCTGGCGGCGTATGCAAGGTCCGCACGCGAGCGCGGGCTGCAGGTGATCATTGCAGGGGCGGGTGGGGCTGCCCATCTACCAGGGATGTGCGCCGCATGGACGCCGCTGCCTGTTCTTGGCGTGCCTGTCGAAAGCCAGGCGCTGTCCGGCATGGATAGCCTGCTCTCCATTGTGCAGATGCCGGCCGGCGTGCCTGTTGGCACGCTGGCGATCGGGCGCGCGGGGGCTGTGAATGCCGCGCTGCTGGCCACGTCCATACTGGCTCTTTCCGACTCTGGCCTGGCCGCGGCGCTGGACGACTATCGCCTGGCGCAAACGCAAGCCGTCCGCGAAACCCCGTCGGATCCATGAACGCCGTGGCGGCTGCCGTCCGTTCGGTCAAGCCGGTGCCGCTGCCGGCCAACGCCACGATCGGCATTGTCGGCGGCGGACAGCTTGGCCGCATGTCGGCCCTTGCCGCCGCGCGGCTTGGCTACAGGGTGCATATCCTGAGCCCCGAGGCGGACAGCCCCGCTGCCCAGGTGTCGGCCGGCGCTACCGTGGGGTCGTATGACGACCCGGAGGCCTTGCGCGCATTTGCCGCGGCGTCCGACGTGATCACGTTCGAGTTCGAGAACATCAGTGCGGCCGGGCTGGATCTGCTCGCCTCGCTGCGTCCGGTCCATCCCGCGCCGGCGATCCTGCGATTGAGCCAGGAGCGGGTGACGGAGAAGAGCTTCATCAACGGCGCCGGCGCTCCCACCGGCGCATGGGCTCCCGTCAACTCGTTTGCCGAGCTTGAACGCGGGATCCATCTTCTTGGTCTCCCGGCGGTGCTCAAGACGACACGCCTGGGCTATGACGGCCGCGGCCAGGCTGTTCTCCGTACATTGGAGGAGGCTCGCGCCGCCTACGACACGCTGGCACCGGCGCCGTTCATCCTGGAGGCCTTTGTCGATTTCGCCTGCGAGATCAGCGTGGTGGTCGCGCGCGGCCAGGCCGGTACGATCGTGGCCTTCGACGCGGTGGAGAACCGCCACCGGAACCACATCCTGGACCTGACCTTGGCGCCGGCGCAGATCACCCCGGAGCTTGCCGGACGAGCGGCCGGGATCGCGACCGACCTGGCGCACTGCATGGGCCTCGTCGGGGTTCTGGCTGTGGAGATGTTTGTCGGCCGCGACGGCGAGCTGCTGGTCAACGAACTGGCGCCGCGGCCGCACAATTCCGGCCACTGGACGATCGATGCCTGCCCTGCCAGCCAGTTCGAGATGCATGTCCGCGCGGTGGCCGGGCTGCCTTTGCCGCCTGCTGTGCGGCATTCGGACGCGGTTATGAAAAACCTTGTGGGTCCGGATGATCTGGCGTTGTGGCCGCGTATCGTAGCCACGCCGGGGTTGATACCGCATCTGTATGGGAAGGCGGAGGCTCGGCCGGGGCGGAAGATGGGGCATGTGACCAGGCTGTTTCCGCTCGGGGCGCTGCCGGGGGCTTTCGGGGTGGCGGCGGCTCTGGAAGTGTTTGGGGCCGAAAAGTAAGCAGTTTTTGAAATAGGACCAAGATTTTGAGTCCTGTCGGCGAGCGCTGACGTAGCCAGCCGCGGCCTCAGATGAGGCCTTTTCCTCTTCCTTTGCCGATGACAGCGTCGCCGAAGCGGGCGCGCAGGCCGTCTATGGCGCCTTGGCGGGCGCGGCGGCGGGCAGCGTCAGGGTCGGCGAGGTCACCGGCGTCGGCCGTGGCGAGGGGGGCCAGGCCGGAGGCGCCTATGCCGATCAGGCGGAAGGGGGTGCCGTCGGCTTCGCGGATCAGGAGCGTTTGGGCGGCGGCAAACAGGGTGTCCGGAAGCGCGGTTGGCTGGGGCAGGCGCTGCGTGCGGGTGCGGGAGGCGAAACTGGCGGTCTTCAGCTTGAGGGTGACGCCGCAGGCGGCGTGGCCGGCGCTGCGCAGGCGCTCGGCCAGGCGTTCGGACAGGCGCCAGAGATGGGCCTCGAGGGCCGGGCGGGCGGCGAGGTTCTCGCTGAAGGTGGTCGCCGCGCTGATGGATTTCGCGGCGGTGGTGGGCGTGACCAGGCGGGCATCCTCGCCGCGGGCGCGGGCGGCGAGCGAGGGACCTTCGTCGCCGAGCATCATGCGGGCTTCGCGGTCGGTGAGGTTTTGCAGCTGGCCTACGCGGGTCAGGCCCAGGGCGGCCAGGCGACGGGCCTGGGCAGGGCCTACGCCCGGCAGCAGTGTTACGGGTTCGGGGGCGAGGAGGGTGGCGGCGTCTTCGCCAAGGATGGCGAAGCCGCGGGGTTTGTCGCGGCCGGCGGCGAGTTTGGCCAGCAGGCGGTTTGCGGCCAGGCCGATGCTGACGGTGACGCCGAACTCGGCCTCCACCTGGCGGGCGAAGCGGGCGAGGGTGGCGGCGGGCGGAGCGCGGTGGACCTGCTCGGTGCCGGCGAGGTCGAGTGCGGCTTCGTCGATTGAGAGGGGTTGGACGAGGGGGGTGAGGGTGCGCATCAGGGTGCGCAGGCGACGGGCCACGTCCGCGTAGGCGGCCATGTCCGGCCGGATGATGGTGGCGTCCGGGCAGAGTTTGCGGGCCTTGAACATGGGCATGGCAGAGTGCACGCCGGAGAGGCGGGCGATGTAGCAGGCGGTGGTGACGACGCCGCGTGTGCCGCCGCCGATGATGACGGGGCGGGTGGCGAGGCTGGGGTCACGGGCCTTTTCCACGCTGGCGTAGAAGGCGTCACAATCAATGTGGGCGACGGTCAGGGTGAAGAGCTGAGGGTGCGCGAGGATGCGGACGGAACCGCAGGACTGGCATGGGGTGCTGGCGGGGGATTGGCCGCAGTCCCGGCAGAGGGTGGGGGTTGGACACAAGGTGCAGTAAGGAAGGCCTTCTTTTTTGAAAAAAGAAGCAAAAAACTTTTGACTGCGCTGTCGCGGACTGTTCAGCAGCCGCCGACAGGGCGCAAAAGTTTTTTGGTTCTTTTTTTCAAAAAAAGAACTGCTTTCTTTCCTGCTTTGGAGGCGCCCGTGGCACGGCTGTTAATCGGTAACAGGCGATACTCTTCCTGGTCAATGCGCGGCTGGCTGGCGGTGATGCTGGCCGGGCTGGACGTGGACGTGGTGGTGATGCCGATGCAGGCGGGGGTTACGCCGGCGATCAAGGCGGGCACGCCGGCGGGGCTGGTGCCGTATCTGGAGCATGACGGCGCGCGCGTCTGGGAGAGCCTGGCGATCTGCGAGTATTGCTCCGAGGTGGGGACCTCGCTTTGGCCAAGCGAGCGGTTGGCGCGGGCGCATGCGCGGTCTGTGTCGGCCGAGATGCATGCGGGGTTCCGGGCGCTGCGCATGGCGATGCCGATGAATCTGGGGCGGCCGGATTACGCTGGGCTGGGTCAGACGGCGGAGGCGATGGCGGACGTGGCGCGGGTGGATGCACTTTGGGGGGAGACGCGGAAGGCTTTTGGGGGTGGGGGGCCGTTTCTGTTCGGGGCGGTGTTCGGGGCGGCGGATGTGATGTTCGCGCCGGTGGTGGCGCGTTTCCTGACGTATGCGCCGGCCTTGTCGGACGAGGCGCGGGCGTATTGCTTGGCGGTTCGGGGGCATTCTTTGGTGGGAGCATGGTATGCGGCTGCGGCTGAGGAGCCGGAGCGTTGGTTGCTGGCTAAGTATGAGGGGATGCTTGGGTAAAGTGGGTAAGGAAGGCCTTCTTTTTTGAAAAAAGAAGCAAAAAACTTTTGACTGCGCTGTCGCGGACCTGTCCTGAAAGTCGCCGACAGGGCGTAAAAGTTTTTTGGTTCTTTTCAAAAAAGAACTGCTTTCTTTTGTTTATGGCGGATCGTTTTTGCAGGTTGCGATAGTGCTGCCGCCCCGGGAGGGGTTTGGGCCTGAGGCGGTGGGGGCGATCGGGCTGCTGGTGCATCGGCTGGCGGCGGCGGACGATCTGGTGGTGGGGCAGGCTGGCACGCGGGCGGTGTTTGCCGGGCGGCGGTTCGTGGCGGCGGCGGAGCCTTGGTGGCCGCCGGTGGGGCGGGTCGAGCGTTACATGGCCGGTGTTGTGAAGACGCTGCGGCGGCTGCGGCCTGACGTGGTTGAGGTGCATAACCGGGCCAATCTGGCGTTGGCGGTAAAGCGCGCCTTGCCTGAGGCGCGGGTGGCGCTGTTCCTGCACAATGATCCGCTTGGGATGCGGGGCGCCAGGCTCGCACGGGAGCGGACGGCGTTGCTG
>CAXTJZ010000036.1:0-22501 GCA_964244695.1 uncultured Acetobacteraceae bacterium
GCAAGGCCTTCTTTTTTGAAAAAAAGAAGCAAAAAACTTTGACTCCGCTGTCGCGCCGCTTTCGGAAATAACGCGCTGTTGCAAATGCGGGGTAGTAAAAGTTTTTTGGTCCTTTTTTTCAAAAAAGGACTGCTTGCTTTCTTCGACCACAGGACCGCCTCTTGCAGCAACATCGCTCGCGCCACGCGCTCCATTGCGGAGACAAAACATAGATGGATTTTCAAAGCTTAAGCGCGTGTGACGATGGCGAGGCGCTAGAGGCCGACATCTGCATTGTCGGCACCGGTCCCGCCGGTGCCACGTTGATGCGCGAACTGGCCGGCACGAGCCTCCGCGTCCTCGTAGTTGAAAGCGGCGAGACGGATGCACGCAGTTTTGCGGACTCGCTGAACGAGATCGAGAGCATCGGGCGGCCGCGCACGCTGGATCAGACGATCGTGCGTAACCGCATACTGGGCGGCACCTCGCTGCTTTGGACCGGGCGATGCGCCTATCTCGACGAGATTGACTACCAGGAACGCGCCTGGGTGCCACATTCCGGCTGGCCGATCGGACCCGCGGACATGGCGCCGTACTTCGCCCGCTCCGTGGAGCATCTGGGCCTGGGGCTGGGCGCGGACTACTCGCATGAGGGGTTCTGGGAGCTGACGGGGCGCGCACGGCCGGCGTCGCGGCTGGACCCGAAATTGCTGCGTCCGTTTTTCTGGCAGTTCAGCCGCTTCCGCGGCCCGCAGGAGCCGATGCGTTTCGGGCCGCGCCTGCTCTCCGAACGCAACGCGCCAAATTTGCGCGTGCTGACAGGCGCCACCGCCGTGCATATCAACACGAACGAGGCCGCGTCCGCGCTGCGGTCCCTGGAAGTGGCAGCCCATGACGACCGGCGCTGGACGGTCAAGGCGGAGAAGATCGTGCTTTGCGCAGGAGGAATCGAGAACGCGCGGCTGTTGCTGAACTCCAGCCGCGTGTGTGCGCAGGGGCTCGGCAACACGCACGACATGGTCGGGCGCTTCCTGATGGACCACCCGCGCGGCGGGGTGGCGAAGTTCGATCCTACCCAGGCGCGGAGTCTGGAGCCGCATCTCGGGTTCCACACCGTACGCACCGCGCATGGGACGAACCTGTTCTGCCAGGGGCTGCGCCTCAGCCCGGACGTGCAGCAGAGCGAGGGGCTGCTGAACTGCGCGGTGTGGCTGAGCGAACTGGTGGCGCCGGACGATCCGTGGACCGCAGTCAAGCGCATCGCCAGCGGGCGCGCCGATTGGCGGCGGGACCCGCTCGCGGTGCTGTCAAACGGCGTGCTGATGGCGCGTGGACTGGACAGGATGCGCCGGGGCGGCGGGCCGATACGCAAGCTCGACGGGCTGGAACTGAACTGTATCGTCGAGCAGAGGCCGGATCCGGACAGCCGCGTGCTGCTATCGGAGCGTGTGGACGGCCACGGAATGCGGCTGCCCAGGCTGGACTGGCGCGTCAGCGAACAGGAGCAGCATACGGTGCGCAGGACGGCCCAAATCGTCGCAGGCGCGCTGCAAGCGGTGGGCCTGCGGCCGCCCATGCTGGACGATTGGGTTGCGGCCGGGCAGGGGTTCGGGCCCACCTTCGCCGACGTGGCGCATCACATAGGGACCACCCGCATGTCGGACGATGCCCGTTCGGGCGTGGTGGATTCAGACTGCCAGGTACACGGTTTGAGCGGGTTTTTCGTGGCGGGCAGCTCGGTGTTCCCGACTGCTAGCCACGCAAATCCGACGCAGATGATTGTTGCGTTGTCGATACGTCTGGCGGATCACCTCAAAACTATGGCACCGGCTTAGGCGGCAATAAGCAAGCAGTCCTTTTTTGAAAAAAAGGACCAAAAACTTTTGCTCCTGTCGCCTGCGTCAGCACGCGTGGTTTCAGGAAGGGCAAGCTGGCGGATAAAAAGGTCTTTCTTGCTATGCCAGCCCCTCGGCCTTCAGCCAGTCCATCGACATGGCCAATCCCTGACCTATGCTGACTTCCGGGGACCAGCCCATCGTCCTTGTCGCCGCGTCGGTTGGGTATACGGCGCGGCCGGCAAACAGGGCGAGTTCACTGCGTCCGGGAACGCCCGCAAGCAGCGTGCGCGCGAGCCCAGGCCGGACTTTGCCGAGCAACTTGACGGGAAGAGACCACGTCATCCGCAATTTGAGGGCGAGCGGGGAGATGGGCGAAGGCTTGGGCGATCCGGTCACCTCGGCCAACTTCGCAAACCAGCCGTTCCACGTCGTGGTCTCAGGCCCGTTCACGTTGAACGCGCGGCCGGCCGCGTCAGGTGCCGACAGCGACGCTGCGATTGCGGAGGAGACGTCACCGACATAGACCATGTTGGCGGTTCCCTCGCCGGCCGGCCCGAGATCGCGCCATTTGCCGGAGCGCACACGCCGCGCCATCTCGCCCAGCCACCACGTGCCGCGCGGGCCATACACGTGGGTTGGCCGCAGCCTGACGATTTCCAGGCCTTTCTGTTCGATGCAGGCCTGTTCGGCTGCCGCCTTCCACGCGGCGTAGCCGTCACCGTCCGCGGAGACCATCGGCGTGTCTTCCGCGACACGGCCCTGCGCACTGCCATAGACGGACATCGTGCTGACGTGGACGAAGCGCAGCACCCCGGCATCCGCCGCGCAGCGCAGCAGCGTGCGCGTGCCATCCACTGTCACGGACCTGTCGCCCACGGCGCAATGGACGACGTAGGCGACGCCGTCGAGCGCGGCTCGCATCGTGGTCTCGTCACGCATGTCCAGGCGGGTGGTGCCCAGCCTTCCGTCCCGCGTCGATGCGACAACGGACCGGTCTGGGTCAGTGTTGAGAAAGGCCGCCGTGTGCTGCCCGATGAAACCACCTGCCCCTGTCACCAGGATTTTCTGCATGATCTGATGTCCCGGACAGAGTGGGCTCGCACAGCCGGAAACGTTGCCGCGACGAAGCGGTTCCGCCTTCGGTATTTGCTCACCGTGACAGACGGGCCAGGAAGGCGGTCAGAAGCGGCAGGCGGCTGGTGGCATGTGTGCGTATTTGGCTAGGAAACAGCAGGAAGATCGCGAAACAGGCCAGGTAGGACGCGAGAAGGCGGTAGCCCAGGGCGATGGCCACGATGACGGTGGCAGAAACCGGTGGATGTTTGAAAAGCGCCAGTGCCAGGGCGGATGCGGCGACCCCGGCTGCGACCGGGAGCAGGGAGCGCAAGGCGTGCCGGGCGCGCACCGGGCCGGCGCGCAGGGCGCCCCATAGGACCACCCCGTCTATGGGCAAGGACAGCAGCGCCAGCATGCGGGTGACGCCGAGCGCGCCGCCGTGCAGGCCCAGCAGCACCGCCAGCAGCGTGATGACCATCTTGGCGGTGGCGTAGGGAAGCTGCTGGCGCGCTCTGCCCTGGCTGACGAACAGCCAGTAGGAGGCGAGGCTGAGCGGCGAGAGAAGCGTGGCCAAAGCGAGCCAGGACACCATCGGGCCCGACGCCGTCCAGCGGGCGCCGAGCAGCATCGGTACGAAAAGGCGCGCCGTATAGGCGATCCAGATCAGCAGGGGCGAGAGCACGAGAAGCAGGGCCTGCAGCATCGACGCAAAGGCTGCGCGATACTCGGCCTCGCGCCCATTCAGGCGGGACAGCAGGGGCAGCGCCACGCGGGCGACCGGCAGGCTGATCTGCCAGAACGGGGTGGCCACCAGGCGCAGCGCGCGGTCATAGAAGCCGAGCGCCACGCTGCCGGCCAGGCGGCCGACCAGCACGGCATCGAGGTTGTTGCAGACGTAGTTGATGACGTTGTAGCCGGTGACGTGGCCGCCGAAGGCCAGCAGCGCGCGGGCGCCCGAATTGCGCCTGGGCCAGGACGGGCGCCAGCCGGATAGCATCCAGGCCAGGACGAGTATCACCGCCGAGTTTGCCGCCTGCATGAGCACCAGCGACCAGACGCCCAGGCCGGCGGCGGCCGCAGAAATTCCCGCCATCACGGCGCCCAGGTTGCAGGCGACATCGATGCCGGCGAGCGCCAGGTAGCCCATGCGGCGGTTGAGCAGCGCGATCTGCTGTGCGGACAGGCCGCTAAGTACGAGCAGGGCGGACAATGCCACGCAGACCGGCGCCACGCGCGGCTGCCCGTAAGTCAGGGCGATCAGCGGCGCGCAGGCCGCCAGCGTGACGGCCAGCGCGCTGGAGACTGCGACGTTGGTCCAGAACATCACCGAGAGCTGGGCCTGGGAGATCGTTTCGAGCTGTATAGTGGCCTGCGACAGCCCCAGCTCGTTGAATATCTGCACGAGCGAGAGGATGGGGACAGCCATTGCCATCACACCGAAATCGGCGGGGGCCAGGAAATGCGCGAGGAGGATCTGCGAGCCGAACTGCAGGACGAAGCGCACCGCCTGCGCCCCCAAGGTGAACGCGGCGCCTTTGGCGGAGCGGGCGCCCAGCGAGGCTCCATCGAGCTCGGCTTCGCTTTCGGGCGCATCCGGCCCGGCGACGCGCGGCGCCGTGCTTCCTAGGTCAGACAAAAGCTGCGAACCACAAGGCGACGAGGGACCCAGCAACTTGCACTATGACGCCCCGACTGATTCAGCCTTTGTGGTGGCCTAAACGGCGAGCCTCGGCAAGTTTCAGGCGAGAGAAGAAAGCAGTTCCTCTTTGAGGAATAGAAGGATCAAAAACGTTCACTTCCGCGGCGTGCGTCAACGTTGCACGCGACACGTGGAACACCCGTGCAATTTGCGGCAGCGTAAGAGATGAAAGTTTTTACCTTGTTTTCAAAAAAGAAGGTTTTGCTCTCTTGCCTGATTAGCGGGTGAGGCCCCCTGGCGGAAGGAGTGGGATTCGAACCCACGGTACGCTTTCACGCACACACGCTTTCCAAGCGTGCGCCTTAAGCCGCTCGGCCATCCTTCCCGCGCAGGACGGAAATTAGGCGAGCCGGCTCGGCGACGCAACCCGGCGGGCGGGCGAGGAGTTTAGTGGCAGGTCGCAACGGATGAGCAGTGGAGCCGCAAGCGTTGGGAATCGTATCGCCGGTCTGGGGACCATTCACCGACCTAATCGATGCTGCCGACCATCTAGGCCGGTTCGCCGACCAGGTCGTGGGCCCGACATTCGGGATCGCCTGGATCGCCTAGGGCAAGCTCTACGCCATACGCAAGCCGGCCTATGACGGTAACGGCTTTGGCGAGGTTATCACCTTCGAGTTCAAGGGCTTCCCCGCCCCGACCGCCGCGCCGGCACCCACCGGCACCGGCGTGCTCGACTGGCTGGGCCACATGTGGGACGTCGGCAGCAAGGCCGTTATTGGCGAGGCGCGCGCGGCCGGCAGCGCCATCGAGGGTGGCCTTGCCCGCGTCTGGCACAACGCGTTCGGCACCAAGGAGCACTGCCTCGACGGCATGGGCGTGGCGCTGGACAGGCTCGGATCGGCATCTCCATCGTGCTGATGAGCTTCGGCCCGCTCGAAGTTCTCGGCGCCGTGGCACTGATCGGCGGCGCCGCCCTGCTGGTCATGAACGGCGCCTCCTACGTCAGCGAATGTGCGGGCGACGACAAGACCGCGGACAACATCAAGCATTACACTTTCTACCCGCGTTGCCTGGCGACCCTGGCCACCTTGCCGGACGCTATCTGGGGCGTCGGCCGTGTGTTGCTGGACGGTGCCGAGATCGCCACCAAGGTCACCCGGTCGCTTGCCACCGCCGACCGCGCCGCCGCCGACGCTTCCCGAGTCACGGAAGCTGCCCGCGGTGTGGAGACCGCGCGCGCCGCCTCGCTGGCGCGGCGCTACGCCGAGATCGGCGAGGCTGCGCAGCGCCGCGCCCAGGCCGCGCAGAACCGCCTGCGCATCTTTGTCAGTTGCCAGGCAGGCGGCCGCCTCGTCATCCCGCCAGGCATCTACTTCCTCACCAAGGAAGCCACCGAGGACAAGTCCAGGATTGCGGAGATCCAGCACATCCTGCGGCAATACGTCTTCCACGTGTCTGCTGTACACCGCGCATGAGCGGCCAGAAGGTGTCGGTCGGTCTGCCAGACATGCTGCGCTTCGGCTTCGGCGCTGCCGTCCCCTGTCTGGTCCTCTGCAGCGCGCTGGTTATCGCCGGATTCGTGCTCGCCGACGCCGATGTCGGCAGCGGCATCACGCTCGCCTTCACGCTGGCTTTCGTGCTCGCGATCGCGCTGGAAATGTTGCGCCGCTATGTGCTGGCTTCAGGGCGGGCGATCGCGTTGTTCCGCGCCCTCGTGTGGACCGTTATCGCCGCGTGCATTCCCGTCACCGCGCTGCTCGCCGCCGGCGTGTTCACCGGTTGCTACGGCCAGGCCTGCGCGGACCTTCCCCGCTTCATGCTGACGTTCATGTTTGTCTGTGCCTGCTGATCCTGTCACTCGTCCCGCTGGGCTACGGCCTTCTCAGAAAAGCTGCTTGGCTGCAGGGCGGTTGAGATAGACGCAACAGGAAGCAAGCAGTCTTTTTTTGAAAAAAAGGACCAAAAAACTTTTACTTCTGACGCCGCGCCACCGTCCGTGCACCGCAGGACAGGTCAAGGCTCCTGAACAGCGGAGAAGCAAAAGTTTTTTGCTTCTTTTTTTCAAAAAAGAAGGCCTTTCTTCCTTTCGCAACAGTCAACCGAGACAAGGGCACAACCCTACGCGTCCATTTTCAGCGCCGCCAGGAACGCGCTCTGCGGTATCTCCACCTTGCCGAACTGGCGCATCCGCTTCTTGCCCTCTTTCTGCTTCTCCAGCAGCTTGCGCTTGCGGCTGATGTCGCCGCCGTAGCACTTGGCGGTCACGTCCTTGCTCAGCGCGCCCAATGTTTCGCGCGCGATGATGCGGCTGCCAATGCTCGCCTGTATGGCAATCTTGAAAAGCTGGCGCGGGATAAGGTCCTTCAGCTTGGCGCAGATCGAGCGGCCGCGCGTCTCGGCCACGGAGCGGTGGGCGATGAAACTCAGCGCGTCCACCGGATCGTTGTTGACGAGGATCGAGATGCGCACCAGGTCGCTCTCCTCGTAGCTGTCCATCGCGTAGTCGAAACTGGCGTAGCCGCGGCTGATGCTCTTCAGCCTGTCGTAGAAGTCGAACACCACTTCGTTCAGCGGCAACTGGTATACCGCCATCGCGCGGTTGCCCACATAGGTTAGGTCCACCTGCCGGCCGCGGCGATCGTTGCACAGGGTCAGCACGTTGCCGAGGTAGTCGTCCGGCACCATGATGGTGGCGCGTATCCACGGCTCCTCGATGTGATCGATGTAGGTGGGGTCTGGCATGTCGGCGGGGTTGTGCAGCTCCATGATCTCGCCGTTGTTGCGGTGGAGCTTGTAGACGACGGACGGCGCGGTCGCGATCAGGTCGAGGTCGAACTCGCGCGAGAGTCGCTCCTGGATGATTTCCAGATGCAGCAGGCCGAGGAAGCCGCAGCGATAACCGAAACCCAGGGCGGCCGACGTCTCCGCCTCGTAGTGGAAGCTGGCGTCGTTCAGCCGCAGCTTGCCCAGAGATTCACGCAGTTTCTCGAAATCGTCGGCATCCACGGGATACAGGCCGCACCAGACGACGGGAATGCTTGGCTTGAAACCCGGCAGCGCCTCCTCGGCAGGAACGCGATCGTCGGTGATGGTGTCGCCCACGTTGCAGTCGGCCACGGTCTTCATCGCCGCCGTGATGTAGCCCATCTCGCCTGGGCCAAGATCGCCGGTGGCCACCATCTTGGGCGTGAATACGCCGCATTGCTCCACCACATAAGCGTGGCCATTGGCCATCATGCGTATCTTCTGGCCGCGTTTCAGGCGGCCGTCGCGCACCCGCACCAGGATCACCACGCCGAGATACTGGTCATACCAGCTATCCACCAGAAGTGCCTTCAGCGGCGCGTTCGCGTCGCCGGTGGGCGGCGGCAGGCGCGTCACCAGCGCTTCGAGAACGCCCTCGATGTTCAGGCCGGTCTTGGCGCTGATCATCACCGCGTCGGACGCGTCCAGTCCGATCACGTCCTCAATCTGTTGCTTGACCTTGTCGGGCTCGGCCGCCGGCAGGTCGATCTTGTTCAGCACGGGGACGATCTCGTGGTGCGCGTCGATCGCCTGGTACACGTTGGCCAGGGTCTGCGCCTCCACGCCCTGGCTGGCATCGACCACGAGAAGGCTGCCCTCGCAGGCGGCCAGGCTGCGGCTCACTTCGTAGGCGAAGTCCACGTGGCCAGGCGTGTCCATCAGGTTCAGCTCGTATGTCAGGCCATCCTTGGCCTTGTAGGCCAGGCGCACGGTCTGCGCCTTGATGGTGATGCCGCGCTCCTTCTCCAACTCCATGTTGTCGAGCACCTGCTCGGTCATCTCGCGGTCGGTCAGGCCGCCGCAGGCCTGGATCAGTCGGTCGGCGAGCGTGGATTTGCCGTGATCGATGTGAGCGATGATGCTGAAGTTGCGTATCAGGCTGAGCGGGGTGTCGGTCATAAGGTTAGTTAGGCGCAAACTTGCGTTGTGTGGAGGGGAAGGCAAGGAAGGCCTTCTTTTTTGAAAAAAAGAAGCAAAAAACTTTTGTCTGTTCGGGTGCGCGTCGTTGAGTCCACCGCTTCAACGAACCACGACAGCGCGGACAAAAGTTTTTCTTCTTTTTTGCAAGAAAGAAGGCCTTTCTTGCCGACCCTTCAGCCCAGCATCTGCGACACCCGCCGCGACAGCTCCTCCATACGATACGGCTTGGCCAACACCGGAAACCGCAGCGCACCCTGCGCCAGCGCAGCACTGCTGAACCCGGTCGCCAGCAAGACCGGCAAGCGCGGATACGTCTCGGCAATGACTTCGGCGAGTTCGATGCCGCTCATGCCGCCAGGCATCACAATGTCGGAGAACACCAGGTCGAACGCCGTGCCGCGCAACCGCTCCAGCGCATTGGCCGCGTTCTCGCTATGATCGACGAGGTGGCCCATGTCCTCGAACGCCGCCACGGCGACCTCCGCGACAGACAGGTCGTCCTCCACCACCAGTATCCGCCTGGTCTGGCTGTGCGTGTCCTCGCTCATCCCGCTGGCGAAACCGCCTTGCGCCACCGATCCCGGTGCGAGTGCCAGCAGGTCGTTCGTGAGCTTGGCGCCGCGCTCCGTGGCCAGCCGGATGTTGTTCAGCAGTCGGATGAGCTTGGCATTGCCGGCCGCATGCCGCTCGGCCAAGGCCAGGTTGCCGGTGATTGCGGTCAGCACGTTGCTCAGGTCGTGCGCCAGGCCACCGGCCAGTTGTGCCACCGCGGAGCCGCCGGCCGGTTCCGGCGCGCCAAAAGGATCGGCGAACGGTTGTGTCATGCCAAGCCTGACCTAACGGAGCTGGGCGCCAGTTGCTTTGACAACGGCCTGGATCACTTTCATCGATGCAGATTCGAGATCTTCGTCGGACATGGTATGCGCAACTGGCTGAAAGACAACCTCGACGCCCAAGGATTTGTGACCCGGCGCCAGCGCCTGCCCCTCGAAGGCGTCGAATAACCCGACCCGGGCAATCAGTGCGCGATCGGCCGAACGGGCGGCCCGCAGCACCGCTTCGGCGGCCACGCCGGCTGGGACCAGGAAGGCGAAGTCGCGCGAGACGGGCTGCAACGCCGGCAATTCGGCGGCGGCGCGGCGCCGCCGCTTGGGGTCGGCCACCGCGTCCAGGAACACTTCGCAGGCGCTGGCGGGCGAGGGGATCGCCGTCTCGCCGGTCAGGGTCGGGTGCAGCTCGCCGAAATGCGCCAGCACGATCTTGGGGCCCTGGCGGACGGTGCCGGACCGGCCGGGATGGTAGTGCGCCGGCGCGTCGGGCGTGACGCTCAGCGCGTCCATCGGCACGCCGCAGGCGGCAAGCAGCGCCCAGACGTCGGCCTTGGCACCCATGGCATCTGCCGGCTCTGCGCCACCTTGCCAGTGGCGCGGCGCCTGGCCCGCACGCAGCGCGGCGGCGATCAGGATTTGTCTGTCCGCGCGGTAGCCAGGGCCGGCTTCGAACAGGTCGACACGCGCCGCGCCGCGGGCGGCGTTGCGGGCGGCGGCCAGGGCCAGGTTGACCAGCGGCGTCGGGCGCATCTGATCCAGATCGGCGGCGATCGGGTTGTTCAGCGTGAGGCTTGATGGCGTGTCGCCGAACCGCGCCGCCTCCGCGCCGGCCACGAAGCTGTAGGTGACGCATTCGGCGAGGCCGCGTGAAGCCAACAGGCGGCGGGCCATGGCTGTGCGGGACTGGCGCGGGCTGAGGGCAGGCGGCGGCACGATGGCGGCGCGTGGCAGGGAGACGGACGGTACAGTATCCAGCCCGGCAATGCGCAGCACCTCTTCCAGCAGGTCGCATTCCGGCTCGATCAGGGCGGCGCCCTCGGCCGCGTCCCGGGCGCGGGCGGGATCCAGGGTGGCGGGCTGGTCCAGGTCAGCAATACCGGCGATGTCGTTGCGCCAGGACGGGACGTCCACCACGATGCGTTCCGCGTCGCATGAAGCGGTGGCGAAGCCGAGCGTGCCGAGTATGTCCGCGGCCTTGGCCGGCGCCAGGCAGAGGCCGCCCAGCCCGGAGATGCGCGCGAAACGCAAGCTGGCCTGACGCCGCCAGGCGGGCTCGGCGCCGGCCGAGACGACGCTGCCGGCCTCGCCGCCGCAGAGCTGCAGGATCAGCGCGGTGGCGGCTTCCACCGCATCCGGCAGCAAGGCAGGGTCGATGCCGCGCTCGAAGCGCTGGCGGGCATCCGTGCTGATCTGCTGGCGCCGTCCGGCGCGCGCGATCACCACCGGGTCGAACAGCGCGCATTCCAGGAACACATGCGTGGTGGCGTCCGTGCTGCCTGTCGCTTCGCCGCCGATGATGCCGGCAAGCGAGACCGCGCCTGTGGCATCGGCGATGACGAGGTCTTGCGGGCCTGCGGTGACGTCGCGACCGTTCAGCCCGCGGAACGTCTCGCTGGCACCACGGCGGAGCGTAAGAGAGTCGCCGGCAAGGCGGTTGGCGTCGAAGACGTGCAGCGGACGGCCGAGATCGTGGGTGAAGAAGTTGGTGATGTCGACCAGCGCGCTGATCGGGCGCAGGCCGATCGCCGTCAGCCGCTGCTTCAGCCAGTCCGGGCTGGGGCCGTTGCGCACGTTTCGTATGCTGCGGCCGAGGACCCAGGGACAGGCTTGCGGCCATTCCACGGACCAGCCGAGCGCGGTCTCGAACGCGGCAGCCACAGGCGGGGCGGACCAGGGCTTAAGCGTGCCCAGGCCGGCGGCGGCCAGGTCGCGCGCCACGCCGCGCACGCTGAGCGCGTCGCCGCGGTTGGGGGTTACGCCGATCTCGATCACCGGGTCGTCCAGTCCGGCCCAGGCGGCGTAGGGCTGGCCCACCGGTGTGCCGTCCGGCAGTTCCAGGATGCCGTCATGCTCTTCGCCGAGGGCCATCTCGCGCGCGCTGACCAGCATGCCTGCCGACTCCACGCCGCGTATCTTGCCCACCTTCAGCGTGATGCCGGAGCCGGGGATGACGGCGCCCGGCGGCGCGAACACCACGTGCAGGCCGGTGCGCGCGTTCGGCGCGCCGCAGACGATGCCGATCTCCGCCCCCGTCCCGGCATCCACGCGGCAGACGCGCAGGCGGTCCGCGTCCGGGTGCTGCACGGCCTCTATGATACGCGCGGTGCGGAACGGGGCAAGTGCGGCCGCACGGTCCTGCACGCTTTCGACCTCCAGGCCGATGCTGGACAGCGTGCTGGTGATCGCCTCTAGCGGCGCTTGCGTGTCCAGATGGGTGCGCAGCCAGGAAAGCGGGAACTTCATCCCGCCACGCCCTCGTGCAGGCTGGCCGGGCTGTACGGGCTGGTGGCGTAGTGGCGCAGCCAGCGCAGGTCGCTTTCGTAGAACGGACGCAGGTCGGGCATGCCGTGCTTGAGCATGGTGAGGCGCTCCATGCCCATGCCGAAGGCGAAGCCCTGCCAACACCGCGGATCGATGCCGCAATTGGCCAGCACCTTGGGGTGGACCATGCCGCTGCCCAGTATCTCCAGCCAATCGGTGCCGCCACCGATCTCGCCGGTGCGCCGGCTCCAGCCGATGTCGACTTCCATGCTGGGCTCGGTGAACGGGAAGTAGCTGGCGCGGAAGCGGACGGGCAGGGTGGCCAGGCCGAAAAACGCGCGCAGGAAGTCGGTCAGGCAGCCTTTCAGGTGTCCGAGCGTGATGTCGCGGTCGATCACCAGGCCCTCGCATTGGTGGAACATCGGCGAGTGCGTGGCGTCGTGGTCCGCGCGATACGTGCGGCCAGGTACGATGACGCGGATGGGCGGCGGCTGGTCCAGCATGGTGCGCACCTGGACCGGGCTGGTGTGGGTACGCAGCACGCGCGGCGGGCCGCCATCGATACCCGGCAGGTAGAACGTATCGTGGTCGTCGCGCGCGGGGTGGTGGCCGGGGATGTTGAGCGCAGAGAAATTGTGCCAGTCGGTCTCGATGTCCGGCCCCTCGGCAACGCTGAAGCCCATGGCGCCGAAGATGGCGGTGATCTCCTCCAGCGTGCGGCCGAGCGGGTGCAGGCTACCCGGGGTCTCCGGCCTTGGCGGCAAGGTGATGTCGATGCGTTCGGCCGCCAGCCTGGTGGTGAGCGCCTCGGCCTCCAGCTCCACGCGGCGGGCTTCGATCACGGCCGCCAGCTCGTCTTTCAGCCGGTTGAGCGCGGCGCCGCGCTCGCGTCTTGCTTCTGGCGCGGTCTTGCCGAGTTCTTTCAGGAGCGTCGTCAGCGCGCCGGACTTGCCCAGGGTGCCTACACGGATGGCGTCCCAGGCGCGCAGGTCGGTCGCATGCGATAGCGACGCGGTTGTGGCTGCGCGTAGCTCGTCCAAGTCCTCAGGCATTGTATCGGCACCTTAGAGAGAGGAAGCAAGGCCTTCTTTTCTGAAGAAAAGAAGCAAAAGACTTTTGCTCCGCTGTCGCGCCGTGTTTCAGCAGCCGCCGACAGGGAGCAAAGGTTTTTTGGTCCTTTTTTTCAAAAAAGGACTGCTTGCTTCCTTACTCCGCTTCCACAGGCTCGGCAGCCGCATCCATGGTCGCCTGCACGGCCTTTACGATCTCCGCAAACGCCGCAGGATCGTCGAACGCGATCGCGGCCAGCACCTTGCGGTCCATCTCGATACCGGTCTGATTTAGGCCGTGTATGAATCGGCTGTAGGTGATGCCGTGCTCGCGCACCGCGGCGTTGATGCGCTGGATCCACAGCGCACGGAACTCGCGCTTCTTAACCCGGCGGTCGCGGTAGGCGTATTGCAGGCTCTTCTCGAGCCGCTCCAGCGCAATACGGTAATTGGTCGAGGACCGGCCGAAGAAGCCCTTGCTCTGCTTGAGAACCTTCTTGTGACGGGCGTGGGCGGTGACGCCCCGTTTGACGCGTGCCATCTATGCGCTCCTTACCGCAGACCGTAGGGAGCCCACTGCTTGACGGTGATGCCGTCTGCGTGGGTGAGGGTCTGGCTGCCGCGGTTGCTGCGAATGGCTTTCTGCGGACGCGCCGAAAGGTTGTGGCGCTTCTTTCCTGGGCCGGCCAGCACCTTGCCCGTGGCGGTGATCTTGAAGCGCTTCTTGACGGAAGACTTCGTCTTCATCTTGGGCATTTCGGGACTCCTTATAGATAGGCCCCGTGCCGATAGGCGGCCGCGGATGGGCACCGTACACGAGCGTCGCGGCCGGGCATGCCCATACAGGCCCGGACGCGCGAACAGGGGCGGGGTTGTAGCTTCGCTGCGGGCGCGGTGCAAGCGTAGCTGACAGGCAGCGTCCTGCCACGCACGGGGTGGGCGTAGCACAGTCGTATAAAATTTGTTACGGTCATGCGCGAAGCAGTGTAAAATGATGTAATATCTCCGGGTGAGTGATCATTTTTCAGACGAGTGCCATGCTGCTTGAGAAAAGCCCGGATAGCGGCGAGCAGCCGCGGCGGCGGCTTGACCGTGAGACAACCCCAGGTCGCTGCGGCAACCTGGATTATTGTTCGATCGGCATGCAGCGCGTCATGCTCAAGGTGCCGCTGAGCCAGGCGTTCGTCTGCCCCGAATGCGCGGGTCCGCTTCGCGCGCCGCGGCGCGGCGGGATTGGAGGGCGGCCGGTGATCCTGCCGATGCTGCGCCTGGCCGTGCTTGGCGCAGCGGTAGCCGTATCCCTGGCCGCCGGCTACGCGGCCGGAAGGGTTCGCACTGTCGCGGGGCCCGCCATGACAGCCGCCACCGCCAACCTCGGCACCAACCTGCATGAGGCAACGGCGGCGCTGGGGCTGGCGCCGGCCCCCGAAGCGCAGGCATCCGCGTCCGCCGGTTCTGCGCCGATATTCGTCTCCGACCGCGCTTACCCGGCGCATCTGCCGCCGGTGGATGTCAGCAAGCCGGCGGCGCGCCTGCCTGGCGAGACCCGGTTCGGCCAGGTCACCTTGGATTGCGTGCTCGATGCCGGATCGGCGCGGCCGTCCTGCCACGTGACAGACATTCGCGGCGCCGACCCGTTCTCCGCGGTGGCCATCGTCTGGCTGCACGACCTTGCGGTCCATTACGGCCCAAGTTTGCGGGGCGGCGTGCCGGTCAGCCTTGCCCACCGGTGGCGGGTTGTACTCGAGGATTTCAGCGGCACGTCCCTGCCCGCCAAGGCTGCCGGGCGCTGATGCCGGGCGAGATGCCCGGGCAATAGGTGCCGCTGTACCACACATTCCGTAAACGTTACGGCCTTGTGCCAGAGACCTTCCAAACGTATCGCAAACTCGCATCGGTCCTGTAATTATTGCTGCAGCGCGTGATTGCGGTCTTCCCGCCTCATGCACCTTGCAGGAGATCTTGCGTACTATGGCCGAGACACCCGGTATTTGCACCCAGACGACCACCTGCGAGGTGGCGCGGTCCGGCCGAACTATGACGGTGCCGTTGGGCTCGCCTTTTGTCTGTCCCGAATGCAACCGCGGCCTGGTCCCGCCGGTGCAATCCACCGAGCCGGTGTCCGTGCAGAAGATGCCCGCAGCGGTGCCACTCGCGCTGGTGGGAGCGGGGTTGTTGGTGCTTGGCGGCGCGGTGTTCCTGGGCCGGGAACTCGGAGAGGGCAGCGTATCGTTGACGCCGCAGGTGGCAAGCGTCAGCGCGAAGGCAGTTTCGGTTCCGGTGCCGCCCCCGGCGCCACCCATGAGTCTGGCACTTGCTGCGCCCGCCCAGGTTCCGGCACCGGCGCCTGCAACCATGGTGCCGCTGCCAGCACTTCAGGCCGCTGCGCCTGCAGATCCAAAGCTCCTACCTGGTGCGCCGGCGTTCAAGCCGCCGGCGCGAAGCAGCGCACCTGCGATCACCGCGGCGCCCGTGGCACCGGCGGTTACAACCGCGCTGGCCAATTCGGTCCCCGGCCCGGTTTCTTCTGCGGCCATAGGAGTTACCGCTCCGCTGAAAGCGGCAGCGCTACCGGCCCCTGCCGCCACGCAAACCGCCAAACCGCCGATGGTGGACGCGCCGGCCGCGGCCGCTGTTACGGCCGCGGCCGTAACCCCGCCAGCCTCGCCCGCTCTGCCGGACCAGAGCTTTTCGTCCGTGCCGATCCTGGGCGGCAGTCCGGCTTATCCTGCGGAGTTGGCCGCTGACGGACGCCCCGGCCGGGTGAACGTGAATTGCCAAATTTCGGCTGACGGGTCTCCCTCCGCTTGCCGTGCGACAGCCAGCAAAGGCGGCCCCGCCTTCGCCACAGCCACGCTTGCCTGGCTCGCCCACGCCCATGTGCGCTACCGGCCGATCGTCCTGCACGGCCATCCGATCGCCGCTTCGCGCAGCTGGACCTTGGCAATCGAGGAGCCGGCTTCCGTGCTGGCAGAGGCGAAACGCAAGCAGCTGGATGCAGCCAAAGCGGAGGCAGCCAAGATGGAGCTCGCCGCGGCGTCTCCCGAGCCAGCCCCGAAGCCGGCACCGGCAATCAGCTTGCCGGTGCAGCCGATCATCGCGCGCCAGGTGGTATCGGCCCCGCCGCACGCCGCCCCGGAGCGGCCGTTCTCCACGCGCGTGCTCGCCGGTGGCGCGCCGGTGTTTCCGGCTTCCTACGACGAAAGCCGGCCGGGTGCGGTTACGGTTCAATGCACGATCGAAGAGGACGGTGCACCAAGCCTTTGCCACGTTCTCAAGACAGTTGGTGGTAGCGCCTTTGGAAAATCCGTGCAGTCCTGGCTCAGTTCCGGCCGGGTGCGCTTCCGTCCGGTAGTGTCGGGCGGGCAGGCAGTCGCAAGCGAGGAGAGCTGGACTATCGTGTTCAACAACGTGCCGACGCCGCAGTAGCACTTTAACCCCTGTCGGGTGCTGGCTGGAGTAGCCGCCGACAGGGAGCAAAAGTTTTTTGCTTCTTTTTTTCAAAAAAGAAGGCCTTTCTTTCTTGAGAGGCGTCCAGGGAAACCATGCCAACCGCGTTCGTGAAAATGCACGGAGCCGGCAACGATTTCGCGGTGCTGGATAGCCGTAAGCAGAAGCTGCCGCTAAGCGCCGCCAGGCTCCGTGCGCTGGCCGACCGCCAGACCGGGATCGGCTGGGACCAGCTCATACTCCTGGAATCGACCGCCGCCCCCGCCCAGATTGCCATGCAAATCTTCAACCCTGATGGCTCGACGGCCGGCGCTTGCGGCAATGCCACCCGCTGCGTGGCTAGTTTGTTGTTTGCCGAGACAGGACAGGAAGCCGTGTCGATCGAGACTTCGGCAGGTATCCTGCTGGCTCTAAGGTCCGCGAACGGCGGAGTACAGGTGGACATGGGCGCGCCAAGGCTCGCCTGGCACGAGATACCCCTGGCGTCGGAAGCCGACACTTTGCATCTGCCGTTGCCTGGCGATCCGGTAGCCGCGTCCATGGGCAACCCGCACGCGACGCTGTTTCTGACCCGCCTAAGCGAGGTGGACCCGGCCGTGCTGGGCCCTGTCCTCGAGCATCACCCCATCTTCCCGGATCGCGCCAACATCGGCTTCGCGGTGGTCGAGGCGCCGGACAGGATACGCCTGCGCGTATGGGAGCGCGGAGCGGGGCTGACGCGGGCCTGCGGATCCGGCGCTTGCGCGGCGCTGGTCGGCGCGCACCGGCGCGGCCTGGCCGGAAGGCGCGCCGCGCTGCTGCTGGACGGCGGCACGTTGCAGATCGAGTGGCGCGAGGTGGACGGGCATGTGCTCATGACCGGTCCTGCGGCGGTGGCCTTCCACGGGAGCGTCGATCTGACTACCTACCCGGCATGAGCGCCACGATATTGACCTATGGCTGCCGGCTGGCCGGCTACGAGGGCGACGTCATTCGCCGCCACACGGCGCAATTGCCCGACACGCTGGTGGGAATTACTTGCGCTGTCACTCTGCAGGCCGAGCGGGAGGCGCGCCACGCTGTCGCGCGGGCGGATCGCGCGCAGGCTGGCCGGCCGATCGCGGTGACCGGCTGCGTCGGGCAGATTCATCCCACACGCTGCGCCGCCCTGCCTGGGGTCACCCGGGTTCTCGGCGAAGACGAGAAGCTGCACGCCGACAACCCTCCACCCGTGGGTTTGCCGATCACCGGATTTGACGGCAAGGCACGGGCCTTTGTGGCCGTGCAGCACCGCGTCTGGATCGCAGCTTCGGATACGGACGGCCTGGTTGCAGCGGAAGCGGGCGTCCTGCTCGCACGGGCGGCCTGAGCCGTGGCGCTCGGCTTCTTTTCGCGCCTGAAGGAAGGGCTCTCCCGCAGCACCCAGAAGCTGAGCGAGGGGCTGGGCGCGGGCTTCACCCGGCGCAAGCTGGACGACGAAGCGCTGGAAGAACTCGAGGATGTGCTCGTCTCGGCGGATCTCGGCCCGGCCGTGGCCAGGCGCATCATACGCAGTTTCCGCTCCAGCCGGTTCGGCCGCGAAGTTACCGACGTGGAAGTCCGCGCGGCCCTGGCCGAGGAGATCGCCACGATACTCGCGCCGGTAGCCAGGCCGCTGGCCCTGGACCCCAGCCACCGGCCGCATGTGGTGCTGATGGTCGGCGTCAACGGCACCGGCAAGACCACTACGATCGGCAAGCTCGCTTTGCAGTACAAAACCGAAGGCCGCCGCCCCGTGCTCGCGGCCGGCGACACCTTCCGCGCCGCCGCCGTCGAACAGCTCCAGATATGGGGCGAGCGCACCGGCGCCCCCGTGGTCACCGCGCCGCCGAACGCGGACGCCGCCGGCCTTGCCTACGACGCGCTCACCCGCGCCCGCGCCGAGAAAGCCGATGTGCTCCTGATCGACACCGCCGGCCGGCTGCACAACAAGACCGCGCTGATGGAAGAGCTGCAGAAGATCATCCGTGTGCTGAAGAAGCAGGACGAGACAGCGCCGCATTCCATCCTGCTCGTGCTGGACGCCACCACCGGCCAGAACGCCATCCAGCAGGTCAAGGTATTCAAGGAGATGGTCGCCATCACCGGCCTGATCGTCACCAAGCTGGACGGCAGCGCGCGCGGCGGCATCGTGGTGGCGCTGGCCGAGGAATATGGCTTGCCGATTCACGCCGTAGGCGTCGGCGAACAGGCTACCGACCTGCGGCCGTTCGTACCGGGCGAGTTTGCGCGGGGGTTGGTGGGTGAGAAGTGAGGGCAAGGCCAGGGGCGCTGCCCCTGGACCCCGCTGGGGCCAGTCGGCCCCAGACCCCGGGCTTCGCCCCACTCCGCGAAGCAAAACAGGTTCTAAGGACGACTGTCCTTGGCGGGGTCCAGGGGCAGAGCCCCTGGCCTTAACCTTGCCTTACCTTGCCACCCCCAACCACCTGCGCTAACCCGTCCGCTTCGCGGCCGGCGGGCGTGGTGAAATTGGTAGACACGCCAGATTTAGGTTCTGGTGGCGTAAGCCGTGGGGGTTCAAGTCCCTCCGCCCGCACCAGCCGGCCTTGCTCCCCCTTGTCGTCACTATGGTCTTTAGGATTGTTACCCCAATGCAGGTTACCGAGACGCTTTCCGACGGATTGAAGCGCGCTTTTTCCGTGGTTGTCCCGGGTGCCGAGATCGAGGGCAAGGTTCGCGCCAAGCTGGCCGAGGTAAGCCGCACGATGAAGCTGCCGGGCTTCCGTCCGGGCAAGGTTCCGGTGAACCTGGTGCGCCAGCGCTACGGTGCGTCGATCACCGCCGAGGTGATGCAGGATTCGCTGAACACGGCCGCCGATCTGGTGGTGGAGGAGCGTGGGCTTCGTCCGGCCGGGCAGCCGCGGATTGCGTTGATGGGCGAGCCGGACATCAAGGCTGCGTCGGTGCCTGACCTGGCGTTCAGCATGGAGATGGAGCTGCTGCCGGAGATCACGCCGCCTGACCTGGCGGCGCTGAAGCTTACCCGGCTGCGGTCCGAGGTGGCGCCTGAGGTGATCGAGAAGACGTTGGAGCGCCTGGCGGGCCAGCAGCGCGAGCTGACGCCGATAGAAGAAGATCGCGCCGCAGAGACGGGCGACGTGGTCACCGTGGATTTCCTGGGTTCGGTCGATGGCGTGCCGTTCGAGGGCGGCGCCGGACAGGACACCAAGGTGGAAATTGGCGGGCAGGGATTCATCCCCGGCTTCTCCGAGGGGCTTGCCGGCGTGAAGGTTGGCGAGGAGCGGGACGTGGATGTGACGTTCCCGGCCGAGTACCACGCTGAGGCGTTGGCCGGGAAAGCGGCCGTGTTCAAGATGACGGCCAAGGCGCTTGGCCGCTACGGGGAGACAGCGATCGACGACGCTCTGGCGACCAAGCTCGGCTTCGAGTCTCTGGACAAGCTGCGCGAGACGGTGACGGCGCAGATGCAGCGTGAGCTGGACCAGATGAGCCGCCTTCGTATCAAGCGCGAGCTGCTGGACGTGCTGGCCGATCAGGCGGCGTTCCCGGCGCCGCAGAACCTGGTCGATGCCGAGTTCGGCGCGATCTGGCAGCGCGTGGAGCAGGACACCGCCGCCGGCCAGATCGACGACGAGGACCGCGGCAAGGACCCAGAGACGCTGCGCGGGGAATACCGCGCCATTGCCGATCGGCGCGTGCGTCTGGGGCTGCTGCTGTCCGAGATCGGCACAAAAGCCGGGGTGCAGGTGAACCAGGCCGAGCTGACACAGGCTTTGCGCCAGGAAGCCTCTCGCTACCCGGGCCAGGAAATGCAGGTGATCGAGTTCTTCCGCAAGACGCCGGCGGCGATCGAGCAGCTGCGCGGGCCGCTCTTCGAGGACAAGGTGGTGGACTACATCCTGGAGATGGCCTCGGTGGAGGACCGCATCGTCAGCCCCGAGGAGCTGAACCTGCCGCCGGCGAGCGAGGTGGCAACGCCGCGCGTGACGTTCGAACCGTCCGCCGAGGGTGCGGATGAGGAGCCGGAGCTGGCCGACGAGGATGCTTCGCCTGATGATGCGCCCGAGGCTGTGCAGATCTCGCAAGGCTTTCAGGAGGGCACACAGACGCCGTCCGAGCCCGAGCTGGCCGGCGAGGATGGGACCCGCAAGCCGCCCGAGACACCGGATCATGTGCCTGGCGGCGGCTCCGAAGAGGCGGCCTGAGCTGCCGGCGGTGCCCTGTCCAATGCGTTGCACCTGGAAGCGGCCGGCCAGCGGCCTATGTCATAGCGCCTGGGCTTGCCGGTGTTCTCCGCAAGCCAATTTCCCGGTTTATGAGGAGTGCCTATGAGGGCCGAGTCTTTTCGGAACGCCGATCCCGTCGAGATATACAGCCAGGCGCTTGCCCCCATGGTGGTCGAGCAGACGGCGCGTGGGGAACGGGCTTACGATATTTATTCGCGCCTGCTGAAGGAACGGATCATCTTCCTGACGGGGCCGGTGTTCGACCAGATGTCCGCGCTGATCTGCGCACAGTTGCTGTTCCTGGAGAGCGAGAACCCGGCCAAGGACATCTTCTTCTACATCAACAGCCCAGGCGGCGTGGTCTCTGCCGGCTTGGCCATCTACGACACCATGCAGTACATACGCTGCCCGGTCAGCACGGTATGCATCGGCCAGGCGGCGTCTATGGGCTCGCTTCTGCTGTGCGCCGGCGCCAAGGACAAGCGCTACGCTTTGCCGAACAGCCGGGTCATGGTGCATCAGCCGAGCGGCGGCGCGCAGGGCCAGGCGGCGGACATCGAGATACAGGCGCGGGAGATCCTGCATCTCCGCCACCGGCTGAACGAGATCTACCACCGCCATACCGGGCAGGCGATCGAGGCGATCGAGGCCAAGCTGGAGCGCGACAGCTACATGTCTGCCGAGGAAGCTCAGGCGTTCGGGCTGGTGGACCATGTAGTCGAGAACCGGCCGCAGGCGCTGATCGACGATGCGATCAAGGTGTAGAAGGAAGGCTTTTTTTTGAAAAGAAGCAAAAAACTTTTGCTCCTTCGCTGGCAGTAAGGCCTTGGCTGGTTCTGCCAAGCCCGCACTGGCAGAACGAAGCAGGGCAGCGGTGCAGGCGGGGAAGCAAAGGTTTTTTGGTCCTTTGTTCAAAAAAGGACTGCTTGCTTCCTTCGCATCCGTCAGACGAACCAGCACGTATCCTGCAAACCCTCACTCACCCGTCCCGCCTTGTCGATTCAGAAAGGTGGCGCGTAGTATCCTGAGAATGTGGCTCCAGGTCAGCCTGGGGCGGGAGACCCTATGAGCAAGACATCATGAGCAAGTCGGGCGATACCAAGAACACCCTGTACTGCTCGTTCTGCGGCAAGTCCCAGCACGAGGTGCGCAAGCTCATCGCAGGCCCGACCGTCTTCATCTGTGACGAATGCGTCGAGCTGTGCATGGACATCATTCGCGAGGAGCACAAGACGCACCTCGTAAAGGCGCGCGACGGCGTGCCCACGCCGCGCGAGATCTGCCGCGTGCTGGACGACTACGTCATCGGCCAGAGCCACGCCAAAAAGGTGCTGAGCGTCGCGGTCCATAACCACTACAAGCGGTTGGCGCACGCCCAAAAGAACAACGACATCGAGATTGCCAAGTCCAACATCCTCCTGGTGGGTCCAACCGGCTCGGGCAAGACCCTGTTGGCCCAGACCCTGGCGCGCATCCTGGACGTCCCCTTCACCATGGCGGACGCCACCACGCTGACCGAGGCCGGCTACGTGGGTGAGGATGTGGAAAACATCATCCTCAAGCTGCTGCAGGCGGCCGACTACAATGTGGAGCGGGCGCAGCGCGGCATCGTCTATATCGACGAGGTCGACAAGATCAGCCGCAAATCCGACAACCCGAGCATCACGCGTGACGTCAGCGGCGAAGGCGTGCAGCAGGCGCTGCTGAAGATTATGGAAGGCACTGTAGCTTCCGTGCCACCGCAGGGCGGCCGCAAGCACCCGCAGCAGGAGTTCCTGCAGGTGGATACGACGAACATCCTGTTCATCTGCGGCGGCGCCTTTGCCGGTCTGGAGAAGATCATCGGCGCACGCGGCAAGGGTTCGGGCATCGGCTACGGCGCCGAGGTGCGTGACCCTGACGAGCGGCGCACCGGTGCCATTCTGCGCGACGTGGAGCCCGAGGACTTGCTCCGCTTTGGCCTGATTCCTGAGTTCATCGGGCGTTTGCCGGTAGTAGCAACGCTGGAGGACCTGGACGAGGCGGC
>CAXTJZ010000037.1:0-22021 GCA_964244695.1 uncultured Acetobacteraceae bacterium
CTCGGCCGGCGCGTCGGTGATCACGCTGCAATTCGATCTGAGCCTGTCGCTCGACATTGGCGAGCAGGAGGTGCAGGCGGCGATCAATGCCGCCGGCAACCTGCTGCCCTCCGACCTGCCGGCGCCGCCGATCTACGCCAAGGTGAACCCTGCGGACGCGCCGGTGATAACGCTGGCGCTGACGAGCAAGACGATGGCGCTGACGCAGATCGAGGACATCGCGGAGACGCGGCTGGCGCAGAAGATCAGCCAGATCGATGGCGTGGGGCTGGTATCAATTTCCGGCGGGCACCGGCCGGCGGTGCGCGTGCAGGCGAACCCGCGTGCGCTGGCTGCCCTTGGCCTGAACATAGACGATCTGCGCACCACGATCGGCAACCTCAACGTCAATACGCCGAAAGGCAATTTCGACGGGCCGGCGCAGGCGACGACGATCAACGCTAACGATCAGTTGCCGGACGCGAAATCCTTTGCAAACGCCATCATCGCCTACAAGAACGGCGCGCCGGTGCATCTGACGGATGTGGCCGCACTGGTGCAGGGGTCCGAGAACACCAAGCTGCAGGCTTGGATGAATCGCACGCCGGCGGTGGTGCTGAACGTGCAGCGCCAGCCTGGGGCGAACGTGATCCAGGTGGTCAACCGCATCGTGGCGCTGATGCCAAAGCTGCAATCCAGTCTGCCGGCGGCGCTGCAGGTCACCAAGCTCACGGATCGCACGAACACCATACGCGCGTCGGTGGCGGACGTGGAGTTCGAGCTGGCGCTGGCGATCGGGCTGGTCGTGCTGGTGATCTTCGTGTTCCTGCGGCGCATCCCGGCCACGCTGATACCCAGCCTGTCGGTGCCGCTGTCGCTCGTGGGCACGTTGGCGGCGATGTATCTGTGGGGCTTCTCGCTCGACAACCTCTCGCTGATGGCGCTGACGATAGCCACCGGCTTCGTGGTGGACGATGCGATCGTCATGATCGAGAACATCGACCGCTACGTGGAGATGGGCGAGCCGCCGCTCGAAGCGGCCCTCAAGGGCTCGCAGCAGATCGGCTTCACAATCATCTCGCTTACCGTCTCCCTGCTGGCCGTGCTTATCCCGCTGCTGTTCATGGGAGACGTTGTGGGACGGCTGTTCCACGAATTCGCCATAACGCTGGCGGTCACGATCGTGATCAGCGCGGTGGTGTCGCTGACCCTGGTGCCGATGCTGTGCGCGCGCCTGCTGCGCCACCAGGCGCCCGAAGACCAGAGCCGCATAGCGCGCTGGTCCGAACGCATGACGGAGCGCGTGATCAACGGCTATGGCGTGTGGCTGGACTGGGTGCTGGACCGCCAGGTGCTGACGCTGCTTGTCGCCACGATCACCGTGGCGCTGACCGCGTTCCTGTACATCGTGATCCCGAAAGGGTTCTTCCCGGTGCAGGATACCGGGCTGATACAGGGCATCAGCGTGGCCGCACCCACCGCCTCCTACGCCGCGATGTCACGCGGGCAGCAGGCGCTGGCCGACGCGATCCTGAAAGACCCAGCCGTGGTCAGCCTGTCCTCCTTCATCGGCATAGACGGCAGCAACACCACGCT
The DNA here is from genome assembly GCA_964244695.1 of uncultured Acetobacteraceae bacterium. Classification (GTDB taxonomy): domain Bacteria; phylum Pseudomonadota; class Alphaproteobacteria; order Acetobacterales; family Acetobacteraceae; genus BOG-908. The sequence goes on from CAXTJZ010000037.1 coordinate 1,576, forward strand.
GAACACCGGCCGGTTCCTGATCAACCTCGCCGCGCGTGACGACCGCACGGACAACGTCAGCGCCATCATCCGCCGCCTGCAGACAGAAGTGTCCGGCGTGTCCGGCATCTCGCTTTACATGCAGCCGGTGCAGGACCTCAGCATCGACACTGCGATCAGCGCCACGCAATACCAGTTCGTGCTAGAGAACGCCGACCTGTCCGCGTTCAACACCTGGATTCCGCGCCTGCTGGACAAGCTGCACGCCATCCCGTCCATCACCGACGTGGCCAGCGACCTGCAGACAAACGGCCTGGCCGCCACAATCACGATCGACCGCCCGACTGCGGCGCGCTTCGGCATCACGCCCGCCACGGTCGATAACGCGCTCTACGACGCGTTCGGCCAACGCATCATCTCGACCATCTTCACCGAGAGCAACCAGTACCGCATCATCCTGGAATCCACGCCGCAGGTGCAGTCGTCGCTCGCCAATTTGAACGCGCTGTATCTGCCGTCGTCCACCGCCGCCAGCGGCCAGGTGCCGCTCAGCGCTTTTGTGCACGTCACCACCGGCTCTTCGCCGCTGGTGGTAAGCCATCTCGGACAGTTTCCCGCCACCACCATCAGTTTCAACCTCGCACCCGGCGCCTCGCTCGGCGCCGCGGTGGACGCCATCAAGCAGGCGGAAACATCGCTGCACCTGCCGGAAAGCTTCCTCACCGCCTTCCAGGGGGCCGCGGCCGCGTTCCAGAATGCGCTCGGCAACGAGCTCTATCTCGTGCTCGCCGCCGTAGCCGCGATGTACATCGTGCTCGGCGTACTCTACGAAAGCTTCGTCCATCCCATCACCATACTCTCCACCCTGCCATCCGCCGGCATAGGCGCGCTGCTGGCGCTCATGCTCGTGGGCTCCGACCTGGACATCATCGGCATCATCGGCATCGTGCTGCTAATCGGTATTGTGAAGAAGAACGCGATCATGATGATCGACTTCGCACTGGTGGCCGAACGCGAGGAAGGCTACGCGCCGCGCGAAGCGATACACCGCGCCAGTATGCTGCGCCTGCGGCCAATCCTGATGACGACGTTCGCCGCCTTGTTCTCCGCCTTGCCGCTGATGCTTGGCAGCGGCACGGGGTCCGAGCTGCGGCGGCCGCTGGGCCTTGCGATATTCGGCGGGCTGATCGTGAGCCAGGTGCTAACGTTGTTTACCACGCCGGTGATCTATCTGCTGTTCGATCGTGTGGCGCTGTATTTCAAGCCGAAGGAAGTGCCGGAGCCTGAGGGGCCGGTGGCGGCGGAATGAGGAAGGAAGCAAGGCCTTCTTTTTTGAAAAAAAAAAGCAAAAAACTTTTGCTACCTGCGCAGTCGCCAGCGCGCGCCTTTGCAAAACCAGCACGCGCCGCGGTGCAGGCGGGGGAGCAAAAGTTTTTTGCTTCTTTTTTTCAAAAAAGAAGGCCTTGCTTTCTTAGCGCCCCATGAACATCAGCTCCCCCTTCATAAGCCGCCCGATCGCCACCACGCTGCTGACCATAGGCATAGCCCTGGCCGGCATTTTCGCGTACGCGCAGCTCCCCGTCTCGCCACTGCCGCAGGTGGATTTTCCCACCATTTCCGTGCAGGCGACCCTGCCAGGCGCCAGCCCGGACACGGTGGCCACCTCCGTCGCCAGTCCGCTGGAGCGTCATCTGGGACAGATCGCGGACGTGACGGAAATGACGTCCGCCAGCTCCGTGGGCCAGACGCGCATCACGCTGCAGTTCGGCTTGAACCGGAACATCGATGGTGCGGCGCGCGACGTGGAGGCGGCAATCAACGCGGCGCGTGCGGATCTGCCGACGTCGCTGCGCGCGAACCCGACCTATCGCAAGGTGAACCCGGCGGACGCGCCGGTGATGATCCTGGCGCTGACGTCCAAGACGCTGACGCAGGGCCAGCTCTACGATTCGGCCGCCACCGTGCTGGAGCAGAAACTGTCCCAGCTTCCCGGCGTGGGCGAGGTGGACGTGAACGGCTCCGCGCTGCCCGCGGTCCGCGTGGAGCTGAACCCCGGCGCGCTTTTCCATTACGGCATCGGGCTGGAGGACGTGCGCGCCGCACTGGCCTCGGCGAACGCGAACGCGCCAAAGGGTTCGATCGAGGAAGGCGACCGCCACTTCCAGATCTACACCAACGACCAGGCGAGCCACGCGGCCGATTACCGTGACCTGGTGATCGCCTACCGCAACGGCGCCGCGGTGAAACTCACCGATGTGGCCGAAGTGCTCGACAGCGTGGAGGATCTGCGCAACTCCGGCCAGTTCAACGGCCAGCCGACCGTGGTGCTGATCGTGTTCCGCCAACCTGGGGCCAACATCATCCAGACGGTGGACGGCATACGCGCCGTGCTGCCGCAGTTGAAGGCCTCGTTGCCGGGTGCGGTGAACATCGACGTCGCCATTGACCGCACGCCCACGGTGCGCGCCTCGCTGAACGACACGCAGCGCACGCTCATCATCGCCATCGTGCTGGTGATCGGCGTGGTGTTCGTGTTCCTGGGCAGCGCGCGCGCCACGCTGATCCCGGCTGTCGCCGTGCCTGTCAGCATCATCGGCACCTTCGCCGCGATGTGGCTGCTTGGTTTCAGCCTGGACAATCTCTCGCTGATGGCGCTGACCATCTCCACCGGCTTCGTGGTGGATGATGCCATCGTGGTGCTGGAGAACATCGCGCGCCACATGGAAGACGGCGTGCCGCGCGTGCGCGCGGCCCTGATGGGCGCGGGCGAAGTGGGTTTCACCGTGCTCTCGATCAGCACGTCGCTTATCGCCGTGTTCCTGCCGATTTTGCTGATGGGCGGCATCGTCGGCCGGCTGTTCCGCGAGTTTGCGCTGACTTTGTCGCTGGCGATCATCGTCAGCCTGGTGATTTCGCTGACCACCACGCCGATGATGTGCGCGCTGTTCCTGCGCACCGCGCCGCCGATGCGCGAACGCGGCTGGTTCTTCCGCCACTGGGAAGCGGCCTTCGCGCGCATGCAGCATTTCTACGAGCGCACATTGTCCTGGTCGCTGGACCGCTCGGGCTTGGTGATGGTGGTGCTGGCGGCCACCGTGGCGCTCAACGTATACCTGTTCATCATCGTGCCGAAGGGCTTCTTCCCGCAGCAGGATACCGGCGCGCTGATGGGCATGGTGCAGGCCGATCAATCGACCAGCTTCCAGGCAATGCGCACGAAGCTCACCAAGATTCAGAATATCGTCGGCCGTGACCCCGCGGTGGCAAGCGTGGTGGGTTTCACCGGCGGCCGGCAGACGAACGTGGCCAACATCTACGTGGCGCTGAAACCGCTGACGCAGCGTGACGTCTCCGCCGACCAGGTGATCAACCGGCTGCGCCCGAAGCTCGCCCACGTGGCTGGCGCGCGCCTGTATCTGCAGGCCGTGCAGGATTTGCGCGTAGGCGGCCGGCAATCCAACGCGCAATACCAGTACACGCTGCAGGCCGATGACGCACCCACGCTCTACAAATGGGCGCCGAAGCTTACCGAGGCACTGCAGAAAGACCCTGACCTGGCTGACGTGAACTCCGACCAGCAGCAGAGCGGGCTGGAGACCGATCTGGTCATCGACCGCGACACCGCGGCGCGCCTGAACCTCACGCCCGCCACCATCGACAACACGCTGTACGACGCGTTCGGCCAGCGGCAGGTTAGTACAATCTATAACCCGCTGAACCAGTATCACGTGGTCATGGAACTGGCCCCACGCTACTGGCAAAGCCCGCAGACCTTGCGTGAAGTCTGGGTCAGCACGTCTGGCGCAAACGCGGCCGGCACCAGCAGCACGGGTTTTCCCGCCGGCGACGTCACGTCCACGAAGACGGCCAGCACAGTAACCGCCTCGAGCGTGGCGCTCGATTCAGCGCGCAACGCGGCTTCCAACGCGCTGGCACAGTCGGGCAAAGGTGCCGCCAGCAGCGGCGCCTCGGTCAGCACCGCGCAGGAGACGATGATTCCGCTCGCCGCCTTCAGCCATTTCCAGCCAGGCCACACGCCACTCGGCGTTAACCACCAGGGCGCGTTCGTGGCAGCCACCATTTCGTTCAACCTGCCGCCTGGCAAATCGCTGGGTGACGCCACGGCCGCCATCGCACGCGCCACCGCCGCGATACACATGCCAGCCTCCATCACCGGAAGCTTCGCCGGCACCGCGGCCACGTTCCAGCAATCCACATCGAGCGAGCCGATGCTGATCCTGGCAGCGCTCGTGGCCGTCTACATCGTGCTAGGCATTCTCTACGAGAGTGCGGTGCATCCCATCACCATCCTTTCCACCCTGCCGTCCGCCGGCGTGGGTGCGGTGCTTGCGCTGATCCTGTTCGGCTCGGAATTCAGCATCATCGCCCTGATCGGCGTCATCCTGCTGATCGGCATCGTCAAGAAGAACGCCATACTGATGATCGACTTCGCGCTGCATGCCGAGCGCGAGCAGGGCATGTCCACGCGCGACTCGATCTACCAGGCCTGCCTGCTGCGCTTCCGCCCGATCATGATGACGACGTTCGCCGCCCTGCTCGGCGCGCTGCCGCTGGCGTTCGACACCGGCGAGGGCGCGGAGCTACGGCGTCCGCTGGGCATCTCCATTGTCGGCGGGCTTATCGTCAGCCAGGTGCTGACGCTTTATACGACGCCGGTGGTTTACCTGTACCTGGATCGGTTCCGTTTGTGGTCGCAGCGCGGCTGGCGGCGGGCGTTTCCGGGCACGCATGTCTCGAAGGCGCCGGCTGAGTGAAGAGTAAGGCAAGGCCTTCTTTTTTGAAAAAAAGAAGCAAAAAACTTTTGTCCCCCGCTCGCACGGAGGCACGCGCTGATTTTGCCCGTGCGCGGCTCGGCGTAATCAGGGCGTCCCTTGGTCCCGGCGCAGGAGCACAAGTTTTTCTCTTATCTTTTTCAAAAAAGCAGGCCTTGCTTTCTACCCTCGCCTTATCCGCCTGCATGGTAGGCCCAGACTACAAACGCCCCTCCACCCCGCTCACCTCCGTCTTCAAGGAGCTGCCAGGCTGGAAGCTGGCCACCCCCGAGGACGAAGCGCCAAAAGGCCAATGGTGGCTCGCGTTCCACGACCCTCTCCTGAACCGGCTGGAAACGCAGATCGACACCGGCAACCAGACTCTGCGCGAGCAGGTGGCCGCCTACGTCAATTCGCAGGCGCTGGTGGACGAGGCGCGGGCCAACCTGTTTCCCACCCTGTCGGGCAATGTCGGCGTCACGCGCTCCAGCGGCAGCGGCGGCGTGCTGACCAGTACGGGAAGCGGCAACAACACGCTCGGCACCACGACGGGCACGACTACCGGCACCACGACCGGAAGCACCACCACCAGCACGGGCTCAGGCGTCACCAGCGGCAGCGGCAACACCGGCAGCACCACCAGCGTCGCCTCCACCGGCGGCGGCGGCTTCGGCGGCGGGTCCACCCGCACCACCTACACGCTGGAGGGTAGCGCCGACTGGGACCTCGACGTGTGGGGCAAGCTGCGGCGACAGGTGGAGAGCAACGTTGCCAACGCGCAGGCGAGCGCCGGCTTGGTGGCAAACGCCCGCCTGTCCGCGCAGGGCTCGCTGGCCACCGACTACCTGGATCTGCGTGTCAGCGACGCGCTGCAGCGCGTGCTCGACGAGACGAGCCGCCTGGACACCGAGGCCCTGCGCATCGTGCAGAACCAGTACAACGCCGGCTTTGCCGCGCGGTCGGACGTGCTGACGGCACAGACGCAATTGGAGGCCGCGCAATCGGCCGCCATAAACGTGGGCGTGGCGCGCGCCCAGTACGAGCACGCGATCGCCGTGCTGATCGGTGAGCCGCCGGCCTCCCTCACCATACCAGCCGTGGCCACCGTGCCTGCGGTGCCGGACACGCCGGGGCTGGTGCCCTCCGCCCTATTGGAACGCCGGCCGGACATCGCCAACGCCGAGCGCACGATGAAGGCCGACAACGCGCTGATCGGCGTGGCGGTCGGCGCCTATTACCCGGACATTACGCTGTCGGCGCTGTTCGGCTACCAGGGCAACCCGCTCGGCTCGTTGATCTCCAGCGCCAACCGGGTCTGGTCGATAGGCGCCTCGGCGAGCGACGCGCTGTTCGAAGGCGGCGCGCGCACCGCGGCCGTGCGCGCCGCCCGCGCCACGTATGATGAAAGCGTGGCCGCCTATCGGCAAACCGTGCTGACCGCCTTCCAGCAGGTGGAGGACGCGCTGTCCGGCCTGCGCATCCTGGCGCGGCAGGAGACGGTGCAGCGCCAAACCGTGATCGACGCGGGGCGTGCCGCACAGATCGCACTTAACGAGTATCGGGCCGGCACGCAGGCCTACACGGCGGTGATTACCGCGCAGGACACGCTGCTCACCGCGCAGCAGAACCTGATCTCCATCCAGCAAACACGCCTGTCGGATGCGGTGGCGTTGATCCAGGCGCTGGGTGGCGGCTGGCAGGCCAGCGATCTGCCGGACAAGGATTGGCTGCAGCGGCGAAATCCCCTGCTGCCGTAAGGGAAGAAGGCAAGCAGTCCTTTTTTGTAAGAAGGGCAAAAACACTCTTGCTACCTGTATTTGCGACAGCCAGGGCGTAGCACGTCAGGCCTTGCCAGGTCAGCGCAGGACGGAGCAACGCTTCATTTGGGAGCACTCTTCTCCCGCAGTAAGCAACTCCGCGCGGCAACCCGATATGAAAATTAGCCCATAGTTCTAATTTTTGAGACTTGCTGTGCCAAACGTTACGATTTAGTATACAACTATTAGCTGATTGCGAGTTTATGGCTGCTCAGGAGTGAACAATGGAAGATTGTTACAGCCGAGCGATCTCTGAGAATATTTTAGGAGAGCTCGCATGATTACTACCCTGATCCTAATTTTCCTGTTCAACGGCCAGGAAGTGCGTATCGAGCGCCCTGTCGAAATGGCGGCCTGTGTCAGCCAGATGACTGCGCAAGTTCAGGCGGCGGAAGTTTTGCACGATCATCCGAAATACGTCTGGGATCACCGGTGGAGTTGCCGGATCGGTCGGACGGAGAAGCAGGTATAAGTGTCATCATCCCGGGCTGCCTGAAAACGCGCCTGACGGAGACTTGCGCTTCGGTGGCCTCGTTCTCAGAGCAAGGGCAGGATTGGCCAGCTGAGACGCTTGTTTGCTCAAGGTTGACGCACACCGCCTGAAACAGTGACCGAGCAGATGTCTTCTCTTCGAAAGCAGGCTCTCTCTCGAAAAGCCCGAGACGGTCATCGGATTTCCCGCCAATCAACCAAGGTGGCAGATCACGGCTTTCCCATGGCCGGCCCGAGCACGCTGCGGTCAACCTTCCAGGTCAATCTACTCGCATTTGCGATAGCTACGCACGGCTTTCTCAGCAGTCCACAACAGCAGGAACGGAGGTCCGCTACTTAGGCGAAAGCACCATCACCATCTGCCGCATCTCCATACGCGGCATCTGCTCCACCTTCGTCGCCAGTTCGAGGTCCGCCCTGATCCGCTCCAACACCTTCACGCCGATATCCTGGTGGGCCATCTCGCGGCCGCGGAAGCGCAGGGTCACCTTCACCTTGTCGCCCTCGTCGATGAAGCTCTTCATCGAGCGCAGCTTCACCTGGTAGTCGTTCTCGTCGATGTTCGGACGGACCTTGACTTCCTTGATCTCGATGACGCGCTGCTTCTTCTTCGCCTCGTTTTTCTTCTTCTGCAGCTCATACTTGTATTTGCCGAAATCGAGGATCTTGCACACCGGCGGATCGGCGTTCGGGCTGATCTCCAGCAGGTCCAGCCCCACGGCGTAGGCGCGCAACAGCGCGTCACGGGCGGACATCACGCCCTGCATCTCTCCGTCCTGGTCGATCAGGCGTACCTGGGGGACGCGTATGTCTTCGTTCACACGTGGGCCGTCGCGGGATGGGGCGGCGGGCATTGGGCCTCGGGCTATTGTACTCTCCTGTATAGGTGGCGATCCGGCACTGTTGTGACGTGACGCGCTCAGGTAATCAAGGAATCTCGGTGGTCAAGCACTAGGCCGGTTTGCCGGCATCGCCGGCCGCACTAAAGGCAAACGCGTGATGCGGCTGCCACGCCAGCGCTACGGTGCCGCCCACGCCCAGGCCGCGCAGCCCGGCCGCCGCCGGCCGCTTCACGATGATCTGGGCGCCGGAGCCGATCAGCAGAACCAGCCGGTAGCTGTCGCCCTGGAATTGCGCCTCTATAAGCGTGGCGTCGACCGCGTGGACGCCCATCTCCGCCGCACTGGCCGCCGCTACCGCAATCCTGTCCGGCCGCAGGCTCACCACGCACGGGTCGCCAGTAGCCAGCGCGCGGCCGGGCTGCGCCTCGATCACCGGACCGCAGGCCAGCCGCACGGTGGCCACCTCGTCGTCCAAATCCTCGATGGTGCCGGGCAGCCGGTTGGTCTCGCCCAGCAGCGAGGCGACGTAGTCGTTGCGCGGCTGGTCGAACACCTCTCCGACGGGCCCGTGCTGCTCGACGGCGCCGGCGCGCAGCACGGCCACTTGGTCCGCCACGGCAAGCGCGTCCGCGCCGGAAGCGGTGGCCAGCAATGTCGTCGTCCCGCCCAGCAAGGCGTGCAAACGGGACAGGCCGGCCAGCAGCGCCGCACGCTCCTGCTGGTCCTGCGCGCAAGCCGGCTCGTCCAGCAGCAGCACGCGCGGCGCGAACACGGTGGCACGCGCCAGCATGGCCCGCTGCCGTTGCGCCGCTGTCACGTCCGCCGGCTTGCACCCACCCAGGCCATCGAGCTGCACAAGGTTCAGCGCTTCCTCCACCAGGGGGCCACGCGCGGCGGTCCGGGTTCCGCGCATTCGCAGGCCGAAAGCCACGTTTTCCGCGAGCGTGAGGTAAGGGATCAGCGCGTCCTGCCGCAGCACCACGCCGAAACCGCGCCGCCAGGCCGGCACGCGCGTGATGTTGCGCCCGTCCAGCCCGATTATCCCGCGTGGCCGCGAGAAGCCCGCCAGCGCGCCTATGAGCGCGGATTTTCCCGCGCCGGCTGGTCCCAGCAGCACCGTGAGCTTGCCTGGCTCCGGCGCGAGCGTCAGCCCGTCCAGGCTGCCCCACGCATGTGCTGGCCGCCTGCCGGCGCTCGTCAGCCCCACCAGTTTCAGCGTGGCCCGTTCTATACCGTCATCCCCCACGCGAGATTGATACCGTAAGGCAACCTGCCCTGAAAGGTGGCGTTGCTTGGGCCTGACGGCAGCCAACACGGCCGCCCGGGCTGCTGACCCATTCCCGAAGGAGCTTTCCCCCCATGGCCATGACAGACACTGCCCGTGACGAACTGCGCGCCCTGCGCGACCAGGTGAACCAACTGATGGACGACCGCGTCACGCCGGCCTTCTCGGACGCCCGCAAGACTGCCTACCAGGCAGCCGGTCGCGCGCGCGCCTACACCGAGGATCAGGCTGACATGGTGTCGGATCGCGTGCGCGACCAGCCGCTGATCGCCATCGGCGTGGCAGCAGCCGTCGGTTTCCTCTTCGGCCGAATCACCAAGTAAGGACGGCCAATCATGCGCACCGCCCGCCTCGCCCGAGTCGCCGCCCAGGCAGAAATCCTGCTGATAAAGCGGACCGTCAGTGGCATAGTCCGCCGCGCGATCTATGGGGCAGTGGCGGCGGTGTTTGCCCTTGGACTTTTGACCGGACTGCACGTTGCCGCCGCCCTGGCGCTGGTGGAATACGCGCACCTCTCGCCTGTGCCGTCGGTGGCCATCGTGGCGGCCGTGGATCTGGTGATAGTGATCGTCTTTGGCCTTCTCGCGGCCGGCGAAATCAAGGACCCGGTGATCGAGGAAGCCCGCCGCGTGCGCGACCAGAGCATCGAGCAGGCGCGTGCTACGTTGACGTTGGCAGCGCTGCTTGCGCCGGCCACCCGTTTGGTGGCGCAGACCGGGCTGTTGCGGGTGCTGTTCCGTGCTGCAGGTTCGGGACTTCGCCGCGCGCGTAATTAACTACAAGAGCAAGCTCTTGTGGGAGAAAGAAGCGCCAGACTTTTGTCTGTCTCGGCGGTGGATCTTCGATCAGCAAGGGCGTAAGGGCAGCCCAATCAGTGAAAAGGTTTTGCTCTTTTTTCGCCGGTTGGAAAACACCCTATTGTAAGCTGTGACATTGCCTGCGCCCGATGGCTGCTCGCGTGCTTCTCCTCCGGGCTGATTTCTCCGTAAGTGTGCGACCCACCGTTCGGCACGAACATTGGGTCATAACCGAACCCCAAAGCTCCGCGCGGGGGCCAGACAACACGGCCTTCGACCCGTCCCAGATAGCTCGCTGTATTGCCATCCGGCCAAGCAAGACAAAGCACGCAGACGAACCAGGCGCGATCGTCCGCCTTCCCGTCCCATGCCGCCTGCACCTTCTGCATGGCAAACGTGAAATCCTTCGATGGCCCCGCCCAGCGCGCAGAAAGCACGCCAGGGGCACCGCCGAGCGCCGCCACGCAAAAACCGGAATCATCGGCCAACGCGGGCAGGCCGGCATCTCGCGCAGCCGCAAGCGCCTTCAGCCGTGCGTTCCCGGCAAAGTCCGCCTCGGTCTCTTCAGGCTCCGCCAACCCTAACTCGCCGGCCGAGACCATGCCGATATCGTAAGGTGCCACGAGCGCCGCAATCTCGCGCAGCTTGCCGCTGTTGTGGCTGGCCAGAACCAGCCGGCACCCGCGTTCCAGCCGGCGCGTGACGCTCATTGCAGCGCCTTGATCTGCGCCGCAAACAGCGCGGCCGTGCCCAGCTTGGCCAGCCGCAGAAGCTCCAGGAACTGCGCCTCTCTGAACGGCGACTGCTCGGCGGTGCCCTGTATCTCCACGATGCCGTGCTCGGTCAGCACGAAATTGGCGTCCGCCTCAGCGCCGCTGTCCTCGGCGTAGTCCAAATCCAGCAGCGCCGCCCCGCCCACCAGGCCGCAAGATACCGCCGCCACTTGGCCGGTCAGCGGCACGGCGGCGATCACTCTCGTCTCCACCAGCTTCCGGAACGCCAGCGTCAGCGCCACATACGCGCCGGTAATGCTGGCGCAACGCGTGCCGCCATCCGCGTTCAGCACGTCGCAATCCAGCGCCACCGTCAGCTCGCCCATCGCCGCGCGGTCCGTGATAGCGCGCAGCGAGCGGCCGATCAGGCGCTGTATCTCCTGCGTGCGGCCGGACTGCTTGCCGCGGGCCGCCTCGCGGTCCCCGCGCGTGTGGGTGGCGCGCGGCAGCATGCCGTATTCCGCCGTCACCCAGCCCAGGCCTTTGCCGCGCATGAACGGCGGCACGCGCGGCTCCACGCTGGCGGTGCACAGCACTTCGGTGCCGCCCATGCGTATCAGGCAGCTGCCTTCGGCGTGGTGGGAGAAGCCGGGTTCGATCGAGACGGTGCGCAGCGCGTCTTGAGCGCGGTTTTCGTGTCGCATGGCGAGTGTCCTCAGGAAGAAAGAAAGGCCTTCTTTTTTGAAAAAAAGAAGCAAAAAACTTTTGACTCCGCTGTCGCGGACTTCTCCGGACACTCGCCGACAGGGAGCAAAAGTTTTTTGCTTCTTTTTTCAAAAAAGAAGGCCTTGCTTGCCTTACTCGCAGCTAAGCGCAAACCGGTCCAGCGGATCGATGATCGCCTCCAGCCGGCAGGCCGCCAGCGCCGCAAAACGATGCGTCAGCGCACGCCGCCGGGCTGCCGCCATCCGGTGCAGCGGTGCTTCGCGCAGCACCGCCGCCTCATCGCCTGCGGTGACAATCAGGCCTACATCCGCCGGCAGCAGACCCTGCGGAAAACCCGCGTCAACGGCAAAATACAGCGCGTCCGCATACTCGCGGTACTCCGGCCATTTACTGTCGGTGAGGAAATCGGTAGGCCCGGATTTCACCTCTATGCAGGCGAAGTCGCCGTCCCGACGCAGGGCCAGAATGTCCGCCCGCCGGCCGTTCGGCAGGCTCACCTCGTGCAACGGCGCCCAACCGAGCTCCCGGCAAAGCCGAGCGGCCTGGCGGCGTACGGCGGCGGAGCGTTCCGGCAAACTGATATTCATGCCAAAGCTTACGACAACCGGCGCCGCCCGGAAAGAACAGAAAGGGACCGTTCGCATGCCAGACATCGCTGAAAACGCGCTCAGGATCGCCCCCGGCACGGTGCGCCAGGGGGAGATCTACGTGGGCGGCATGCTGCACCAGCAGAAGCAGATCGTGCCCACACGACAGGACGAGCTGGAGGCGCGCGCCGAGGCGGCGATGTCCCCCGAGGCATTCGCCTACATTGCTGGCGGCGCCGGGCGGGAGGCGACGATGCGCGCCAACCTCGCAGCGTTCGACAGCGTGCGCATCCGGCCGCGCATGCTGCGCGACATGGGAAGCCGGGACATGTCCACTACGATGCTCGGCCGCACCCGGCCCTGCCCGATCCTGGCGGCCCCGATCGGCGTGCAGGAGATGGCGCACAAGGACGGCGACCTGGCCACTGCGCGTGCCTGCGCGGAGGTCGGCGTGCCGATGATCATCTCCAACCAGGCGAGCCACCCGATGGAGGCGATCGCCGAAGCGAATGGCGCCGGCGAGCGCTGGTTCCAGCTCTACTGGGGCAAGTCCGACGACCTTGTGGCAAGCCTGGTGCAACGCGCCGAGGCCTGCGGCTGCACCGCGATCGTGGTGACTCTGGACACCGCCCTGCTCGGTTGGCGCACGCGCGACCTGGACCTGGCTTACCTGCCATTCCTGGAGGCGAAGGGCATCGCGCAATACACGTCCGATCCGGTGTTCCAGGCCATGCTGGGCGACACGAAAAATGACCCGCACGCCGCCAGTCTGCTGTTCATGACGACCTCCTCGAACCCGACGAGCACCTGGGACCGCCTGCCCTTCCTGCGCCAGCACACGAAGCTGCCAATCATCCTTAAGGGCATCAACCACCCGGACGACGCGCGCCTTGCCATCGAGCACGGCATGGACGGCATAATCGTCTCCAACCACGGCGGCCGGCAGATCGACGGCGCCATGGCCGCGCTGCACGCGCTGGCCGACGTGGCCGAGGCGGTGGAGGGGCGCATTCCGGTGCTGTTCGACAGCGGCATACGCAGCGGCTCGGACGTGTTCAAGGCGCTGGCGCTCGGTGCCAGCTCCGTGCTGATCGGGCGGCCCTACGTGTATGGCCTGTCGATTGCCGGCGAGGCAGGCGTGGCTGCGGTGCTGCGCGACATGCTGGCCGAGCTGGATCTCACCATGGGGCTGGCCGGGTGCCGCAGTGTGGCGGACATAGGCAAAAACGCGGTTTTGCGGTGAACAGTAATCGGGTCTTCCTGCGCCGCGAGGCAGTGCCGAACGTTTGGCAAAACACGAGAAATCAGATCGGGGACGAAGAGTGAAAATCTTGTCTCTCGCCGCGTTGGCGGCCATGGCACTGCTATCCAGCCAGCCGGTGAAGGCCGCCGACCCGGCATGCTGCGCAGCGAGTTCGTCGGCGCGAACCTCGACGGCGCTGATTTTACCGGGGCGAAGCTTGGCCGGATAACCTTCGAGTTTGCCAAACTCAACGGCGCCATCTTCCGAGATGCCGATCTGACCCATGCGGACTTCTCCGGCGCCTACCTGACCGGCGCCGACTTCACCGGAGCGAAATTCGATCACACGAATTTCGGCTCCGCGATCGTGAAGGACACGAAAGTGCTTCCGCCCACGCAGTAGGAAAGCGTTACGCCGCCATCTGCTGCAAACGCCGATCGAGAAAAGCGGTTACCGCAATCTCCTCCGCTGTCAGCCCGTGCCCATGCTGGTCCAGCACCGCATCCGCGCGCGCTTTCAGGCCTTCGAGCAGGCTGCCGTCCAGGTAGCCGTCGAAGATAGCCGGGTGGATGTAGCACTTCCGGCATATGCTCGGTGTGTTGCCAAGCAACGAACTCACAGCCTCCACCGCGCGCAGCACGTTTTTTTTGGCTTTCGCGGCAGTGTCGTAGGTCTCGAACTCGCGTAGTGCCAAAGCGGCCAGGTTCGTCGCCGCCCAGGTGCGGAAATCCTTCGCCGTTATGTGCTCGCCGGTGATCTCGTGCAGGTAGCCGTTCACATCGTCCGAGCCCACGGTGTGGCTGTGGCCGTCATGGTCGATGTAGTGGAACAACTCCTGGCCGGGGATGTCCTGCAGCTTCTTGACGATGTTGGCGAGCTTGCGGTCGTGCAGCTCGATATGACGCTGGATGCCGTGCTTTGCGCGGAAATCCAGTTCCACCACGCTGCCATGCACCTTGACGTGGCGTTCGCGCAAAGTGGTCAGGCCGAAGCTGTTGTTGGTTTTCGCGTATTCCTCGTTGCCTATCCTGGCGAGCGTGCGTTCCAACAACCGCACGAGCGCCGCCAGCACCTTCTCGCGTGGCAGCCCGGTCTTGGCCAGATCGTGCTCCACCCGCTTGCGTATGTCGGGCAGCTTGCGGCCGAACACCAGCATCTTGCCGTATTTCGCCTCGTCGCGGATCTCCCGCCAGCGCGGGTGATAGCGATACTGCTTGCGACCGCGCGCGTCGCGCCCCACGGCCTGAAGGTGGCCGTTCGGGTCGCGGCAGATCCAAACGTCCGTGTAAGCCGGCGGGATGGCCAGCTTGCGTATGCGCTGGATGACGCCTTCGTCGGTAATCTGCTTGCCGTCCGGCAGGAAATAGTCCCAGCCGCCCTCCTTTGCCGGCTCACGCCTGACACCCGGCTTGGAATCGGAGACATAGTGCAGGTGGGCTGCCTTGGCGGCAGCCTTGGGGTCTAGCAGATCGTCGGCGTCGTCGCTCACAGCCACATCCTTCTGGATTGCTCTGAACAGTTCTGGCCAGTCTGGGTTGCGGCAAGGTGGGTTAGCAAGAAAGCAGTTCTTTTTTGAAAAAAAGAACCAAAAAACTTTTGTCTCGGTCAAGTGCGCGTGGTGGACACGCACGCCTCAGCGTCCGGCGAAGCGGAGCAAAAGTTCTTTGCTTCTTTTTTGCAAAAAAGAAGGCCTTGCTTCGCCTACTCGTCCTGCGTCCGACGGCACAAAACCTCGCGCCGCCCCACATGGTTGGCCGCGCTGATGATCCCCTCCTTCTCCATCTGCTCGATAAGCTTGGCCGCCCGGTTATAACCGATGTTGAGGTGCCGCTGGATGAAGCTGGTGCTGGCCTTGCCCTCGCGCGCCACGATGGCCACCGCCTGGTCGAACAGGCCCATCTCGCCGTCGCCGCCGCCCAGGCCGGCAAACGCGTCCTTGCCGGAGCTGCCGCCGCTGCTCTCCTCCTCGGCGCCGTCCGTGACCTCGTCCAGGTAATCCGGCGCGCCCTGCTGGCGCAAAAAGGCGACCGTGTCCTCCACCTCGCGGTCGGTAACCAGCGGGCCGTGCACGCGGGTGATGCGGCCGCCGCCCATCATGTAGAGCAGGTCGCCGTGGCCCAGCAGCTGCTCGGCGCCTTGCTCGCCCAGGATGGTGCGGCTGTCGAACTTGCTGATCACCTGGAAGCTGATGCGCGTCGGGAAGTTGGCCTTAATTGTGCCGGTGATCACGTCCACCGAGGGCCGCTGCGTGGCCATGATCACGTGTATACCGGCGGCGCGTGCCATCTGTGCCAGGCGCTGCACCGCGGCCTCGATGTCCTTGCCGGCCGTCATCATCAGGTCGGCCATCTCGTCGATCACCACCACGATGAACGGCAGCGCTTCGAGCACCAGCGGCTGTTCCTCGAAGGTCGGTCGGCCGGTCTCGGAGTCGAAGCCGGTCTGCACGCGGCGGCTGATCACTTCGCCCTTGGCGCGCGCCTCTTCCACGCGCTCGTTGTAGCCGCCGACGTTGCGCACGCCGAGCTGGCTCATCGCGCGGTAGCGGCGCTCCATCTCGCGCACCGTCCATTTCAGCGCCTGCACAGCCTTGGCGGGGTCCGTCACCACCGGTGCCATCAGATGCGGGATGCCTTCGTAGACGGACAGCTCCAGCATCTTCGGGTCGATCAGGATCATCCGGCACTGCTCGGGCGAAAGCTTGAAGAGCAGCGACAGGATCATCGCGTTTATGCCCACCGACTTGCCCGAGCCGGTGGTGCCCGCGATCAGCAAATGCGGCATGCGGGCGAGGTCGCTGACGATCGGCGTGCCGGAGATGTCCTTGCCGAGGGCGATCGGCAGGCGGCCCTGGTGGCGGGTCCAGGCCTCGCTCTCCAGCAGCTCGGCCAGGAACACCGTCTCGCGCTTGGCATTCGGCACCTCGATGCCGATGACGTTGCGGCCCGGCACGGTGGCGATGCGCACGGCGGTGACGGACAGGCTGCGCGCCACGTCGTCGGCCAGCCCGATCACCCGGGCGCTGCGTATGCCGGGTGCCGGCTCCAGTTCGTAGAGCGTGACCACCGGGCCAGGCCGGATGTCGCGTATGGCGCCCTGCACGCCGTAATCCGACAGCACGGATTCCAACAGGCGGGCGTTGTTCTGCAGCGCTTCTTCGTCCGGGCCGGCGTTGGTGTGGGCGGGCGGGGCGCGCAGCAGGCTGTTGGGCGGGAAGCGCCAGCCGGCTTCCTGTAGCGGCAGGCTCTCCTGCCGCGCCGGCGGCTGGCGCTTCAGCTCGGGGGCGGCCACGCGGGCGCGCAGGGTGGTCTTGGCCGGCGCCTGGTCCGGCAAGGCGATAGGCTCGCCGCGGCGCGCAATCGGGGTGGCCGCAGGTGGTGCCATCGAGGAACTGGTGACCACGGCCACCGGCTCCGGCCAGGTCGCGTCGTCCGGCTCGTCGTCGGCCACGTAGGCACCGGCAGGCGTGCGCACGAACAGGCCGGCCACGGTCTGGCTGCCTGCCGCACCGGCGCGTGCGGCCACTGCCGCCTGCCGTCCGGCTGCGCGCCATTCGCCAGGGGTGAGGCCGAGGCAGGCCGCGGCGAGTGCCAGGCCGAGCAAGGTGGCGATCAGGAAAACCAGCACGGCACCCAGCCCGCCAAGTGCGCCCTCCGCCGAGTCCAGGAAGGTGACGGAGAGAAGGTGGCCGCCGGCGCCGCCGAGGCCCGCGCTAGTCGGCCAGACCAGGCTGTAGGGTGTCGTGGACAGCGCCGTCGACAATGCAGGGATCGCGAGGACCATCGCGATGACGCGCAAGGCAGGAAACCGCAGGCCGCGGCGGCTGGCAAGCCGCCAGGCCCAGACAAGCATGGCAAGCGCTGGCAGCGCGCCGGCCAAGCCGAAACCTTGCAGGAAGAAGTCGGCCAGCACCGAACCGGCAGGGCCCACCAGGTTGGTTGCGTGCTGGGAGGTGGCCGTGTTCAGCGACGGGTCACGCGGGTTGTAGGTGACCAGCGCCACGATCAGCGTGACGCCGGCCACGGCCAAGGCCAGCCCGAACAGCTCGGCCAGGCGGCGGCCGACGATCTCGCGTATCGCCGGTGAGGCCAACCGGCGGGACGGCACGCGCCCGGCTTGGCCACGGCCCTGCGGGGCCTGTCCGGTGGGCATACGGCCTTGGGCGACAGACGCCATACAACAGGGCTCCAGCGGCTTAGGGAGAGTTGAGGTTCGTCCTCAACCCTACGCTACAAGACCCTGGCCGCGATACTGCCTCCAGGGCGTGGCCGCGGCCTGCGTTGTCCGCGCGCCACGCTCGGTTCCGCTTACCTCAGGGAGGTGCAATCTGGTCTTTCTCCTCCTGGCTGCGGTCATCCTTCTTTGCGGCCGCCTTGCCTTTCGTCTCGATGATGTTCCACGTCACGTCCGTCAGACCACCCTTCGACTGGCTGATGGCGCCGCTCACCTGCACATCGACCGGCTTCTTTGCCGCCTTATAGGCCGCGATGATGGCCTGCTGCGCAGCCGCGATCTTGTCGTTGCTGAGATCCTGGCCTGGCGTGAGACCAGCCGCAGCCCTGAGCTGGTCAGTCGGCAGTGCCTTGTTGCCGGCAAAGGTCTCGGCGTGGAGTTTGGGCAGGACGTGGTTTACCACCGGCGCCTGCGCGCCCTGGTCGTCGATCATATAGATCACCTCGACGTGGTTCTTCGGCAGCGATCGCATGCCGGTCTTGATGCCGCCCACCACGTTGGCCTTCTTCAGCGTGTTGGCGACGTCGTCCTGGCCTGCCACGATGTCGGCCTGCGTGACGTGGCTGCCCTTGTGAATGCTAAGCGCGTCGAGGATCGTCTGCGTGGGAACCGTCTTGCTGCCGGTGATCGTGATCTTGTCCACCGTATAGGTGGTGTCGGCACGCGCGGCGCCGGCGGCCAGCATGGTCGTGCACAGCAGCGCGGCGGCGGAGAGTTTCTTCATGGTCGGCTCCATCTGGGATGGGCGATCCAGCGCATATGACGGGGGTGCGTCAAGGCGGGCGCGGTGGAGAAGGAAGCTAGGCCTTCTTTTTTGAAAAAAAGAAGCAAAAAACTTTTGTCTCTGCGCAGGCTTGGCCGCCCTGATTTCTCCGGCAGCAGCCGGCTGCTGCCGATGCGAGAGGGCAAAAGCTGTTTGGTCCTTTTTGAAAAAGATTGTTTGCTTCTATGACTCAGGCCTGAGTGCATGCAGCAGCACCGCCGCCGCCTGCGCCACGTTCAGGCTCTGCACCACGCCTGAGCCGGCGATGCGCACCTCCCGCCGGCAAGCCGCCAGCACGGGGGCCGAGACGCCATGCTCCTCGCCGCCCAGCACCAGCGCCAGCGGCCTGTCGCGCGGCATGTCGCCCATCGCCATGGCACCCGGGCGCAGCGTGGCCGCCACCGTGCGATACAACGGCCCCAGCGCCTGAAGCAGCGCCGGCAGGTCACGCGAGCGATACAGGTCCAGATACTCCAGCGCGCCTTCCGCCGTACGGTAGGCGGCGTCCGACGGCAGGGCGGCGCCGGGCACGTGGTGGATCAGCATGGTGGTCACCCCGAAAAACGCGGCGCTGCGGGCGATCGCGCCGAAGTTATGGGGGTTGCCTATGCCGTCCAGCACGAGCAGCAGCGGCACGCGCGGCGGGCTGGCCGGCTCCATGATCGGCACCACGCGGGCGCGCGCCACCGCCGCCAGGCCGCCGTGATGGGCGGTGCTGGCGGCGCGCGCCATCTCGTCGGGCGGCAGCAGCCGGTAGGGCACGCGCCTGCGGGCCAGTTCGGCGCAGAGCGGGCCTGCTATGCCCCGCATGGCTTCGGTGTAGAACAGGCGCAGCACGGCGTCCGGCCTGCGGCGAAACAGGGCGGCCACCGCGTTGGCGCCGCAGATCGTGTCGGTCTGCATCGGCGGCACGTCCGCTTTGGGGGAGCAAGTGTCAACCGCCGAGCGCCCCGAGATACTGTTCGCCGACGAACGCTTCGTGGTGATCAACAAGCCGGCCGGATTGCCGGTGCATCCCGGGCCAGGCAGCAGGCGCTCGGTGGAGGACTGGTTTCCGCTGCTGAGCCGCAGGCGGGATGGGCCTTGGCTGGCACACCGGCTGGATGCGGACACATCCGGCTGCCTGGTGATCGCATTGCGCCGGGCGGCGCTGCTTGCGGCGCAGGCGGAGTTCGCGGCCGGGCGGGCGCGGAAAACCTATTGGGCGATCGTGCGCGGGTGTCCGCCTGGGCAGAGCGGCCGCATCGGCGTGCCGTTGGCCAAGCGGACGGGGCAAGCGGGCTGGCGGATGGTGGTGTCGGCCGACGGCCAGCGCGCCATGACGGACTGGCGTGTGCTGGGACAGTCGGACGGGCTGAGCTGGCTGGAGCTGCAGCCGCGCACCGGCCGCACGCACCAGGTTCGCGTGCACTGCGCGCATCTGGGCACGCCGCTGCTGGGCGACCCGGTGTATGGCGACGGGATCGGGCGTTTGCAGTTGCTGGCGCGCGCGATCCGGTTGGATCTGACGCCGGCGGTGGAGGCTGTGGCGGAGCCGCCGGTGGATATGGCGGCGATGCTGGTGCAACTGGGCAGGCGAAATTAGAAATCGCCCGATTGTTTCGGTCGCAAGACGGTCGATACGGCTATCGTCGTGAAAGCAGAAAGGTTTTTCTGCTTCGCAGCATAGAGAACAAAACTCTCATCTTGAGAACGCTTAGGAAGACTTCCCCGCCTGCCCTTCTCCCTTGTCCAAGCAGGGCCGTAGAGCTCAAGCCGGCAACTGACGGCGGCGGAAGTACAGCAGCCAGCTAACCGTGCCGAATTGGCAGATTGTAGCCATGATCGTCAGGGCCTGCTGCGTCCCTCGGCGGCAAGGACCTAGTGGACAGCGCGATTCGAGGGCAACGAAACCTGAGTATAGCGCAACAACCGTCATTAACAGGGAAAAACAGAGCACAAGGATGATGGCTAGCGCTAGAGCGTGTTGCGTCCGGCTCGAGAGCCTCGGCCAGCGCGTTCCGCGGTCCACATAATTTATCACAAAACCGAGGACTAGACCGGCACCGCCGAAGTTGCCGACGTTCTCGTCGGCGTCAAGGCTGTGTGACAGACTCCAGGGTATCGAAAAAGTCATCGCAAGCAATGCCAGCCCAGCGCATGCTAGAGGGTGTTATGTACTTTTGCAGGAGGCGGGTTTAATGGAGGCGAATGCCTT
>CAXTJZ010000038.1:0-476 GCA_964244695.1 uncultured Acetobacteraceae bacterium
GAGTGGCTGGGTTCCTGATGTCGCCAGTGGATGGGTTTACCCTGTCGCCTGACACGCTGGTATAAGACGGAAATAGAACCAGGAGACCAGGCTCTGGCTTGACCACGTGCTCGGCCGCCAGTGCCGGCACAGTCGGAATACCGGGCTCGCCAAATTTTATCCACGCTTCCTGCCCCAAGCCCGCCATTTCCGGCAAAGCGATATAGCAGGCCGAGGACAGCCAGCCTTCGGGATGGATGTGGTCCGTGTGATAGCCCCCCGGGCGGAGACGAACGGACCAGGCGCCGTGAAACCGGTAGCGGCCGGTGTTTCGGCGCCGCACGGGATCCGTGCCCTTTCCCAGAGCCGTCAGGTTACGCCGGATCGGGCCGTCAACCGCCTGAAAGAAGGCTCGTATCACGGGATTTTCGGACGTCAGCAGGTTTGCGGCTTGGCTGCCGTGTCGTAGTGACTGGTCGAGCGGGTGGGATTTGAAC
>CAXTJZ010000038.1:486-15307 GCA_964244695.1 uncultured Acetobacteraceae bacterium
TTCCACCCTGCCGGCGTGTCCATGTCCCGGTAGGGCACAAAGGTGGCCTAGTCGTGGAACTCGTCATAGCGCGAGTCGCCCAAAAGTCGCTAGGCGGTCGCCTGGTAAGTCAAGGCGCGCTGATCCAGCGGATCCCGCACCGACAGTAACTTGGCACCAAGGCTGCCCTTCCCACATCGCCAGTAGCCACGCAGGCGGCAAACAGGCCACTTTGGACGGTGTGGTCGTGGGGTTAGAAGCTTGGGCTTGCTCGGCAGGACGTAGCGCGTCGGCGGGCCGGCCGCAGACGGCGGCCAATTGGGTCACTTGCATGCAACGTCGCCTCCTTAGGGAAAGCCGGAGTGCGCCATCAAGGTATCATAGGTGGATAGGTGGCGCCGACGTGGTGCAGAACATTGATCCGTAACGAAGGAGCAGATGCGGCTGCGGCGTGGTCCGGGAAGCGACATTGAGCGTTTGCAAGGAGGCTACAAGCTTGCTACCTACCTTTGGCTCCGAAAGACGCCTGCAGCAGACTAGGATCTTTGACAGTACCGGTAGGATTGTCATCGGTCCCGTCTGAACATACCAGACTGCCGGTTTGACGTTCGCAATGTTTTGACGCAACTCTGGAGGGTGTGCCAGCCGTGCGATCCGGGATGTCACAACCGCTCAACAACAACACAAGCATCCCGGTAGACGCCACTAGCAACTTTGAGTCGAACATCTCAGAGCCTTTATAAAGAATGGGCCGCCACCCTTCTTCAGGTGGCGACCCATAGTAGCATGACGCTACGGCTTAGAACCTCAGGGTGGTCTTCACGTAAACCACACGTCCTAGTATGTCGTATTCGGCTGGATCGGTGTTGGTGCCGCCATCCTGCACATAGGGCGCTTGCTTGTCGAACAGATTATCAACGCCGACGTTGACGGAGAGGTTCTTGTAGTTATAGCCGCCATAGATGTCGTGATAGAAGATGTCCGGCGTGCGGTTTGATGCAAAGTCGCTGGCCGGGGCCGCTGGGGCGGAGTAGTAGAATAGCTGCCCTTCGATGAAGCGCATCCTATAACCGAGGGAGAAGTTGCCGAGGCTCCAGTCCAGGCTCGCATTGTCACGCAGCCGCGGGTAGCCTGGGGTGCTGATCCCGACGATGATCAGGCCGTTCTGGCCGATGAACGCGCCGTCTGGAACGTTTTGGCTTTGATACTTCAGCGTGTAAGTGGCGTCATTGGAGAGGGCGAAGGTGCCGTACCGACTCGGGTAGCTGTAGGTGGTGCCTATGTCGAGGCCTTCGGTCCTAGTCTCCCCCAAATTCTGATTGGTGCCGATCACGGTGCTAAGCTGACCGGTTCCAAGGCGCGGATTGACATCTGCGCAGAGCGGGCCGGAGAGATTGACGCTTGTGTAGCAGCCATCCACGATATTCTGCGTCGGCACCGTGCTGATAGTGTTATCGATCTTCGTGCGGAAATAGTCCACGGTTATAGCCAAACGCGGAACGAAGGGCGGTGTGAGGACAACACCAGCTGTCTGCGTACGCGCCGTTTCAGGATTTAGGTTTGGGTTACCGCCTATGATCGTCTGGATCTGACTACCGATCTGCGTGAAGGTGGCCGGGTTGACGCCCTGCTTCAAGCAGTTCGCCTGCACAATGGCAGCCTTGTTTCCGTAGCTGCTGACCTGGGCGCATGGGTCCGCCGCCTCATTGAAGCCGATAGACGTTCCCTGAAACAGGTCGGTGATGCTCGGCTGCCGGAACGCGACACCGTCCGTGCCACGGAACCGGATACCGTTGATAGGCGTGTAGTTGCCGCTAACCTTCCAAGTCTCGCCGGAACCGAAGTTACTGTAGTCGAAATAGCGGCCGCCGAGATCGACGTGCAGGTCCTTGGCACCCGGCAGATCCTTCAGGATCGGCACGCGCACCTCGCCGTACACTTCCGTCACGTCGAACGAACCGGACGTGATCTGGGCGGGCGCCTGAGCCGATTCGCCGCTCTGAAGAACGTTGTCGGGGTTGAACGAGCCCGTCTCGGTGCGGTGCTCCACGCCCAGCGAAATCCCCACCGGACCGGCCGGCAGGTCGTAGATGTCGCTGTTGCTGATGTTGCCGCCATAGACCTTCAGCGTGTCGCGCGAGGTATCGACCTCGGTGAATTTGGCATATTTGATCGCGGCCGCGCTGAGGTTCTCGCCGAAAGGATTGCCAAGTACGCAACCGGCGGCGGCCACGCACACTGCGGGATTGTAGATGCCGAAGGTGGTCAGGTCGCCCGCAGCCCCGGCAGCGATATCAGCCACACCCGGGGTGGTCTGCTGGAAACCTGTCTCCTGCTCTAGGTGGAGGAAGTTGATGGAGTTGGTCACGTTCAACGTATTGTCAGACTGGCCATACTGGAAGAATACCTCGTAGTCGAACCCGTAAACGAGGTCGCCCTTGAAGCCGCCATTGAACTGGAAGGTATCGGTGATCTGTCTGTATTCGCGGTCGCCGAACTGCGTCTCACGGCTGTAGATGTCGACAGGACCGGAGTTCGCACCGAGCAGCGACGTCAGGTATGGGTTGCCCTCCGGTACCACGTAGGCGTCCGGGACGATTGCGGACAGGCCGCCGCCGATCGGTTGTGGTGCCAGTTGCTGGTTGGTGACCTTGTGCGTGAAGAACTCCTCGACGAAGCCGGTTATGTGATCATTAAAATCGTAGTTGCCGAAGCTGGTGAGACTCTCCTTCTCCAGGCCGCCTTGCAGGAACTGCTGAAGACCGAAATCGTAACGCTGCGGTGCAAATGGACCGTTGGGTGTTCCGACCGCAGCTCCATTCTTGTCAAGGTTGTAGCCATACCCGCCGTTGACCAGGTAGGCGGAGTTCGGATTGGTGTTGTTCGTGTCGGGAAAGATTACGCCGGTCTTGGTGTAGAATGAGTTAATCTCGTTCTGGCCTGGAACGTTGGTCTGCACCGGATTGACTGCGTAGTCGCGGTCGGCCTGATTGACGGGACCACGATTGAGGTATTCGGCGCTGACTGTGAAGTTACCGTGGTCGAACGTGGTGCCGGCGGTGGCACTGATCTCGCCTGTCTTGTCGTCGCCGGCATCGGTAGCGATGGCGCCGTTGGCATGGAAGGTCACGCCGCTGAAATTATGCTTGAGGATGATGTTGATCACGCCAGCCACGGCGTCAGCGCCGTAGGTCGTCGACGCGCCGTCCTTCAGTATCTCGATGCGATCAACGAGATCGAGGGGAATGTTGTTCAGGTCCACGCAATCGATGCCGCCGGCGGTGGTCACGAAACGTTTGCCGTCCACAAGCACGAGAGTCCTCTCGACGCCCAGGTTACGAAGGTCGATACAGGAAGAACCAGAGCCGCCGTTGTTTGTAGTCGAGTACACGCCGGACGTGCCGATTTCAGGCAGCCGCGTGAGCACATCCTCAAGCGTCTGCGAGCTTGTATGCGCAATCTGCGCCGAAGTGACGACGACAACAGGCGACTCGCTGGTGGCATTTGTCGTTTTCAGGCGGGAGCCGGTGACGACGATTTCTTCCGGTTTCCCGCTCGAACTTGCGGTAGCCGCATCCGCGCCAGCCGGCGAAGTCGCCTGACTGATCGCTGGTGCGCTCTGGGCAAGGGCGCTGCCCACCATGGGCGCCTGCACCAGGGCCAATACGGCGACCGAACCTGCAAGCCTGTGTCGAAGTGTCAAAGAGAAGTCCCCCTGAAGGCAGATCAAAAAAACCAGAGCTATCCGCGAGTGGGAAAGTCCGGCGACCGAGCCGAATTAACGTTCGTAAACGCACGATAATCTTTCCGTGACGCCAGGGAACCGTAATCGAGACGTTAGCAACCGATGAGTAACGCTGTGTTGCAATTGTGCAACTCAGGCCTGCGCGGGCCGAATGACGGGCTGCCATGCAAGTTCATCTTGCCGGCGGCTTAGCGATCCCTTAGAGGGTTAAGTGACAAAGCTGCCTCGAAACATCACCGAATGTCCGGCGGGTTGCCGCCGGCACTCAACCGCCGACACACCTTGTCAAGGATGCAGTCCGGATGCGCACGGCATGAACGGCCTTTTCACATCCTCGCTATTGCGTGCCGGCGGGGCACTGGCGGCGGCAGCACTGCTATCGGCTTGCGCCTCGCATTCGCCGCCGATGACGGCCACCCAGGAAGCCGCAACCTACGTGGCGCGTGCCAAGCCGAGCTACACGCCGCCCGGCTCGCCTGACGACCCCTGGGGTCCCTACATCACCGAAGCCAGCAAGAAATACGACGTGCCGGAGCGCTGGATACGCGAAGTTATGCGTGTCGAGTCGCATGGCCGCGAGTTCACCGCCAGCGGCGCGCTCATCACCTCGCCTGTGGGTGCCATGGGCCTGATGCAGGTGATGCCCGCCACCTATGACGAGGTGCGCGCACGCTATAACCTGCCAGACGACGCCTTCGACCCGCACAACAACATCATGGCCGGCACCGCCTATCTGCGCGAGATGTACGACGCGTTCGGCAGCCCCGGCTTCCTCGCCGCCTATAATGGCGGTCCGGCGCGTCTGGAGGACTATCTGACGCACAACCGGCCGCTGCCGTCCGAAACTCGCCGCTACGTGGCGATGATCGCTCCCTACATCCAAGGCGAGTGGCCGCAGGCCCGCTCGCCGGCCGAGCAATACGCCGTCAACCAGTTGCCGATGGACATACCCGCTGGGCCCCGCTACCCGCGGCACGTCAACGTGGTGGTGGCCGCGCGCAGCCGGCGCGGGCGCGAGTCCGTGCGTTACGCCAGCAACGAACGCCATCACGCGGGCCGCGCGCCGGCGGCGCCAGTGGAAGTGGCCGAAGCGCCGGAGCCGCGCGTGCACGCCTCCGTCCGGCTGGCGGCCGCTACGGGGCATCGTGCTGGCCGCCTGATCGAGCCGGCGATGGCTAGCGAGCGCGTGGTGCATACGCGCGCTTCAGGGACGCTGCGCTCGGGTCACGCCACAGTCACTCATGTAGCAGCGCATGGGTGTCACAAATCGCGTTGCGTGACCTGAAGAAGCAAGCAGTCCTTTTTTGAAAAAAGGACCAAAAAACTTTTACGCCCGTTCGGCCGTCCGCAGAACAGGCACGCGACAGCGGAGTAAAAGTCTTTTGCTTCTTTTCTTCAGAAAAGAA
The DNA here is from genome assembly GCA_964244695.1 of uncultured Acetobacteraceae bacterium. Taxonomy (GTDB): domain Bacteria; phylum Pseudomonadota; class Alphaproteobacteria; order Acetobacterales; family Acetobacteraceae; genus BOG-908. Next base: position 5,617 of record CAXTJZ010000038.1, read on the forward strand.
GACCTTTCTTTCTGCCTGCCTTTCAGACATCCCTACCCCCATGCACGCCATAGAAGTCGAAACCCTCACCAAGCGCTACAAAGCAGCGCTGGCGGTGGACGGGATAAGCTTCAACGTGCGCCGCGGTGAGACGGTCGGCCTGCTAGGCGGCAACGGCGCCGGCAAGACAACCACCATCGCAATGCTGCTAGGCCTGCTGGTGCCCACAGCCGGGCGCATACACGTGCTGGGGCACGACATGGCGCACGACCGCTTTGCCGCGCTGGCCAGAGTGAATTTCTCCTCGCCCTACGTAGCGCTGCCGCACCGGCTTACGGTGGCCGAAAATCTCCGCGTGTACTGCCATCTCTACAACGTGCGCGGGGTGGAACGGCGCGTGGCGGACCTGGCGGACGAGCTGGACCTGCACGCTTTCCTCAACCGTCCCGCGGGCCAGCTCTCGGCCGGGCAGAAAACCCGCGTGGCGCTGGCAAAATCGTTGATAAACCGGCCGGAACTGCTGCTGCTGGACGAACCTACCGCCAGCCTGGATCCCGACACCGGCGACCTGGTCCGGAGCTGGCTGGAACGCTACCGGGCAGAGAGCGGCTGCACGATCCTGCTGGCCTCCCACAACATGGACGAGGTGGCGCGGCTATGCGGCACCGTGCTGATGATGAAGCAGGGCCGCATCGTGGACCGCGGTACCACGGCCGAACTGCTGACGCGCTATAACCGCGACGACCTGGAAGACGTGTTCCTCGACATCGCACGCTCCCGCCAGGCGGAGCCGGCCGCGTGACATCGCTCCGGCGCATCTGGGGCTTGATGTACCGCCACCTCACTCTGTTTCGGCGCTCCTGGCCGCGGCTGCTCGACCTTGCCTATTGGCCGGTGCTGCAGATGGTGATCTGGGGCTTCACGTCTCGGTTTTTCGCAGCGCGGCTTGGCGACCACGGCGTCGTCACCGTGGGCATGCTGCTGGGCGGCGTGCTGATGTGGGAGACGGCCTTGCGCAGCCATCTCGGCTTTGCGGTGACCTTCATGGAGGAGATCTGGTCGCGCAACCTGGGCCACATCTTCGTCAGTCCGCTACGGCCATGGGAGCTGTTGGCCGCCCTGCTCGGCATGTCCGTGATACGCATGCTGCTTGGCGTGGTGCCGGCCATGGTGCTGGCGGGGCTGTTGTACCACTACAACATACTGGGCGTGGGCCCCGTGCTCGTGCTGTTCGCGCTAAACCTGATGATGATGGGCTGGTGGATCGCGCTCGGCTGCATCTCGCTGATCCTGAGCCAAGGCGGCGGGGCGGAAAGCCTGGTATGGTCCATGCTTATCGGGCTGGCGCCGATCGCCTGCGTGTACTACCCGGTGTCGGCGCTGCCGCACTGGCTGCAATACATCGCATTGGCGCTGCCCGCGGCCCACGTGTTCGAAGGCTTGCGCGCGGCGATCGGGCACAGAGTGATACGCTGGGACGAGCTTGTCTGGGCGGGCGGGCTGAACGTGTTTTGGCTTACGGCGGCTATGCTTCTTTTCATGCAGCAGTTTCATGCGGCGCGACGCAATGGGGCGTTGATGAACATTGGGGAGTAAGGAAGGCCTTCTTTTTTGGAAAAGAAGCAAAAAACTTTTGTCCCTCCGCTGCTGCAGGCGCATCGCCAATCCTGAAGAATACGACTGTTGATGCAGGCGAAAGGAGCAAAATTTTTTTGCTTCTTTTTTTTTCATAAAAGAAGGCCTTTTTTTCTAATCATGAATTGCACCCGCTTCTGGCTGATACGCCACGCTTTGGTGGACGAGGCGGCGCGCGCCGTCCTGTATGGCCGGATGGACGTAACACTCTGCACCACGAGCCTGGCGGCGCAGAGCGCCACCTATCGCGCACTTGCGGCGCGGCTGCCGCAAGGCGCCATCTGGCTGGTCACGCCTTTGCAACGTACCAGGCGCACGGCAGAGGAGATACTGGCAGCCGGCTTGCCGCCGGTCGAAATGCAGGTGGAGCCCGGCCTGACCGAGCAGGACCTCGGCGCCTGGCAGGGGCTGCCCCACGCGGATCTACCTGCCAAACTGACCGATCCGGCGCATCCGTTCTGGCCGATCGGCTCCTGCGAGGTGCCACCGGACGGCGAAAGCATGGAGCACGTCATGGACCGGGTTGGCGACACGCTGGAGCGCCTGGCGCTGGCGCATGAGGGACGGGACGTGGTGTGCGTAAGCCATGGGGGCGCGATACGCGCGGCCGTTGCGCATGCGTCGGGGGTGGGCGCCTCCGCCGCGCTGCATTTTTCCGTTCAGAACCTGTCGCTGACGGTGCTGGAGAGGTTCGCCGCCGGCTGGCGGGTGGTTGTGGTGAATGACGGGGCGGAGATCGTCTGACCCGGGAAGCAAACAGTCCTTTTTGGAAAAAAGAACCAAACTCTTACTCCTGGCGTTCGCCCGACCGCATCGGCGAGTCCGCAAGCATGAGGGCTCGCAACCGAGAGCGCATGCTTGTGCAGCCGAGGGAGCAAAAGTTTTTGCTTCTTTTTTCAAAAAAAGAAGGCCTTCCTTCCAGCCCACATCCAGCAGTTTGTTAACTTGCCCTGATAACGCCATCATGTGGCATAAGAATTGGCCAAACGCTGAGTAAGCGAAGGAGTGTTCTGACTATGCCCTATAGCGCGCGAGCGGCTCTGTTTGCTTCTCTCTGCCTGGCCCCCTTGGCAGCCAGGGCGGAGACCCCGCAGGGCCAGCAGGCGCTGGTGGACCGTGCGACCCTGGCCGCGCAGGAAATCCTCAATGACGATCAGGGCGGCAATGCGCGTGCCGTGCTGCCGCGCGCCCGCGCGGTGGTGATCTGCCCGCGTGTGTTCCGCGCCGGCTTCCTGATCGCCGGCGAGGGTGGCGGCTGCGTCCTGCTCGCGCGCGGTGGCCAGGGAAGCTGGTCGGCGCCGGCGTTCTACAGCCTGAGCAGCGGCAGCGTCGGGCTCCAGGCCGGCGTGCAGGATGCCGAAGTGATGATGTTCATCCTGACCGACAACGGGCTGCGTTCCGTCATGGATAACCAGTTCAAGCTGGGCGGCAACGCCTCGTTTGCGGTGGTGACGCTCGGCGGCGGCGTGCAGGGAGCGACCACGACCAACCTGAACGCGGACATCGTGGCATTCGAGCGGCCACGTGGCTTCTTCGCCGGCTTCTCCGTGGAGGGCAGCGTGATGTCCGCCGACAACGAAGGAAACCAGGCCTACTACAACCAGCCCGTGGGCACTGTGGACATCGTGATGGCCATGCGGGTGAGCAATCCGGCGGCCGACCCGCTGCGCGGCCTGCTGATGCGCTACGGCGCCGGCCAGTCCGCCCCTGCCCTGCCGCCGCCTGTCGCCTACCAGCAGGGGCCGCAGGGGGAACCATCAGTGGGCTATGCGGCACCATCGGGGTTCGTGCAGCAGCAGAGCCTGCCGCCGCCGCGGTAGCGCGGGATGCGCGCCAGGTGTGATCTGCGAATCGCCATTGTCGGCGCAGGCTTCGCCGGGATCGGCGCGGCCGCCACCTTCCGCCAGGCCGGCTTCATCGGTGTTACCGTCTTCGAACGCGGGCCGGGCATAGGCGGCACCTGGCGGGACAACACCTATCCTGGGGCGGCGTGCGACGTGCCCTCGCATTTGTATTCGTTCTCTTTCGCGCCGAAGCCTGATTGGGGACACCGCTATTCCGGCCAGGCCGAGATACTCGCCTATCTGGAGGACGTGACTGACAGGTTCGGCCTGCGCGCAAACATACGCGTCGGCACGGCGGTGCAGCGCGCTGCCTGGGACGAGGCGGCGCACGCCTGGCTGGTGGAGACGTCCGACGGCGGACGCGCGATGTTCGACGTGTTCATACCCGCTGTCGGACAATTAAGCGTGCCGCGTATCCCGAATTTCAGCGGCTTGCAGGATTTTGCCGGCGCCAGTTTCCATGCCGCGCGCTGGGATCATGCCGTGGGCTACGTGGACAAGCGCGTGGCGGTTGTGGGATCAGCCGCCAGCGCGGTGCAGATCGTGCCTGAACTGGCAAAGGTCTGTGACCGGCTCAGCGTTTTCCAGCGCTCGCCGAACTGGATCATTCCCAGGTTGAACCACGGCTACAGCCCGCCCACCCAGAGCCTGTTCCGCGCGTGGCCAGCGCTGCGCCGGCTGATGCGCCACGCGATCTACAGCTACCAGGAAGCGTTGTTCGGTGTGTTTCGCGCGGGATCCCGCCGCAACCGATGGGTCACCAAGCTGGCGCGATGGCACCTTTCGCGGCAGGTGGCCGACCCTGCCCTGCGGGCCAAGCTCACGCCGGGTTACCCGCTCGGCTGCAAGCGCCTGCTGGTCAGCGACGATTACCTGCCGTGTTTCAACCATGATCACGTGGAGCTTGTCGATTCGGAAATCGACCGCTTCACGCAAGCCGGCATACGCACCCGCGATGGCGTGGAGCGCGCCTTCGATGTCGTGGTGTTCGCCACCGGTTTCGACGTGCGCAACTGCCTGGCACCGGTGGCGATCACCGGCCGGCGCGGCCAGTCCTTGCAGGACGCGTGGTCCGACGGGCCACACGCCTACCACGGCGTGGCGACACCGGGTTTTCCGAACATGTTCCTGCTCTACGGCCCGAACACCAACCTCGGCCACAGCTCGATCATCTTCATGCTGGAATGCCAGTTCCGCTACATCACGCAATGCCTTGCACACATCACGGCGGCGGACCTGGCGGCCATGGAGGTTCGGCCGGAGGCGAACGAGGCTTACAACACCGGGTTGCACGCGAAGCTGAGCCGCACGGTTTGGGCGGCGGATTGCGGCAGCTGGTATGGCCAGGGCGGCAAGACCACGGCGAACTGGTCGGGTTCTACTACGGCGTTTTGGGCGCAGATGCGGCGGGTGCGGTTGCGGGATTTTGTGGCTGCGGTGAAGTGAGGAAGGAAGGCCTTCTTTTTTGAAAAAAAGAAGCAAAAAACTTTTGACTCCGCTATCGCGCCGCGTGGAAAGGTCCGCGACAGCGCTCGCAAAAGCTTTTTGCTTCTTTTTCTCGAAAAAGAAGGCCTTGCTTGCTTCCTTCGACGGTCGGCTCACACGCAGTGTGTGAAATCCGGGTTCTCTATTGGACAGAGTGAACAAAGCCGTTCTCTCTACGAAACCTGTCGCGCTTCCCCCTTCCAATACGGCTCCCGCAACACCCGCTTCAGCAGCTTGCCGGACGCATTGCGCGGCAGCGCCTGCGCGAAATCGACGCTGCCAGGCGCCTTGAACCCGGCGATACGTGTGCGGCTCCAGGCGATCAGGTCTTCGGCGCTGACCGCCTCGTCCGGGCGCAGCACGACGATGGCCTTCACCGCCTCGCCCCAGCGCGCATCCGGCACGCCTATCACCGCCACCTCGGCGATGGCCGGGTGTTCGGCGAGCGCGCTCTCCACTTCCGCGGGATAGACGTTCTCGCCACCGGTGATGATCATGTCTTTCACCCGGTCATGGATGAAGACGTAGCCGTCCGCATCCATGTAGCCGGCATCGCCGGTGTGCAGCCAGCCGGAGGGCGCAATCGTGCGCGCCGTCTCCTGCGGCTTTTGCCAGTAGCCGGCCATGTTCGCGGCCGAGCGCGTCACCAGCTCACCCACCGTTCCGCGTGGCAGCTCGGCACCGTGGGCGTCCACGATGCGCAGTTCCACCCAGGGCAGCGCACGGCCGGCCGCGCGCAGGCGTTGCTCGGCCTGTGGGGTGGCCAGGGCGGCCGCATGGTCGGCGGCCGGCAGAGCCACGATGGTGCCGGCGGTCTCGGTCATTCCGTAGAACTGCACGAACGGTGCACCCATCACGCTCATGCACTCGCGGAGCAGTGGCAGCGGCATGGGGCTGGCGCCGTAGCAGACTTCGCGCAGGCTGGAGAAATCCGCAGTGCGCGTCCGAGGATGGCGGACCAGCATCTGCAAGGCGGCGGGTACCAGGAACAACCGGGTGACACGGTGGTCCGTTATGGCATCGACCGTCGCGTTCATGTCGAACTGCCGCTGGATGTGACACGTAGCACCGTGGAACAAGGCACCGATCCCGAAGCCTGTTCCGCTGATGTGGGAGACGGGCATTGCCACAACCGCGCTGTCTTTGGCGGACCACTGGTTCCAGCCGAGATCATGGGTTTGCGCCGCGAGCAGGCCGCAGGCGATGTTGCCGTGGCTCAGCATCACGCCTTTCGGCTGACCCGTGGTGCCGGAGGTGTAGAGCTGCACGGCGATGTCCGCCGCTTCGACGGCGTGATCGACTGGCGTATCCGAACACGCCGTAGACCACTCCGACAGGCGCGGCAACGATCCTGACCCATGCTCACCCGCCAAGACGAGGCTTACTCCGGGCAGGTTCGCGTAAGCCGGCTCGTCAGTGTATTCGCGGCCGAGCACGAGCACACGGGCACGCGAATCGGCGATGATTGCGCAGATTTCCGGCGGCGCCAGGCGCCAGTTCACCGGCACAACGACGATCCCTGCCTTTATGGCGCCGTAGAGGAGCAGGAAGAACGCCGCCGTGTTGCGGCCGACATAGGCGACGCGCTCGCCTGACTGCACGCCGGCGGCGGCAAAGGCGTGCGCGATGCGGTTGGTCTGCGCTTCGAACGCGCCGAAATTTACGACGTCGCCTTCGAATACGAGGGCGGGGCTGTCCGGGTCATGCTGCGGGGTGGTGATCAGCATGGCAAGGAAGAAAGGCCTTCTTTTTCGAGAAAAAGAAGCAAAAAGCTTTTGCGGGCGCTGTCGCGGAGCTTTCCACGAGGCCGCGACAGCGGAGTCAAAAGTTTTTTGGTCCTTTTTTTCAAAAAAGAACTGCTTGCCTTGCTTTCTTCGAAAAATCGCGGAGGCAAATTGAGAAAGGCCTTATTTCGCTTTCTTACCGATGACGTCAGCCAGATCACCCACGTTCTTCAACCCGTCGATCTCCCGCGTGTTCAGCTTGATACCAAAACGCTCTTCGACGGAGACCATGATTTCGATCTGCTTGAAGCTGTCCCAGCCATCCACGTCCTTGGCGGAAAGTTCCGGCGTCAGCTTCATGTCGTCGCGCATGAACACGTCGTTGAAGATTTCGGTGAGGGCGTCGTAGATGCGGGCCTGGTCGGTCATGGCGTGATGCCTTCGCTTACGTGGATGAAGGTGGTCTCTGGCGTGAACGCGGTCAAATCCAGCAAGGCGGTGCTCGCACCTGAAGGGTCGTCGGTGAGCGGGGCAAAGCCGAGCCTGGCGTAGTGTTCGCGCACCATGCCGTTTTTCTTGGTGGGCAGGTATTCGCCCACCAGCCGCGTGGCCCCGAGCGCCCGGGCCTGAGCGGCCACCAGGTTCAGCGTGCTGCGTTCCACGCCGCGGCCCAGCACGCGGCAGCTCATCAACCAGGTGTCGATGGTGACAGTGTCCGGCGCGGTCAGGTGGCCGATGACGATGGCGATGATGCCGTTGTCGCCGAAGCGGTCCAGCAGGCGCATCTGCAGGCCGAATGCGTGCGGATTGGCCATCACGGCCTCCACGTCGGCGTCCTGGTGGCGGCGGGTGGTCAGGTTGAACTGGTTTGTCTTGTTGATGAGCTGCACCACGCGGGTCTGGCCCACGCTGTCGAAACGGTTCCAAATCAGGCGCATGTCCAGCGCGCGCAGGTAGCTTTCCATGTCGGTGGCGGTGGCACGCAGATCGTCACGCGCGCGGTTGTCCTGGTATTGCGCACCGCGTTTCAAATCGTCCGCGGTGATGCCCAGGCTTTCGAAGTAGCCGGCATCCGCCAGTATGCCGGGTATGCGCGCGGGGTCGTCGTCCGGCACTTCGGGCACGGCCACCATGGGCAGCATCTCGCGCACCAGGTTGCGCTCGAACGGGTTGTCGTCGAGGAAGACCATCGCATCGAGGCCGATGTTGAGGTCATGCGCGATGGCGCGGATGTTGGCGGCCTTGTCGTCCCAGTTGGCGCGGAAGCTGGCGATGTCGTCGCGGCGCAGCACCATCTCCGGATGTTTCTCGAACGGTTCCAGCGCGCGGGCGGCGTCGTTCTTGCTGCTTACAGCCAGTATCACGCCGCGGCGGGCAAGGTCCCTGGCGTATTCCTGGACCGCGGTGAAGCCTTCGCCCAGCGTGCTGCCCTGGCCGAGCTCGATGCCGTCCAGACCGTCATCGCCGATGACGCCGCCCCACAGCGTGTTGTCCAGGTCGAGCACCAGGCATTTGGCCGAGCGGCCCTGGCGGGCGGCGATGACGCGCGCGACCAGTTCGCCATAGGTGGGCGAGAGCGCTGGCGTGACCTCCTGCTTGGAGCGGTGCCAGAGCGCAGGATCGTGCCAGGCGGACAGGCCATCCCGGCGCGCCGCGTCGTCCAGCGCCACTAGGTCGACACCTGCGGCGTCCGCGGCGGTCCGCAACGCCTCGTTCAGGCGCGTGATGAAGCGGCTGCGCGAGCCGGGCAGCCGATGCTCGTTGCCGCCAAGCAGCGGCGGGAAGACGTCCAGCGCCGTCTGCTGTATGACAGGGCAGGAAAAGGCGGCTCGCGCCAGCGTCCAGCACTGCTCGATGCGCGTCATCGTGTCGGCGAGCGCTGCGTCCGCATCGGCGGGCGAGCACGCGGCGTGCAGGCCTTGCGTCAGGTGGTAGGCATCGAAGGCGAACAGGATCGCGTTCGGGCGGAATTCGTGCAAGGCGGAGGCGCCGTCCAGCAGTTCCTGCAGGTATTGCCCGTAATCGTTCTCGTAGGTGGCGAGGTGGATGTTACGACGCAGGCCGGCCACGCGTATGCCGGCGTGCAGGTGGGCGAGCGTGGAGGCGCCGAGTATGGCGAGGCGCACCGGTTTGGCCGCCGTGTCGGACAGGGCAGCGCCGGCCAGCGCGCGGCGCAGGGTCTCGTCGAGCGCGTTGGTGCGGGTGAAATCGAGCCGCGCGTTGGCGAGGGTGACGGCGTGCGTCCAAGGGTCGGCAGCATCAGGCAGCGCACGCAGGCTGGCGCGCCAGCCCGCCGCCTCGGGCAGCCATCGCAGTTGATCCATGAGCGGAGTTCCTTGCGGCACTGGTCGTCTGTTCGGCCGGACTTTTGTCGCAAAGCCGGCGATCGATCAAGCAGACGGCACAGGCTGGCGTGCCCGCCCACCTGGCTGTAATGCTGGCCCAAACGGACCGGCAGCCAGATACGCTAGGACGATGCAGGATAACAACGCACCCGAGGGCCGGAACCCAGGCGAGCAGGCCGTCAGCGTATGACGCGGGGTGCTGACCTTGCTGTGCTGGTGCTGGCACATGCCAATCCGGGTGTCTTCGCGCGGCTGACCGCCGCCCTGGCGCACCCGCGCATCGCCGTATTCTGCCACATCGATTCGAAGGCCGATCAGGCCCGTTTCGAGGGCGTCGCGCCGAAAGGGGTGACCTTCGTTCAGGATCGCTTCAACGTCGCCTGGGGCGGCTACGCCATGATCGAAGCCGAACTGGCGATGCTGCATGCGGCCAGGCTGGCCGGACCGTTCGGCAACTACGCCGTGATATCCGGCGACAGCCTGCCGCTGATGACCAACGACGCGCTTCTCTCCACCCTGCGCAACGTTCCACACACCTTGCAGACCACCCGGCAGATGCCGGCCGATCATGGCCACCTGCGGTTCGAGCGTATCTTCCTGCCGGATACGACCTTGGGCGGCTTCCGGGGCCGCAAATATTTCGAGCGCCACCTGCAGAGAAGCGATTTCGACATGGTCC
>CAXTJZ010000038.1:15317-21709 GCA_964244695.1 uncultured Acetobacteraceae bacterium
GGTCCGCCGCGCGATGGCGTCTGCGGACCTCACCTTGCGCAACGAGTTGCGGTTCTTCAAAGGCAGCCAGTGGTTCAGCATCTCGGACGCGCTGCTCGCGCGCATGCTGGACTATCTTGCCGCCACGCCGGAATACGCGGAGATCCTCCGCTTCACCGCCATTCCGGACGAGTCGTTCTTCCAGACCCTGCTGCGCATCATCGATCCCGAGCCGAGCCGCACATTCGCGCTTATCGGCGTGGACTGGTCACGTGAACCGCTGCCCTACGTCTATCGTTCGGAGGCGGATTTCGACGGCATACGTGCGGCCAAGTCTCCGTTCTTCCGCAAGTTCTCCGATGACTGCCTCGGCCTGGTCGAAAAGGTGCTGGCGCACCGCGTCTCGCCCGCCGAACTGGCCAGCCGCCGGGCGGGCAGGATGAAACCCGTGCCGCGGCAAGACGCCGCTTCCACCGGCCCAGCTATGAGAAGTCCGCCACGTGAGCCGTGAGATCGTCCTTCACATCGGCATGACGAAGACCGGCTCCACCTCCGTGCAGCACGTGCTCAACGCCAGCCGGCCCGCGCTTGCGGCCCAGGGCATATGCTACCCGGCCACGCCTGGCGAGACCCGCCACATCATGCTGGCCACGGCCTTCACCTCCTACCCGAACATGCTTGCAGACATCGACAACCCGCTATGGGGCGGACGCGCGCCGCAACGCGCCGTCGAGGATTACCTGGCCAGCCTGCGCGCCGAGATCGAGACGCTGTCCGCAGGCATCGACCAGATTGTGTTCTCCTCGGAACAGTTCAGCACGCATGTCCGTCAGCACGGCGACATCGCCCGCCTGCACGCGTTCCTCGCGCCCTATGCGCGTCGTTTCCGCATCATCGTCTATTTGCGCCGGCAGGACGAGCATTTCGCCAGCCTGTACTCCCAGTTCCTGCGGCTCGGAAACGTTCGGGCGCCGGACATGTCGCATTTGCAGCCGTTCCACCACGATTACGACTATGCGGACGTGATCGGCCGCTGGGCGGCGGTGTTTGGCGAACAGGCGGTCGAGCCGCGGCTTTTCGAGCGCGCACCTGACCGGCCGTTCGACGTGCTGGCCGACTTCGCCGCCTTGTGCGGCGTCGACCTCGCCGCATTCGGCGACGCCGGCGCGGCGGAACGCAACCCGTCGATGAACGAAGCCGGACAGGCGACGCTGCGCACGCTGGGCGAGCTGATGGCGCGGGAGCGTCCTGGCAGGGGAGTCGGCGGGCCGGTCTGGCAACGCATGAGCGAAGCCGTCACCGCCACCGCATCAGGGCGCGGCTGGAAACCGACCACCGAGCAGTCCGTGGCGTTCCTCGGCCGGTTTGCGGACGCCAACGAGCGGGTGCGCGCACGCTGGTTTCCCGGGCGCGCCAGCCTGTTCGCCCCCCCGGCAAACGACACCGCGCCATCGCCCGTGACAGATGAGGCCGCTTACCAGGCCGCCTGCGCCGCCTTTCTCCAGGCCATGCAGCAGGGCGTAAAGCGCGAACTGCGCCTGATGCTGGATAAGGCGCGACTGGCGGAGAGGCTGGGCGACGCGCGTTTGCGGCGCGCTACGCTCGCCAGCGCCATACGCCTGGACGGCCAGGAGCCGACTGCGCGACTCCGCCTTGCCGAATGCCTGGCCGACGAGGGCGACCTCGAAGGAGCCAGGCGCCATATGACCGTCGCAGCCAAGCTACGGCCGGACGCACCTGGGCTCCTGGCTATTCGACGGCGGTTGGCGGGACCGCCGAAGGGCGAGGGAGCGTAGAAAGCAAGGCCTTCCTTTTTGAAAAAAAGAAGCAAAAAACTTTTCTCCCTGCGCTGTTTCAGGCGCCTCGATCTGTCCTGAGGCGCTCGGCGGCTGACCGGGCGAAGGGAGTAAAAGTTTTTTGGTCCTTTTTTTCAAAAAAGGACTGCTTGCTTCCTCTCAGTTGTTACGCCTTGTCCAGCCAGGCCGGCAGTTGCGCCAGTACGAGCGCACGGAACGCCGCGGCGGACTGGATCGCGTCGGCGGTGCGCGCCGTCGAGATCTTAGCGCCGAGCGTGCTCTGGCTGGAGAGCGCCGAAAGCAACGTTGCCGCCACGGCGGGATCAGACGAGCCGGATGCGGCTGCGGCGAGTACGGTCGATCCGGGCGAGCTGGGCGGGATGCGCGTGGCCAGCGCCGCGACCCGAGGCTCGGTAAGCTTGTAGACCAGCTCCGGGTGTTCCGAGTTCCGGCTGATCACCGCGAGGTAGGGGGTGATGCGGCCGTTGGGCACTTCGCCGGCCTCTGCGAAGGCTACCGACTGGGCCACAAGCTTCGGGTTCGCGGCGCCCGCCATGGCGGTGAAATACCGCAGCTTTTCTTCCGTGCCGGTGGCTGCGATGCCGAGCCGCTTCAGCGTGTCGTAGGTCGCCTGATCCGCGGAGTGGCCGACCATGGTGAGCACCGGCGCGCGTAAGTCGGGTGACAGCGATGCCGGATTCTGCACGAACGCGTCGAATCGTCTGTGCGCCTCGGCCAGCGTGGCAGGGTCATTGAAGCCGCCGAGTGCAGCAATCAGTTGCGGCCGCAGCAGCACGTCCACAAAAGGCTCGCCCGGCTTGGCGTCCCAGCCCAGGCGGGCGGCTGCCGGGCGTATCAGCCCGACGGCAAACGTGTCGAAACGCGCACGCAAGGGCGAGCCGACCAGCGCGCGGTCAAGGCGTTGCAGGTGCGCCAGCGTGTCCGTCCACACCGCTATGTTCTGCTCGTCCTTCAGGCCGTTCAGAAGGTTCAGGTAGTCGGCAAGGCCCGAACGGTCAGCCACGAAAAGTGCGAACTGGTCGCCTAGCAGGTTCGCCCGGTCGGCAGGAGCAAGGGACGGCAAGACCTTCGACAGCGCCTGCAGCGATGCGGCATCGTATTGCGTGCGGTAGTAGCCGTTCTCACCCAGATTTGCTTTTACTGGCGAGTCGCAGGCGCCCGCCTGCACGTGTGCCGGCGTGGCTTGCAGCATCACATGCTGTGTCGCGGCATCCGGTCCGCCAATTGTCACCGGGATGATCCAGTTCATCGGCTTGGGATGCGGATCATGTATGACGAAACGGTCCTGCGTCAGCGTCAGTTGTGCGTGACCATCCGTGCAGGCGCGTGCGACGTGCACCAGCGGGATTCCGGGCTGCTCCGTGAAGGTGGCGGCAACCTTTGCCACGTCGGTGTGCGCGGCGGCGCCAAGCGCGTTCCAGAGATCGGCGCTGGTCGCGTTGCCGTATTCATGCGCCTTCATGTAGCCGCGCATTCCGTCGCGGAACACATCCGGCCCTATCCAGTCCTCCACCATGCGTATGATCATGCTGCCTTTCTGGTAGCTGATCTCGTCGAACGCCGTGTCGGCTTCCGTCTCGTCGCGTATAACCTGCTGGATGGGATGCGTGGTGGGCAGCGCGTCCTGCGCCATCGCCTCCTCATGCGCGCCGTGCTGGCGTGGCCAGATCTGCCATTCGGGGTGCAAGTGGTCGGTCACCTTCCAGCCCATCCAGGTGGCAAAACCTTCGTTCAGCCAGATGTTGTCCCACCAGCCCATGGTCACCAGATCGCCGGACCATTGATGCGCCATCTCGTGCGCCACGACGTAGGCGATCTGCTGGAGCGTGGCGGGGGCCGACGTCTTGGGGTCGAACAGCATCACGTCATCGATGAACGTGATGGCACCCCAATTCTCCATCGCGCCAGCCTCGTAGTTTCCAGGGACGGCGATCAGGTCCAGCTTCGGCAGCGGAAAGTGCACGCCGAAATAGGTGTCGTAATACGGCAGCACGTGCTCTTCCACATCTAGCGCGTATTTCGCCTGTTCCTGCCGGCCGGTGGGCGCATACGCGCCCATCTGCACGCCGTCCGCCTGGCCGTGCAGGGCCGTCATGTCGCCGGCCAGCAAGGCCAGGAGATAGGTGGACATGCGCGGCGTCGCCTCGAACACCACGTGCTGCTGTCCTGCCGGCGCGGTGGACGTCTTGCCAGGCATGTTGGAGACCGCCACCAACCCGGAAGGCAGCGTCACGGACAGATGGAACACCGCCTTGAACGCCGGCTCGTCCCAGCCGGGAAACATGCGCCTGGCATCAGCCACTTCGAACTGCGTGACCAGCATGCGTTTCGTGGCGCCCTGCGCGGTCTTGTAATCGTCGTAATAGATGCCGTTCGGAGTCTGCGGGATCGGGCCGGTGTAGTCGATGTCCAGCACATAGGTGCCCGGGGCGATCGGCTGGGCAAAACGCAGCGTCGCCGTCTGCGCCTTCTCGTCCTGCGTGATCGTAGCCTGTCCCGCGCCCTCCAGCGCGGCGCGCGCCAGCTTCAGGCCAGCCTGGTTGAGCATGATGCTGTCCGTGGCGGCGCGCACATGCAGGCGTATCGCCTCGCTGCCTTTCAGGGTCAGCTTGTCAAGGTCAGGTGTCAGCTCGATCCGGTAATCCTCCGGCACAACGGTCTTCGGCAGCTTGCCCGGCGCCGCGTCGAAGCTGAACGGCGCCTCTGCGTGGGCTATGGCGTACGAGGCGAGCAAGGTTGTGGCCAGTAAGGCAAGTTTGCGCACTTGTTTAGGGAACTCCGGAATATCCAAAGAAAGAAAGGCCTTCTTTTTTGAAAAAAAGAAGCAAAAAACTTTTGGTCCGCTGTCGCGCGCGTGTCCGTCAGCCGCCGACAGGGAGCAAAAGTTTTTTGGTTCTTTTTTTCAAAAAAGAACTGCTTGCCTTGCCTTACGAACCTTGCCTGCTCTTGTCACGGATCTGGCGAAACTCGTTGCCGGGATACCAATCCGGCCACTGATCGCTGTTGGCCAGCTTGTAGCCAAGCGCATACAGAACCTTCAGGTCAGCCACGGGCCCCGATAAATCCCATTTCGGATCATATTCGTCCGATGGCTGGTGGTAGTGGTTCGCGGTGTAGGCATCGCGTGTTGCGCGGCCGGCTTTCGTGCCGCCCGCCACCAGGTCGAACCCGCCTTCCGGGTCCAGCATAGGCACGCCGACTTTCGCCAGGCTTATGTGGTCGGAGCGGTAGAAGCTGCCCTTCTCCGGCTCCGGATCGGGCGCGATCACCCGGTCCTGCGTCTTCAGCTCGGCCGCCAGCAGGTCTTCCATCTGCGACGCGCCGTTGCCGATCACCACGAGGTCATGCGCCGGCCCCTCCGGCAGGTTCGCATCGATGTTGATTCCGCCTACGATGTGGGCAAGCGGCCAGACCGGGTTCTGGGCGAAATACTGCGAGCCGAGCAGGCCCTGCTCCTCGAGCGTCCAGCAGATGATGGCAACCGTGCGCTTCGGCTTCGGATCGGCGTGCACGAAAGCCTGCCCGATCTCCAATATGCTTGACACGCCCATGCCGTTGTCGATGGCGCCGTTATAGATCTTGTCCGGCCCAGGCACGTCCGGCTTCACGCCCAGATGGTCCCAATGCGCGGTGTAGAGGATCACGTCGTCAGGGTGCGCCGAGCCGGTCACCACGCCAATCACGTTGCGCGTGTTCAAATGGGAAACCTTCGAGTGCAGGTCGGCGGACATCGTCTCGCCAGCCATCACCACCGGCTTGAAACCAGGCGTGTTGGCCGCCTTCTTCTGCGCGTCGTAATCCAGCCCTGCGCGCGCGAACAGGTCGCGTGCCGTATCCAGCGTGATCCAGCCCTGCACTGGAACTTTGGACACGTTGCCGTCCGCGTCGTCCAGCCAGGATTTCGTCCCCGAATTGGAGTTGCGCACCACCTGCCAGCCATACGCGGCAGGCACGGTCTCATGCACGATCATCACCGCAGCGGCACCATGACGCGCCGCTTCCTCGAACTTGTAGGTCCAGCGGCCGTAATACGTCATCGCATGGCCCTTGAAGAACGCGGCATCGGGATGCGCGTCCTCGTTGCCCGGGTCGTTGATCAGCAACACCACGGTCTTGCCCCGCACATCCACGCCGGCGTAGTCGTCCCAGTGATACTCCGGCGCCACCACCCCGTAGCCCACGAACACCATCGGCGCGTTGCTGACGCTGACATCGCCCGTCTTGAATTGCGGTGTCCAGTATACCGTGTCCGACGGAAATTTCGGCGTGATCGTGCCCTTGGGCGTGCTGAACGCCAGATGCGAAGCTGCGGCATCGAGCGTGATGTTGACGGTGGGAACAGCCTGGAAATAGCTGCCGTGGTTGCCCGGCGCCAGGCCGATGCGCTTCATCTCGTCGGCGATCCACGCGGCCGCCGCCTCGCCCGCGGTGGTGCCTGGGCCGCGTCCCTGGAACACATCGTCGGCAATCGCCTTGTCGCGCGATGCCAGGTCGGCGGCGTTGATGTCAGGCGTGGTCGCCGGGTGGGCGGGATATTGGGCCATCGCCGGTGATGCGAGGAAGCAGGGGCCGAGGAGCAGGCTGCGGGCGGTCGGT
>CAXTJZ010000039.1:0-21536 GCA_964244695.1 uncultured Acetobacteraceae bacterium
GATATATGCTCCCTCAGCCGCATCTTCGCAAAGACGTCTCGCCCCGGCACTCTGCTTTTTTGCGAAACCTGAGGGGTTTTCCTACAGCTTGCACCCGACAGGAAGCAGAAGTTTTCTACTTCTTTTTTGCAAAAAAGGAGTGCTTCCTTCCTTGATGCACGTCCCTGGCCCAATCAGCCGCCTCACGCGCGAGGAAAAGCTGCTAGCCGGCCTGAGCGTGCCGGACGCGTCAGGCCTGGAGATCGGCGCGCTCGCCTCGCCCATGCTCCGCCCGCCCGCGGCCCGCATCAAGTTCGTCGATCACGCAGATACCGCCGCGTTGCGCGCGAAATACGCCAACGATCCAAACGTGGCGCTCGACGAGATCGTGGAGGTGGATGCCGTTTGGGGCGACAACACGCTCGCGCAGTGCTTTCCAGGCGAGCGTTTCGACTTCGTCATCGCCAGCCACGTCATCGAGCACGTCCCCGACATGATCGGCTGGCTGGACGAGATCGCCGACGTACTCGCCCCGGACGGCCGCCTGATTCTGGCGATCCCCGACCGACGTTACAGCTTCGACCTGCTGCGGCGCGAGACGACGCTGACCGACCTGATCGACGCGCATCTCCGCCGCGCCAAGCGTCCCACACCCGGCCAGGTGTTTGACGTGAACGCAAACGCCGTCGCGCACGATCACATAGCGGCCTGGTTCGCACCCCCCGCCGTGCCGCCGCCCCACTACGCTTCGCGCAGCTGGGCACTGGCCCGGGCGCGAGAGGCCCAGGCCGGGACCTATATCGACGGCCACTGCTCCGTGTTCACCGCCCGCTCGCTCCTGGAACTAATGGACGGCCTGCTGGAGCTAAACCTTCTCCGCTACCGGCTGGACCGCTTCTACGTCGCCTGCGTCGGCAGCGCGGAGATGAGCCTCGTCCTGCGGCGCCAGCCCGAGAACGCGGACGTGGACACTGCGCGTCTATCCATCCGGGCGATGCTACACGCCGGCCTGGACAGCGAAAGCCTCCTGCTTGATACGGTGAGCGAAACCGATCCGCAGGCCGCCGCCCAACAGCGCCGGGTTGCCGAACTGGAACATGCGCTCGCGGCGATGCGGGCCAGTACGTCTTGGAGGGTCACGCGGCCGCTTCGCGCTTTGGTGGATCGGGGTAAGAAAGGCTTTCGTTTTTGAAAAAAGAAGCAAAAAGCTTTCGCTTCCTGCGCAGACTCCGCCGACCTTTATGTTCCTGAAGCATTCGGTTGCTGTAGAGGCGAGGCAAGTAAAAGTTTTTTGGTCATTTTTTCAAAAAAGGACTGCTTGCTTCCTTCTCCTGACGTAGCCTGCCCCGCATGATCACGCTGACCATAAACGACCAGACCCACACGCTGGACATCCCGGCAGACATGCCCGTGCTCTGGGTGCTGCGTGACGTCCTGGGACTCACCGGAACAAAGTATGGCTGCGGTATCGCGTTGTGCGGCGCCTGCACCATCCACCTCGATGGCCATGCCGTACGCTCCTGCCAGCTCCAGGCCGGCCATGTCGGCAGCGCGCGCATCACCACTATAGAGGCCGCGCACACCATCGCGGAAGGCGCGCGCGTGCAGAAGGCGTGGCTGGACCGTGAAGTGGTGCAATGCGGCTACTGCCAGCCCGGGCAGATCATGTCCGCCACCGCGCTGCTCACCCACACGCCGCACCCCACCGATGCAGAAATAGACGCCGCCATGTCCGGCAATATCTGCCGCTGCGGCACCTACGTACGCATACGCGCCGCCATCCACCAAGCGGCCACCTGATCGCCATGCCGCCGACAGGGAGCAAAAGTTTTTTGGTTCTTTTTTTCCAAAAAAGAACTGCTTTCTTCCGATCTTTCGGCGAGATGACCATGCACCACCCCCGCCGAGACATCCTCAGGCTCTCCCTCCTTGCTGCAGGCGGCCTGCTGCTTCCCATCAGCCTGCAAGCCGGCGAAGCGCCGCACAGCAGTGGTCCGCCGATCCTGCCGCCGCAGGCCTTCATACGCATCACGCCCAGCGCTATCACCTTGATCATGCCGGACACCGAGTTCGGCCAGGGTATCTGGACCAGTGCGGCCACGCTGATCGCCGAGGAGCTGGAGGTCCGGCTGGACCAGATAAGCGTCGAGCCTGCCCCGCCGGACGCCGCGCTCTACGCCACCGACGGCATCGAGCAGGCCACCGGCGGCTCCACGTCGACGATCGGCGACTGGATGCGCCTGCGTGAAGCCGGCGCCCGCGCCCGCATCATGCTCACCCACGCCGCCGCACAGCTCTGGCAGGTGGATCCCGGCACCTGCCGCGCGCAGGACGCCGCCATCCACCACGACGCCACCGGCCGCTCGGCGCCCTACACCCAGCTTGCCGTCCGCGCCGCCACGCTGCCCATTCCCGCCCAGGTCACCCTCAAACCTCCGGCGCAATGGCGCCTGGCCGGCCGGCCGCAGAAACGGTTGGACACGCCGGCGAAAGTCACCGGCGCGGCCACGTACGGCATCGACGTTGGCGTTCCGGGCATGAAGATCGGCACCGTTTCCGCCTGCCCCGTGCGCGGCGGCCGCCTGGCCGCGCTCGACGAGGCAGCTGCGCGCGCTGTCACGGGCGTGCACGCCGTCATACGCCTGCCAAATGCCGTGGCCGTCATCGCGGACCATTATTGGGCCGCGATGAAAGGCCTGCAGGCCGCCCGCCCGCAATGGGACGAAGGCCCGAACGCGCAAATGTCCACCGCCACCATCCAGGCCGCGCTGGAACGCGCCAGCACGCAGCCGGGTGCCGCCGCCCGCCACGATGCCGACGCGTCATCGCGCATCGCCGCCGCGCACACCCAGCTCCACGCCACCTACCACCTGCCGTTCCTCTCCCACGCGCCGATGGAGCCGATCAACACCACCATTCACATCCGGCCAGACGGCGCGGACCTCTGGGTCGGCACGCAAGTACCGGTACGCGCGCGCGACGCCGTGGCCCGCGTCACCGGCCTGCCGCCGGCGCGCATCGCCGTGCACAACCAGCTCATGGGCGGCGCCTTCGGCCGCAGGCTGGACATCGATAGCATAGAGCAGGCCGCCGCGATCGCGCGGCAAGTGCCCTATCCGGTGAAGCTCGTCTGGTCGCGCGAGGAGGACATCACCCAGGACATGTTCCGCCCGGCCTACCGCGACACGCTGTCTGCCGGCCTGGACACGCAGGGCCGCATCACCGGCTGGACGCACAAGACGGCCGGCTCCTCGATCACCGCGCGTTACGATCCAGGCGACATGAAAGGCGAGCTCGACCCTGACGCCGTCGAATGCGCCGCCAACACGCCCTACGACATCCAAGCCGCCCAGGTGTCCTACGTGCGCTGCGAGCCGCAGGGCGTGGCCACCGCCTGGTGGCGCGGCGTGGGTCCCACGCATAACGTCTTCGTCGTGGAATCCTTCATGGACGAGTGCGCCGCCGCCGCCGGGCAGGACCCCGTCGCCTATCGTCGCGCTTTGCTGGCTCATAACCCGCGCGCGCTGGCCGTGCTCGACCTGGCCGCGGCGAAATCCGGCTGGGGCACGCCGCTTCCGCCAAACCGCGGCCGCGGCGTCAGCCTGCAGTTCGCCTTCTCCTCCTACGTCGCCCATGTCTGCGAGGTGGAGGTGACGCAAGAGGCGAAGATACGCGTCCATCGCTGCACGGCGGCCATCGACTGCGGCCAGCGCATCAACCCGGACACCATCACCGCCCAGGTGCAAGGCGGCCTCATCTTCGGCCTCAGCATGGCGCTGTACAGCGACATCACTTTCGCCCAGGGCCGCGTGCAGCAGAGCAACTTCAACACCTACAAGGTGATGCGCCTGAACGAGGCGCCAATGATCGACGTGCACCAGGTAGACAGCAGCGCGGACCCTGGCGGGGTGGGCGAGACCGGCACGGCGGCCGCCGCGGCGGCCCTTGGCAATGCCATCTTCGCTGCCACCGGCAAGCGGTTACGGCAGTTGCCTTTCGGCGCGGGGGATTTGCGGTCCGCCTAGACGACGGAACTGTCCTTTCTTGGACAAAAGGACCGCGAGAAATCCGCCCCCGAATCTGCATCAGCCGTGTGCCCGCGAACGGCGACGCGTCAGATCACCGGCACGCTACACCGCATGACTTTTCAGCCGGACAACCCTGACCGGGGGTGTAATGATTGTAAAGATCGCTCTAGTTTGGTAACACCACTGGGGGTTGTGGAGTAAAAAGTGTTAAAGAAGACCTGCCTACCGAGACCAGGACGCGCTTGCAGCAAAACTCACTGCTGAAAGACAGCGCGATCCCGGACGAAGGGCGCTGAAAAGCAACGTCTGCTAACGTTGTTTGTAACAAAAACTGCACGGGCTGCTTCGGTGAAGTCCAACCATCCGCAAGCACCACAAGGAACTGCCACCCGGGAATGCGCAGCACGAAGGACCAGACAGGTGTCAGGTGAGGCGGTGGAAACCGCTATCTGGGCGGAATCTGCGCCAGTGACGGCGGCGCGTCCGCAAGTGCGCAGAAAGCCGGCAGGCTCGGTCCAGGCCCGTCTCATCGTGCTCGCCACGGCCGCCATCCTGCCCATGCTGCTGCTGTTCACCGCCATCGCCTACCTGGATTACCGTGCGGAACGCGTGCGCTCCGGCGAGCGGCAACTCAGCGTCACCCACAGCATGGCGGCAACCGTGGAACGCGAGCTGCGCGCCGCCACCGCCAGCCTGCAGGCGCTCGCCCTGTCACCGCGCCTCCAGCAGGACGACGTCGCCGGCTTCCGCAACCTGGCCGAACGTTTTATCTCCACCGAGCCGAAAGGCTCGGCCCTGGTGCTTCTGGACAGCGGCGGGCAGCAGTTGCTCAACACCGCTACGCGACCAGGTGACAAGCTGGCCCACAGGGGTCCGGCCGACAACGCGGCCCTCACCTGGCGCGTTTTTGACACCGCGCAGCCGGCCATAAGCGACCTTTTCCCGCCGGAATCCGGCAACGAGCTGATCGTTACTGCCGACGTGCCCGTCATGAAGAACGGCCACGTCATCTACGATCTCAGCTTGGTCCTGCCCGCCTCGCGCTTCTCTGACATCCTCTCCGAACAGTCGCTTCCCGCCGGCCGGATACTCGCCGTGTTCGACCGCCAGGGCCAGACCGTGGCACGCCTGCCGAACCCCGAAACCCTGGTCGGTGTGCAGGCTTCTCCCACCCTGCTGCCCGCCCTGCTCACACGCGACGAAGGCGTTCTTGCCTCGCAAACGCGGGAGGGTTTGCCGGTGCTGACGGCGTTCAGCCACACCAAGCCATCCGGCTGGGCGGTGGCCTTCGCGGTTCCGGATTCCGAACTGCGCGCCCCGCTGCAGAAATCGCTTCGCTTGGCGCTCGGCCTGGGGCTGGTTGGCATGCTCACAAGCGCCGCGGTCGCTTTTCTCACGGGTCAGCGCATCCTGCAGCCGATACGCTCGCTGACGCGCTTCGCCGCACACCCTTCCCATGCGGATATGAGCAGTCTGGGCCTGCGCGAGCTGGACGCGGTCGCCGCCGCCCTCCGGCAGGGCGAGCGCGACCGGCAAGCCGCCATGACGGCCCTGCAGACGCTGAACGAACAGCTTGAAGGCCGGGTCCGCCAAGAGATCGCCAGCCGCCTCTCCGTGCAGGCGCAGCTCGCCCAGTCCCAACGCATGGAAGCGCTGGGCCAGCTTGCCGGCGGCATCGCGCATGACTTCAATAACGTGCTGCAGGCGGTCACGGGCGGCCTCAGCCTCATACAGCGGCGCGCCGGCGATCAGGACGCGGTGCGCCGCCTTTCCACCATGGCAGCGGAGGCCGCCGGCCGTGGCGCCTCGATAACCGGCCGCCTGCTCACCTTCGCCCGCCGCGGCGAGCTGGCCGCCGCTCCCGTGCCGCCGGAAGCCCTGCTGGAAGGGCTGCGCATCATGCTGGCGCATACGCTCGGTACAGGGATCGACATACGCGTGCAGGTCCCCTACGGCGTACCAAACCTGCTGGCCGACAAACCCCAGCTGGAGACTGCGCTCATCAACATCGCGGTGAACGCGCGTGACGCCATGCAGGACGGCGGCACGCTTACGCTGACGGCAGATACCGCCCCGTCCGAGACCCCGCCGCCGCCAACCCTGCCTGCAGGCGCCTACGTGCATTTGACACTGACCGACACCGGCACCGGCATGGCGCCCGAAATCCTCGCCCGGGCCAGCGAACCTTTCTTCACGACGAAGGACCCGGGCCAGGGCACCGGGCTGGGTCTGGCAATGGCGCGCGGCTTTGCCGAACAGTCGGGCGGCGCCTTTGCCATAACGAGCACCCAAGGCCAGGGCACCACGATCCACCTCTGGTTCCCTCAGGCAAGCGATCAGGCCACAGCCACCGCTGCCCCGGCCGCCGCCCCTGCCCCCGTCGCAGAAGCCACCACCGCCATGCGCGTCCTCATGGTCGATGACGACGGCATGGTGCGCGAGGTGCTCGCCAGCGAGATGGAGGCGCACGGTTTCCTCGTCACCACAGCTGCTGACGGCCCCGCCGCGCTTGCGCTTATCGACTCCGGCCAGCCCACCGACCTGCTCATCACCGACTACGCAATGGCCGGCATGACAGGGCTGTCGCTGATCACCGAAACCAGGCGGCGGCGCCCTGGGCTTCCTGCCTTGCTTCTCACGGGCTTTGCCGAATCCCGCGCCGAAGAAGCGCTTGCTACCGCGCAGGACCGGCTGACAGTGCTGCTGCGCAAGCCGATCGCGGGCGAGGATCTGGCCCGGCATGCGGCGCGGCTGCGTCGGCGGAAGTGAAGGGAACGCAAGCAGTCCTTTTTTGAAAAAAAGGACCAAAAACGTTACTAGCGCTGTCGCGAGGGGCGCTGAAGCGTACGTTTCAACGAAGCGCACCCTGCGGCAGATATTTGCTTCTTTCAAAGAACAACGCCTTTCTGCCTTGTAGGCATCAGCGGATAAAGAGCTCCCGCCCCGCGTAGCTGATCCAGACGTCGCGATGCTGCAGGAGGTCCACACCCAGAAGCATGCCAGCAAACGGCAGGTGCACAGGGCTGACCAGTACCGGGAAGTTTGCCGATCGCACCGACCCCACCGAGACCTCCTGCATGCGGATGACGTGTGCCACCACGTCGCTGCCGTCCGCTCCCCGGGTGACCACTTCCTTGCCGGCAGCCAGCGCGGCCGAGCCGATGCCGAGGCGGTTCGCCGTCTCGAAATCGATGGTGGTGTTCCGCGCGCCGGTGTCCAGCAAGGCGCGAACCGCCTGGCCGTTCAGGTCAACGTCCAGGCTCACCAGATTGCCCGCACCGCGCGCCAGGCGGGCGGACGACCAAGTGCCCTGCCAGGCCGGCATAACCTGCGCACAGCCTGACACCTCCCAGAACACCACGTGCCGCCTGACGAAATCCAGCTCCACATCGTAGTCGGACAATGTCTGCGCGCCGATCACCCCTGCCACGGCCGGCCGCGCTGCAGGCATCGCAGGCATTTCAATTACCGCAGCGCCGGACTGCGGGAGTTCGGTGCCGCCGATCTCGAAGCTCTGTAGTGCCACGTCATACGCAACGCTGGTCCCGCCGAGCCCGCGCATGCGCGTACTATGCCGCCGGTCCTGAGGCAGCCGTAGTTCCACCGCCGCTTGGCTGCGCACGCCCAGCCGCTCGCTTCCCGTATCGAGCATCATGGAAACCGCTTGCCCGTCCAGCGCTGCGACGACCACGGGCCAGGCGATCCCCGGCGCCATCGGCAGGTCTGCCACACTCTCCTTCGTGCAGGCCTGCGTGTTGGCTTCCTGAGCTGCCTGGCTGCAGGCGGCCAAACCACCAATCGCGAGCGCGCCAGCAACTTTACCCAGCCAGCCAGGCCACAATCTCAGGCGCACAGAAACGCGTCCACCGCATCCGTCACGGCCGTCCTTACATCCTGTTCAGGCGCTGCAGCATCGATCACCACGCTGCGCGACATCTTCGCCTGCGCCAGGAACGACGCCCTGACACGCTCATGGAACGATAAATCCAACCCCTCGAAGCGCCCCTCGTCCTGCCCGCTCGCCGCCAGCCGCCGGCCGCTTCGCAGCAACCCCACACGCGGGTCCACGTCCAGCAGGATTGTCAGGTCCGGCAATAAACCGACGGCAGCCCGGTGCAAGTCCAAAATGAACCCCTGGTCCAGTCCGCGCCCTACGCCCTGATAGGCCAGGGTGGACCCCACGAATCGATCGCACAGCACCACGCGGCCGGCCGCCAGCGCCGGACGTATCACCCGCGCCACGTGCTGCACCCTTGCCGCCACCATCAGGAGCAATTCGGCCATCGGGTCCCAGTCGGGTGCGTCTCCGGCCAGAAGCAGCGCGCGTAGGGCCAAGCCCTCTGGCGTGCCGCCTGGCTCGCGGGTCACCACCGCGCGCTCGCCCAGTGAGGCGGCGACGGCGGCCATGGCGGTGGTCTTGCCTGCGCCTTCGCCGCCTTCGAAGACTAGGAACAAGGAAGCAAGCAGTCCTTTTTTGAAAAAAAGGACCAAAAAACTTTTGCTACCACGCCTGTGTCCACGGCCCTATTTGTCCTGGACCAACACACACGCATCAACAGCGTCAGTAGTAAAAGTTTTTTGCTTCTTTTTTTCAAAAAAGAAGGCCTTTCTTGCTTCCTAAACCCCAGCAATGAAACGCGTAACGACCGCCACTGCCCGCCCGGGAAGCCCCATACGCCCAACATCCTCGCCAGCCACCAGCGGGATCTCGCTTGCCGGCACGCCCTGCCCGCTCACCGTGATCTTTCCCACCACCGCGCCACGCATCACAGGCGCCGGTATCGGACTGTCATACGCCACCGCCACATGCGCGTGCTGGCGCCAGGCGCGCGGCAAGGTGAGCGTCAGGTTCTGCCCGCCCACCAGCGGCACCGTGCGGCGGGACCCGAGATACACAGGCGCGTTCTCCACCACGTCGTTGCCGGAGAACAGCGTCACGTTCTCGAAGTTCGCGAACGCCCAGCCCATCAAACGCACGCTCTCCTCGATGCGCGCACGCTTGGACGGCATGCCGTTCAGCACCATGATCACGCGCCGCCCGTTATGCTCGGCACTGCCCACCACGCCGAACCCGCCTGCGTCCGTGTGCCCGGTCTTCAGTCCGTCCGCCATGCCGCGCTGCACCAGCGGGTTGCGGTTATATTGAATGATGCCGTGATAGGTGAACGTCTTTTCTGCATCATAGTGATAGTATTCCGGGAAATCCTGGATGATGCGCTTGGCCAATGTCGCGATGTCGCGCACGCTCATGTGGTGGGCGGGGTCGGGCCAGCCGGTGCAGTTGCGGAACTCGCTATGCGTCAGGCCAAGGGTCTTGGCCTCCGCGTTCATCATCTCCACGAACTGCTCTTCGGATCCGGCGATTCCCTCCGCCAGCACGATGCAAGCATCGTTGCCGGATTGGATGATCATGCCGCGTATCAGCATCTCCACCGGAATCTGCGCGCCGAGTTCGACGAACATCTTGGAGCCCTGCGTGCGCCAGGCATGCTCGCTCACAGGCAGCGTCTGGTCCAGCCGCAGAGTACCGGCCTTCAGCTTGGAATATACGATGTAGGCTGTCATCAGCTTGGTCATCGAGCTGGGCGGCATCTCTTCATCGGCCGCCTTGTCCAGCAGCACGGCGCCCGTGTTAAAGTCGGTGATCACCGCCCATTTGGCCGAGGTGTCCATCGGTCCCAGCGGCGTATCCGCTGCCGAGCCGGTCGAACTGGCCGCTCCGCTATCCGGCCCGCCGGTATCGTCGTCGTCCCCGCCGGCGCCAGCCTTATGCGCGGCCGTGGCCTCCTTGCTCGCGTGCTTGGGCCGCGCCCAGGCTGGCCCCGCCGCCACCAGTGCCGCGCCACCCAGAAGCACATCCCGACGTGTCGAACCCATAAGAGCCCTCCTCACTGAACAACAATACGCGCATCAACCACGCCCGCCCGCAGCGCCTGGTCCAGCGCCGCATCGGCTTGCGCAATGGTGCCGAACGGCCCCGCCTGCACGCCATACACCGTCTGGCGATCCACTCTGGAGCGGACCACGTCGGCGCCGAGTCCCGCCAGCTTCGCAGCCATCGCGTTTGCGTAGGTGAACCGCCCGAAACGCCCTGCCTGTATCATCAGCGTGCCGGGCTGCGCGTAGCTCTGCGTCACTCGCTCGGGCAGCCGATCCGCCACATGCGCGCCGGCCTGCTCCACCCGCGCCCCACCTATCACCCGCGCTGGGCCGGCGGCAGCACCCGGCGTGGACAGCGTCTCTTCTGTCACCGCGCCCGCGGGTGCTGTAACGATCGCCAGCTTCGGCCCGCCGCCCACCTGTTCCACCATCGCCCGGCTCAGCATCTGGTCCAGCCGGACACGCACGCGCGCGGCGCCGCCAGCCGCCATTCCGAGCAGCACCGCCGCCCGTGGCGAGACGGCGATCACCCGTGCGGGTGATGCCGGCCCGCGGTCATTCACCCGCACCAGCAGCTGCCGCCCGTTTTCCAGGTTGGTCACCTCGACCACGGCGGGCATCTGCAAGGTCTGCATCTGCGCCGTCAGCGCGGCAGGATCGCGCAGCTCGCCATCCGCCGTAAGCCCCGCGCCGTTGTTCCAGACGGACGCGATGCCCGTCGTATCCAGCGCGTAATCCTCGGCCGGATAGTACCAGTGCCCCCCTGCCCGATACGCGCCGCCCAGCGCGTAATGCGGCGCGGCGGTGAAAGCCGGCGCCGGCGGCGGCCGGCGGTGCAGGCAGCCGGACAGGCCCAGCGCGGTCAGCAGCGCGAGGCCGATCCGGCCCAGCGGCATCACGCCACCGCGTTGGCCAGCAGGCCCACGCCCAGCGCGTAGAAGATCGGCGAGTTGTAGCGCCGTATGACGCTGAAATTATGGTACACCATGAAGGCGTCGCCGCCGGCGCCATCGGGGAGCAACACCGCGCCGCGCACGTCCTTGCGGGTGAACTTGGACCCGTCCGCGCGCCGCACGCCGGCCGCCTCCCACTCGCCCAGCGTGCGCTGGTGTTCCACGCCCGTATCGCCCGCGCTCAGCGCCTGTGGCGCCTGGATCGGCTGCCCCCAGGGCTCGCCCCAGCGCCAGCCGCATTTGACGAAATAGTTTGCGACCGACCCGAACACATCCGTCCGGTCCGTCCAGATGTCGCGCCGGCCGTCGCCATCCGCGTCCACCGCGTATTCCAGATAGGAACTTGGCATGAATTGCGGCTGGCCCATGGCCCCCGCCCAGCTTCCGGTCATCGCCCGCGGCGACACGTCGCCCGCCTCAAGTATGCGCAGCGCGTTTATCAGTTCCTTGCGGAAATACTCCCGCCGCCGCCCCTCATAGGCCAGCGTCGCCAGCGCCTCGACGATCCGGTACGTGCCGGTCCGCTCGCCAAAATTGGACTCCAGCCCCCAGATACCCATCACGATGCGCGGGTCGCACCGGTAGCGCTCGGTCACCGAAGCCAGAGTCGACGTCTCCTGCGCATAAACCGCACGCGCCTTGTCCAGCCGCGTCTGCGGCAACACCCGCGCCCGGTATTGCGGCCAGGTCAGCTCGAACTCCGGCTGGTGGTGGTCCAGCTCGATCACCTTGGCGTTCGGCACCACGCCTTCAAACGCCGCATCCACCACCGAACTGCGCACCCCTGCCGCCACCGCCTCGGCCCGCACGGAGGCGACGAACGCGCCAAACCCGTCCTGCGCGCGGACGGCGAGCGGCAGGGCCACCAAGGGGGCGGAAAGGAGGACTCGACGCGTTAGCATCTGGCAGTGTTTGCACGGATGCAGGACGGCGCGGAAGTTAAGAAAAGGAAGGAAGGCCTTCTTTTTTGAAAAAAGAAGCAAAAAACCTTTGCTCCGCTGTCGCGGACCTATCCGAAGTCTCGCCGAGAGGGACCAAAAGTTTTTTGCTTCTTTTTTTCAAAAAAGAAGGCCTTGCTTTCTTCATTACCCCTCAGCCGCCAGGCGAGCCGCCTGATCCTCCTCCGTCAGCGCATCGACGAATTCGTCAAACTCTCCGGCCATCACCCGATCGATCTTGTGCGACGTCAGATTTATCCTGTGGTCCGACACCCGCCCCTGCGGAAAATTATACGTGCGAATCCGCTCGCTCCTGTCGCCCGTTCCCACCTGGCTCTTACGGTCCGCCGAGCGCGTGGCGTGCAGATCCGCCCGCTGCACCTCGTACATGCGCGCGCGCAATATCTTCATCGCCTTGGCGCGGTTCTTGTGCTGGCTGCGCTCCTCCTGCATCGCCACAACTATACCCGTCGGGATGTGAGTGATGCGCACGGCTGATTCCGTCTTATTCACGTGCTGCCCGCCGGCACCTGAGGCACGATAGACGTCGATGCGCAAGTCGCTCTCATTGACCTGAACGTCCACCTCTTCGGCCTCCGGCAACACCGCCACTGTAACCGTGCTGGTGTGGATACGCCCCTGGGTCTCCGTCGTTGGCACGCGCTGCACGCGATGCACGCCGGATTCGTATTTCAACCGCGCGAACACGTTGCGCCCGGTGATCTCGGCAATGCCTTCCTTCAGCCCGCCCAGTTCCGTCTCGCCATAATCCATCAGCTCGAAACGCCAGCCACGCAGGCCCGCATATTTCTGGTACGCAGCAAAGAGCTCCGCAGCAAACAGCCCCGCCTCATCACCGCCGGCAGCAGGCCGTATCTCCAGTATGGCGCTGCGCTCGTCCGCCTCGTCGCGCGGCAGCAGGGCCAACTGTATCTCGCGCGCCAGCTTCGGCAAGCGCTCGCGCAGATCACGTAACTCGGCTTCCGCCATCTCGCGCATTTCCGGATCGGCCAGCAACTGCTCGGCGCCGGCGGCTTCGGTTTCAGCCGCGCGCCATTCCTCTATGCGCGCGACCACCGGCTCCAGTTCGGACAGTTCTCGGGAGGCGCGCGAGAACGCTTCGCCTGTCAGGCCGCTGGACAGGTCATGACGTAGTTCCTCAGCGCGCAGGACTATCCTGTCGAATTTTCCGGCTAGGTCTAACATTCACGCAAACTCGGGTAAGAAAGAAAGCATTTCTTTTTTGAAAAAAAGAACCAAAAAACTTTTGACTCCGCTGTCGCGGACCTATCCGGACACTCGCCGACAGGGAGCAAAAGTTTTTTGCTTCTTTTTTTCAAAAAAGAAGGCCTTGCCTTAAACACTCAAAGACCGCGCCACATCCTCCAGCGCGACCTCGACCTGAACACCTGACGCCAGATCCTTCACCGCCGCCACGCCGCGCGCCGCCTCGTCGTCACCGATGATCACCACAGCGCGCGCGCCAAGCCTGTTCGCCCGTTCCATCCGCTTCTTCATGTTGCCGCGATAGGCCATCTCCGCGCGGATGTTGGCCTGGCGCAGCGCCTGCAGCAGCGCCACTGCCGTGGCTTCGGCCTTCTCGCCAAGCGGAATCACGGCGATTGTGGCCGGCGGCGGAGGTGCCTCGGCCAGCAGCATGGACAACCGCTCGATGCCCGCGGCCCAGCCAACCGCCGGCGTAGGTGGCCCGCCCATCTCTGCCACCAGTCCGTCATAACGTCCGCCGGCCATCACCGTGCCCTGTGCGCCCAACCTTGTGGTCACGAATTCGAACGCGGTGTGGCTGTAATAGTCCAGGCCGCGGACGATGCGCGGGTTCTCGCGGAACGGCACGCCGAACGCGGCCAAATGGGTGCGCACCGCTTCGTAGAATCCGGCCGCCTCGTCCGTCAGATACGGACCGATGGTCGGCGCGCCGGCCACGAGCGCGCGGTCGGCCTCGTCCTTGCTGTCCAGGATGCGCATCGGGTTGCGCGTGAGCCGCTCCTGGCTGTCGGCGGACAGCGCGCTGCGATGGCTATCGAAATAGGCTACCAGCGCGCGGCGATAGGCATCGCGGCTGGGCGTGTCGCCCAGCGTGTTCAGCTCCAGCATCACATCTTCTGCCAGGCCCAGCCCGTCCAGTATCTGCCAGCCGAGTGCCATCACCTCGGCATCGGCCAGCGGCTCCGGCGCGCCAATCAGCTCGGCGCCGAACTGGTGGAACTGCCGGTAGCGGCCTTTCTGCGGCCGCTCGTAGCGAAACATCGGCCCGGCGTAGAATATCTTTTGCGGCAGCGACTGCGTCAGACCGGCAGTCACCAGCGCGCGGCAGATCCCGGCGGTGTTCTCCGGCCGCAGCGTCAGGCTGTCGCCGCCGCGGTCCTGGAAGGTGTACATCTCCTTGGTGACCACGTCGGACGTGTCGCCCAGCGTGCGGGCGAACACGCGTGTGTCCTCGAAGATGGGCGTGGACCACTCGTCGAACCCATAGAGGGAAGCGGTCCGGCGCGCCGTGGCGACCACGTGCGCGAAGCGGCGTTGGTCCTCGCCAAGTATGTCTCGTGTGCCGCGTACGGGCTGTAGCGCTTCCAAGCTTCTTCTCGTCCGATGGAGCGCGGGCGTTTAACACACATCGCCGCCCCTGCCAGCCCGAAGCCGCGCCAGAGAAGCCGGCCCTTCCAGGCCGGTCCGCTACTGCACTCCTCCTTCGACGCCGGCCATGGAAAGAGCGGGGTGGCCTCCGCAAGTAAGATAGGGGTTCAAGGCACATTCATCCGCAGGGCGGGTTATGAGGTGAGCAGCTCGTGGGTTATCCTTGTCTCACTCGGAGGACCCACTTCGGCGAACTCCACGCTTTCGTCTTGGTGTCCTTCGCCCTTCGTGTCCCACAATCGCGGCAACGCAGATGCCAGGCCCGGCTGACCTAGCCCGCGGCTTGTAGGAAGCTTCCCCGGCCAGTAGGACGCGGTATGCAGGACGACGCGCCGGCGAGCACGGTTTTCCGGGACGAGTTGGCGGAAGCGCACGCTGAGGTGCAGCATCTGCGTCTCGTTGCCGAACAGGCACTGGCCAGCGCCGCCCTGCAGGGTTTGCGGGCCGGCGGCCAGGGCGGCGAGGCGCACGCGCTACGCCAGCAAGTGCAGGCCATGCGGGACAGCTTCTTCTGGCGGCTGACGTTGCCGCTACGGCTCGCGGCGGACCTGGCGCGCGGCCTTCCTCCAACGGCAAGCGCGGAAGCGCTTTTGCTGCGTCAGGCAGCGGCACTCGCGCGTCGCAAGGGGGTGCGGGCGCTGTGGGCCAAGTCGCGTCAGATGTCTCGCCAGCGCGCGATGCTGCGCCGTGCCGTCGCCGGCCGGGCGGCAGCAGCCTCTTCCGGCTTGCGGGCGGCGGCCATCATGCCCCTGCCCTGCACAGTGCTGGCGCCCTCGGTTCTCATCATCGCCGAGCTGAGCCTGCAGCAATGCGCCAAATACCGCGTGTGGCAGAAGCAGGAGCTGTTCACGCGCCTGGGGGTGCCGTGCCGCGTGGTCGATTGGCGGCGTACGGACGAGTGCCTCTCGGCCGCTGCCTTGGCCACCCAGGTGATCCTCTACCGCGTCCCGGGCTACGAGCCCGTGCTGCGCCTGATCGAGCGGCTGCACGGCTTGCGTCTTCCCACGGCCTGGGAAGTGGACGATCTCATCTTCGACCGCGACCTGTTCCTGCATAACCGCAACGTGGATTCGCTTGAGCCAGGCATGCGCGAAGGCATCCTGTCCGGAGTCGAACTGTATCGCAGCGCAATGCTGGCCTGCGGTGCGGGAATCGCCAGCACGCCGCATCTGGCGCAGGTCATGCGCGAGTCCGGCCTTGCAGAAACTTGGGTGATAGAGAACGCGCTGGATGACGAGACGCTGGGCCTGGCCGCCGGCTTGCGGGGCTGGCGGGCCGCGGCGCCAGTGCGAGACGCCGTCCTGGTCACCTACGGCTCCGGCACCAAGACTCATGACGCGGATTTCCGCCAGGCCGGGCCTGCCCTGCTACGCGCGTTGCAGGCGCGCCCGAACCTGCGCCTGCGCATCGTGGGTGAACTCACCCTGCCTGCGGACTTCGCGGCGGTAGCTGAACAAGTGGAACAACTGCCACCCGTACCATTTGCACGCTACATGGCGCTGCTGGCCGAAAGCGACATCGGCGTGGCCCCCCTGGAATCCACGCTGTTCAACGATTCCAAGAGCAACATCAAATTCCTGGAATCTTCCGTGCTAGGCCTGCCCTCCGTCTGTTCGCCCCGCGCGCATTTCACCGATGCCGTGCGCGACGGCGAAAACGGCCTGCTGGCGGATGACGAGGACGCCTGGTTCACCGCCCTGTGCCGCCTGACAGACGACGCCGCCCTGCGCGCACGCCTGGGCGAGGCGGCGCTGCATACCGCGCTCGCGCGCTACGCGCCGGACCCAGTCGCACACGCGCAAGTGGCGCCCCTGCTGGCCCGCGCTCCGGACCAGCGCGTACGCAAGCCCCTGCGCGTCTTGTTCGCCAACATCTACTACACGCCACGCAGCTACGGCGGCGCCACCCTCGTTGTGGAAGAAATGGCAAGCCGCCTGCACGCGCGCGGCGACACGGACGTGCACATCTTCACCGGCCTGCCGCAGGACGCGCCGGACCGCGTGACCACGCGCACGGACCAGGACGGGATCACCGGCTTCGCGGTGCCCACGGCGGCGACCGCCACAGGCGCCGCCTTCGACGACCCGGCCGGAGGCGTGGCGTTCGGCCATGTACTGGACGCGGTCCAGCCGGACGTTGTGCACCTGCATGCGATCCAGGGCCTGAGTGCCAGCCTCGCCGCCGCCTGCATCCAGCGCGGCATTCCCTACGTGATCACGCTGCATGATGCCTGGTGGCTGTGCGCCCGCCAGTTCATGGTGCGCGAGGACGGCACATATTGCTTCCAGACAAAGATCGACCTGCACATCTGTCAGAATTGCCTGCCGGGCGCCTACCACCTCGAACAGCGCGCCCGCCTGATGCACGCCGCGATGCTGGGCGCCGCCTTGCTGCTTTCACCAAGTGAAGCGCACCGTGCGCTGCACATCGCCAACGGTATCCCGCCCGAAAAGATCATCGTGGCGCCCAACGGCGTGCGCTTGCCCACCGCCCGCCTGCCGCGCGAACCCGCGGCCAAGCTGCGCTTCGCCTATGTCGGCGGCAATGTGGAGGTGAAGGGCTTCTCCATCGTCAAACGCGCCTTCGAGGCGCTGGACCGTGACGACTGGGAGCTTGTTCTCGTCGACAACACCCTCAACCTCGGCTTCTCCAGCGTGGACGCGTCCGAATGGCGCGTACAGGGCGCTCTGCGGGTCGTCCCCGCTTACACCCAGAGCGGGATGGACGTCTTTTTTGCCGGCATCGACGTGCTTGTGTTCCCGTCGCAATGGAAGGAAAGCTTCGGCCTGACCGTGCGTGAAGCCCTGGCGCGCGACGTGTGGGTGATCGCCACCACGGGCGGCGGCCCGGCCGAGGCGATTGTGGATGGGGTGAACGGCACGCTTATCCCGATCGATGGCAGTCATGAGAGACTGAGCGCGGCTGTGACGGCGTTGCTTGATACGCCGGGCCGCCTGGCAGGGTATCGCAGCCCGCTGGCTGGTGAAATCATGGACTACGGAGCGCAGGCTGAGGCGCTGCATGCGACACTGACTGACGTGGCGAGGAAGAAAGCAGTTCTTTTTTGAAAAAAGAACCAAAAAATACTTTCGACTCCGCTGTCGCCGTCTGTGTCCGCGAAACGCGTACCTTGAAGTGCAATGCGGCTGCCGGCCGCAGCCTCAGAAGCGAAAGTTTTTTGGTTCTTTTTTTCAAAAAAGAACTGCTCCCTTTTTTCTCCGGACGTGGGCCGCATGAACGATTCTTTAACAGCCGAAGCCCTAGCCCCCCTCTTCTGGCGCCCGTCCCGCCTGGGCGTGGACAGCGCCTGGTTCGGCCACGTGCCGTTCGCGCACTGGATCGTGGGCCAGCACCGCCCCGCCAGCATCGTCGAGCTCGGCGCGCATAACGGCGTCTCCTATGCCGCTTTCTGCGAAGCTGTTCTGCGCGAGCGGCTGGACGCACGCGCGATCGCCATCGACACCTGGGAGGGCGACGAGCACGCCGGCTTTTACGGCGACGACGTGTATGCGGACCTGCAACGCTTCCACGACCAGCGCTACGCCGGCTTTTCCACGCTGCTGCGCACCACCTTCGACGATGCGAGCACACGCGTGCTGGATGGCAGCATCGACCTGCTGCACATCGATGGGCGGCACCGTTACGAGGACGTCTCGCACGACTTCGCCACGTGGCTGCCGAAGATGTCGCGCCGCGGCGTGGTGCTGTTCCACGACACCAACGTGCGCGAGCAGGATTTCGGCGTGTTCCGGTTGTGGGCGGAGCTGTGCCACTTGCATCCGTCCTTCGAGTTCCTGCACGGGCATGGTTTGGGTGTGCTTGCCGTGGGTGAGGCCGGCGGCGGGCTGGCGGAACTATGTGCGTTGCGAGACCCGCGCGAGATCAACACCGTGCGCGAGCGTTTCGCCTTGTTGGGCGAACGCTGGATAGCCACACGCGATCTGCAACATGCCGGGCTACATCTGGCGGACACTGAGACGAAGCTGACGCAGGTGCAGGCGGAACTGGAGTCCACGCGCGGCTGGGCGGAAAACGCGCAAAGCGAGGTGAATAAGATATTCCCGATGTATCAGGCGCTGATAGAGACGCATCGGGGCGTGCGCGCGAACCTGGCCCGGGCGCGCCACGATGTGTCCGCGCGTGAGCGCGAAGTAGCTGAAAGTGCCGCTGCCCTGCACGCACGCGCGGCCGAGCTGACTGGCGCGCTTGCTGCCCTAGAGGACACGCGCGCGGCGCTGGATGCGGCTCGGGCGCGCGCGCTGGCGGCGGAAACTCACCTGGAAGGCGCACAGGCGCATGGTGCCGCACTGGCGGAGTCGCGCGCGCAGATGCTGTCCTCGACCAGCTGGCGCTTGACGCAGCCGCTGCGCCGCCTGCGCGGGGGCGGCCCTGGGGACGTGGTACAGGCCGCACCGGTAACTATGGCGGAGGTGCCCGCCCCAATTCCCGCTATCGCACCCGAGCCGGAACCGCCCGTTATCAGACACCCCAACGTGCTGTTCATCAGCGGCGAAGGCCACACGCCAGGCAGCACCTACCGCGTGGAACGCTACGTGGAAGCGGCGCGCAGCCTGGGCCTGGATGCCGGCTGGTCCGAGGCCGGGCCGGTGGGTCCCGCCGAGCTGGCAGGCGCGCGCCTGGTGGTGCTGTGGCGCGTGCCCTACAGCACGCACATTGCCGGTATTATTCAGGTGGCGCACGAACAGGGTGCGACCGTCGTCTTCGATGTGGACGATTTGATGTTCCGCCCGGAACTGGCCACGATCGAGGTGATCGATGGCATACGCAGCCAGCGCTTCTCCGAAGTGGACACCCAGGAGTTCTTCCGCCTGATCGGCCGCACGATGCGCGGTTGCGACCTCGTCACCTGCCCCACCGAAGAGCTGGCTCACCAGGCACGTCTGACAGGTCGGCCGGCCTACGTGCTGCCGAACGGCTTCGACGCGGCCAGCCACGACGCCGCCAGGCGCGCGCATCGCGACTGGCTCAGCTACGCCGACGACATCATCCGCATCGGCTATGCCGGCGGCTCGCGCACCCACCAACGCGATTTCGCCGCGGCCGCGCCCGCCATCGCCCGCGTGCTGCGCGCCTATCCGCAAACCCGGCTGACCCTGTTCCGTGACCCTTCCAGCGGCGAAGGCCTTGTTCTGATCGATGAGTTTGCCGAGTTTGCCGACCTCGCCGACCGCATCGAATGGCGTGACATGGTGAGCCTCGCCGACCTGCCCGGTGAGATTGCGCGTTTCGCCATCAACATCGCCCCGCTGCAGACGGACAACATCTTCTGCGAGGCGAAAAGCGAGCTGAAATTCTTCGAGGCAGCACTGGCCGGCGTGCCCACCGTCGCCTCGCCTACCGGCCCGTTCCGCCGCGCCATCGAAGACGGCACCTCCGGCCTGCTCGCCGCCAGCGAGGACGAGTGGTTCGGCGCGCTGAGCCGGCTGGTGGAGCGCCCGGACGAGCGCGCCCGGCTGGCACAGGCCGCCTACCACGTCTCGATCGCCCGTTTCGGACCCGAAGCGCGCGCAGAGGCCTTCGCGCTGATGCTGGCGCAAATAGAAGGCGGGGCGGCCGGGGCCGCGGCCTTCGAGCGCCAGCGCTACCGTGACGCGCTGCCGCCCACGCCGGCGCCGCACGTGCCGCAATCCGACACGCTGTTCGTCCGCGACGACCTCGGCCAGGCACTGGTCACCGTCATCGTACCCGTGTTCAACTACGCCGACTACGTGCCCGAAGCGTTGCAATCGGTGGCCGAGCAGACCCTGCATCTGCTCGACCTCGTGGTGATCGAGGACGCCTCACCCGACGATTCAGGTGCGATGGTGCTGGACTGGATACGCGCGAACGCACAGCGTTTTAACCGCGTGCGCGTGCTGCGGCATCGTGAGAACGCGGGCCTTGGTTTCACGCGCAACAGCGGCTTCGCTACGGCCGAGACACCGTTCGTGTTGCCGCTTGACGCCGACAACCGCCTGCGCCCCACCGCCTGTGAAACCCTGCTTTGTCACCTGCAAGACAGTACCGCCGCCTACGCCTATCCTGCGATTCAGAAGTTCGGCGACGCGAGCGACGTGGTCGGCGAGGCGCCGTATTCGGTGCTGCGCCTGCAGCCGGGCAACTACATCGACGCAATGGCGCTGGTGCGCAAATCCGCCTGGGCGCTTGCAGGCGGCTACGACCACGTGCGCTACGGCTGGGAGGATTTCGACTTGTGGGCCCGCATTGCCGAGCGCGGCGGCTTCGGCCTGGGCGTGCGCAAGATCCTGGCCGACTATCGCGTGCACGACCGCTCCATGCTGCATACGACGACGGAGAAGCGTGTGCATCGGGAAGCGCTGGCGGAGGATATGGAGCGCCGGCACCCTTGGCTGGATCTGGCGCGTGGGGTATCCTCCTTGGCGCGGACCTATTTGAAGTAAGCAAGGCAAGCAGTGCTTTTTTAGAAAAGGGCCACAAACTCTTACTCCCGGTCGGTGGCTGCTGATACGGCCGCCGAACGGGAGAAAAGTTTTTTGCTTCTTTTGTCAAAAAACAAGGCCTTGCCTCAATCCTCCGCTCCGATCGTCGTCAGCCGCCGAGACGGCGTAGCGCCGAAGCGGAACTCGTAAGACGGCGTCCCGACCTCCGGCACATAACCGGTGAAAGCCGAGGCAAGCGCCGCGTCGCTGGCATCAATCTTGGTGGTAAGCCCGTAAATCCGTGTCAGCTCCGAGAAGCTCTCCACCACGGCGATGTCGCCGCGATAGTTCTCCGCCACGCTGCCGCTGCTTCCTGTGCAGTAGCCGACAAACGCATTCTTCATCACGCGCGTGCCGATGCCGGAGGGCCAGCCGGACGTGCCCGGCACCAGGCTGGGATAGAGGAACGCCATCGGGAAATTGGTATGGCTTCCGTCATAGGTCTTCGCGAACGTGACAAACGTGTTGTTCTCGACGTCCACGCTTTGCGGCCTGCTGTCACTGGCGCCCTCGAGCAGGAAGGTGAACGACATTGCGTTGGCGCCAACCCCTGAAGCGTTCTTGACGAAAATGTTGTTGCGCACCGTCACCTGGCCGCCGTTCGGGATATCGAGCAGGTAGGTTTCGGCCTGCGTGCGATAC